>CAIYHG010000038.1 GCA_903925975.1 uncultured Acidobacteriia bacterium | reverse complement strand
TAGGTGCGCCATTCGGTGCCCGGCGCGGCGTACTGCAGATAGTAAACGCCCGCGTGTTTGGTCATCCAGGCGCCCTCGAACCATGGACCATCCTGAAAGGCCGATCCCGTTGGCGCTCCCAGATTGTCGTCGCCGCGGCGTTCCCAGCCGTGCTCGGCGGGATTGGCGCGGAAACAGAAGAACGGCGCGCCGATGGGCTTGAACTGATTCTTCGGATCCAGCTCCAGTCCCGAGATCGCTCCGTTGTAGGAGAGGCCGTAGTAGAGATAGACCCGGCCGTCATCGTCGGCGAAGAGGTCGGGATCGCCCACGTCAAACGGTTTGCCGAGGTACTCCCACTGGCCATCCTTGGGGGATTTGCTCCTGTATAGGCCGATGTTGCAGGCGCTGTAGTACAGGGCGCCGTCGCAGGCCATGACGGCTGGCGCGTAAGCTTCGATCGGCAGACCAGTCGGCGTCACGAACGTCCAGTCGACCATGTCTTTGGAGTGCCAGTACCCGCCGGATTTCGACGCGAACAGGTAATAGTCGTCTCCGAACAATACAATCACCGGATCCGCCGCCTCACGCCGGCTCGGCGAATCCAGCATGAAACGGTAGTCGATATTGATGGGATTGGCAAAAGTGCGAGGCCGGTCGGCGCACGCGGCCGCCATCTGGAAGACCGCAGCAGCAACCAACGCCAAGCCGCACATGCGGCAGCCCTGGCGGGCGGTTCGCCGGACCAAATCGACCCCCTGAAGCCGGACGCTCGGGATTCCGAGAGAACAGAACCATCGCATAAGGAAACCTCCTGCCCATCTTGGTTCACAAGTTGGCATAGCATACGGCCCCGCCGGGAGTTGCAGCCAGTGGCGCGGCGCCGCCGCCAACTCCAGTCGCTTTGCAGGCGCTTCCCGCAATCCAAGCAGAAGACCGTGTTGCTTTGCACGCTGCTCTGCGCTACACTTTTCCCCGAGTGAAGTTTGAGAACGCGTACATTGTGGCATGCTGAATTCAGGCGGCGCAACCCGCGAGCGCACCCGGTTCTGACAGAGTGCGGCCTCCGCAGAGAAGACCTGGGCACCCGTGAGATGTTCTCTTGCCCCGCAAATCGAAACGCACGATTGTCGGAGTACAGCCCGGTTGACCGTATGTTGTTCGAGTTGCGAGCGCAGATCTTCTGCGCTCTCAGTGCAAGGCGGATCGACGGCGCGACCCGGGCGATGAATCACAGATTGGAGTTGCCATGAGCGACACTCGATTTTCCAGACGCTATTTCTTTTATGGAAGCTTGCTGGCTGGCGCGGTTCCAGCCGGCGGCTTTGGCAGCGTGCCCTCACTGAAAGCGTTGGGCTTCAAGTCGGTGCTGGACAAGCTGAACGTGGCTGGCATCGGCTTCGGCAACCGCGGCGGGGACGATCTCGCCACGGTAGCCACCAGCGAGAACATCGTTGCGCTCTGCGACGTGAACGATGAGTACGCCGCGCGGATCTTCCAGCGCTATGAAAGGGCGCCTCGCTACAAGGACTTCCGGAAGATGATCGAGAAGGAAGGCTCGAACATCGATGCGGTTATTATCGGTACGCCCGACCACAGCCACGCGGCTATCGCGCTGTTCGCGATGCAGCACGGCAAGCACATCTACTGCGAGAAACCACTCACCCGCACCGTATGGGAAGCGCGCCTATTGCGTGATGCGGCCAGGAAATACGACGTAGCGACTCAAATGGGCAACCAAGGCTACTCGCACGAAGGCACGCGAACCGCGGCGGAGATCCTATGGTCCGGAGAGATCGGCGCGGTCAGGGAGTTGCACGCGTGGACGGGTGGGATCTATATCGGCGGAGACAACATCCAGAGCGAGCCGCCGGAGCAGCCGATTCCGGCCGGACTGGATTGGGACCTTTGGCTGGCGACGGCCCCCACAAGTCCTTATAACCAGAATAAGTTCCGCCTCTGGCGTGCCTACCTGGATTACGGCACCGGCGGTTCGCTCGGCGATTGGCTAGTCCATTGCCTGGGTCCGGCGAACCTGGCGCTGAAACTGAGCGAGGCACCTCCGATCAGCGTCGAGTGCGTCGATGTCAAGGGAGTTAGCAAGTGGACCTGGCCCACCAACTCGCACCTCCGGTACGAGTTTCCCGCGCGCGCCGGCATGCCTCCGGTTACGGTGCACGTGCATCAGAACTTGCGAGGTGACGTAGCGTACCCGGCGGGCATGGCAGACGACGAGCGGTTGCTGCCGCGAGGCAACAACCTTGCGGAACGCGGACGGTACGCTCCGCCCGAGCCCGGAAGGGAACGCGCCGGGACAACCGGCGCCGGACGCGGCACGGCGATGGGGATACCGGGTGCGCCGGGAGTTCCGGCGGGCGCGGCGCAGGCGGGCCGGGCGGGCGCTCCGGCCGGAACGGCTGGCCGGGGACAAAGCGGCCCGGTGGACCGTACGAGGGTTCCCGGCAACGGCGCGCTGTTCGTGGGCGAGAAGGGCCACATGGCCACGTGCGACCGCGGCGAAGGCGTCTGGCTGCTCCCGGCTTCGCGATGGGAGGAGTACAAACTGCCGCCGCAGATTCTTCCGCGCTCGGTCAGCCATCAACAGGACTGGGTGCGCGCCTGCAAGGGCGGGCAGCCAGGCTGTTCCAGTTTCGACATCGCCGTGCCGTACATCGAGTGGCTGATACTTGGCGCCGCCGCGCTGCGTGTGCCAAACACGAAGCTGATGTGGGACGCCAAGAACATGTGCTTCGACAACGCGGAAGCGAACAAGTTCCTTCGGCCTTACGTCCGCAAGGGCTGGGAGATGCAGCTCTAGCCAGGCGGCGCGTCAGTTCGCCGAAGCACCTGGATTAGCGGCTTCTCGAAGGTCACGTGTGCCCTGCCGGGATTCGGACTGACAGCGGTAAGTGCAAGATGGGGGCCGAGACCGTTCGCGCGGGGGGAGAAGTAATAGCCTGAATGCGGTAATTGCAATTCACAGCGTATGTTAGGATGCTCCCATGAGAACCGTCATTGGATTCGGTACTACCACGCTCGCGGCGCTAGTCCTGCTTGCGGGAAGCCCGGCCTACGCACAGCGACGCGCACCCAAGGACCTGTCTGGAGTCCGCGGGTTCAATTACCAATCCGCCCCAACAACGGGGCACGCAGAACATTGGCTGCAGTACAGCGCCGCGGAGACTGAACGGGACCTCGATTTCGCCAAGCGACTTCAGTTGAATCAAGTTCGCGTGTTCATTCCTTACACGGCATGGGCCAAAGACAAGGAGGCGTTCCG
>CAIYHG010000037.1 GCA_903925975.1 uncultured Acidobacteriia bacterium | reverse complement strand
TTGCGTAACGGCTGAAATGGCGAAGACCATGGCGCCGAATCCGATCATCTTCGCCATGGCCAATCCCGATCCCGAAATCGCTTACGACGTCGCCGTGGCTGCCCGCCCCGACGCCATCGTGGCCACCGGCCGTTCGGATTATCCGAACCAGGTGAACAACGTTCTTGGATTCCCGTTCATCTTCCGCGGCGCCCTGGATGTTCGCGCCAGTCAGATTAACGACGAAATGAAGATCGCCGCCACGCGCGCCCTGGCTGCGTTGGCCAAGGAAGACGTGCCCGATTACGTGATGCGCGCCTATGGCGTGGACCACATGGAATTCGGCCGGCTCTACATCATCCCGAAACCTTTCGATTCCCGCGTTCTGATCTGGGAAGCTTCCGCCGTGGCGCAGGCCGCCATGGATACCGGCGTCGCCGAAAAGCCCGTCGATATCGTGCAATACCGCGAAGCTCTCGAGCGGCGCCTGGGCAAGGCGCACGAACTGATGCGCGGCATGATCAACAAGGCGAAGAGGGAGCCCAAGCGCATCGTATTTACCGAAGGCTGCGAGACCAAGATTTTGCGGGCTTGCCAGATCCTCATCGATGAAAAGATCGCATACCCGATCCTGCTCGGCGACGAAGTGAAGATCAGGGCAAAGATCGCGGAACTGCGGCTGGATCTTGAGGGCGTTCAGATTGTAGATCCGCAGTCGTTCGCGAAGCTGGGCGAATATACCGACGCCTTCTACAAGCTTCGGGAGCGCAAGGGCGTAACGCGGCATGAAGCCGAAGAACTCATTGGGAACGCCACCACGTTCGGGGCGATGATGGTGCAGAGCGGCGATGCGGACGCGCTCATCGGCGGCCTGACCACGCACTATCCGGATACGATCCGGCCGGCGCTCGAAGTCATCCCCGTTCGCCCCGAACTGCAGAAGGTCGCGGGCATCTATGTGCTGATCACTCCTAAGGGCGAGATCTACTTCCTCGCCGACGCCACCGTCAACATTGAGCCAACCGCGGAGCAACTGGCGGAGATCGCCATCATGGCTTCGGAAAAGGCCCGCCGCTTTAATGTAGAGCCGCGCGTGGCCATGCTTTCGTTCTCCAACTTCGGCAGCACGCGCCATCCGCTTGCCGATAAGGTGCGCCGGGCGACCGAACTGGTCCGCGAACGCGCGCCCGGACTCATGATCGACGGCGAAATGCAGGCCGATACCGCCGTGGTCCCGGAAATCATCAACGAGACCTACCCGTTCTCCACGCTGAAGGGCGGCGCCAACGTGCTGATCTTCCCGAATCTGGAATCGGGCAACATCGCTTACAAGCTGCTCAACCGGATCGGCAACTGCGAACTGATCGGTCCGCTCATCGCCGGTCTCAGCAAACCCGTACACGTGTTGCAGCGCGGTTGCGAAGTGAGCACCATCGTCAACGTCGCTGCCGTGGCAGTGGTGGATGCACAGGAAGTGGGAAAGCCCTACAAGAGCCTTTCCGCCGACTGCAAATAGCGGTTCTTGCGGGGCATGCTTTGGCGTGCCCCTGATTTTGAACTAAGGCTTCGCCCCGTGAGCCCACAATCACGGGGCTATTTCTTTTTCCAGCCCGCATTTCTCCCACCGCTTTCGCTTCGTATCAGTCGCATCTCTGAGTCGAGCGTACTCCTCGATCCGAGCCACGACCGACCAGGGAGTGATAGCAACGCTCGTCAAGCAGGCTTACGGCTCCTGTAATTAGCGACGCTTGCGTTGAGGATCTTCGGGAGAGGGTACGGCTTGGGCCGTGCCGAAAAGTGCGAAAAGAAAAGGGTTTCAGCCCCTGTTCGGAGCACGGCGCCGCTCGTGAAAAATTCAGGCTAGGGGCGTCCTCAGCCGGCGCGTCTTATCGCGAACCGCTCAGTATCCGCTCCGCCGCCGTTCTTCCCATCCGGATGCAGTCCGGCACGCCGATGCCCGAGTACGCATTGCCGGCCAGGTGTAGGCCCGGAACGGCGGCAACCCGCGCTTCGATTTCCGCGACTCTCTCCAAATGCCCTACCGGGTACTGCGCCATCGCCTTGGGCCATCGCGCGATGTGCGTGAATACGGGGCGCGCGGTTACGCCCGCTATCTCGCGAAGTTCGCCGGTAACGGAAGCCAGGATTTCATCGTCCGGCGCATCGAGCGCCGCCGCATCTTCCGAGCCTCCCACGAAGCAGCGCGCCACAATCTTATCTTCGGGAACCCGATAGGAGAACTTCGTGCCCACCCAGGTGCAGGCGATCAGACGGCGGCGTTCTTTGCTCGGAACCAGGAAGCCGAAGCCAACGGGCGGGTGGTCGAAATCGGAGCGGCGGTAGCCTAGGGCCACGGTCATTGAGGAACTGTAGGGCGTCATGCCCAGCAACTCGGCCGCGCGCGCCTCGGCTGCGGCGAGCAATGTGGAAGCGTTGTGCGCTTCGCAGGCAGTTACCACATGATCCGCTTCGATCCAATCTCCGCCGGCCCGCACGCGGAAACCAGCGCCGGCCCTCTCCACGGTTTCCGCGCGAGCCTGCCGGATTTCGATCTTGCCCGCCAGAAAAACCGTCACAGCGTCCACCATCTGCCCGAGTCCGCCCTTGAGAGTGCGGAACAGCGGGGCGGGGGCGGCTCCATGTGGCCGCGCCTTCGCCGCTTTCACGCGCTCGGCGAGCACGCCGCGCGTCAGGCTTCCGTAGCGGTTGGCCAACTCTACGAAGCGAGGCAATACGGCTCGCACGCTCAATACGTTCGGGTTGCCGCCGTAAACCCCCGAGAGCAGCGGCTCGGCCAGATAGTCCACCGCCTCCGCCCCGTAGTGCTCTTCCACGAACTCCGCAACGGATTCGTCCTCGTGGCGCGGCTTGGGGGCGCGAAGCAGTTCCATTCCCATGCGCAGCTTGGTTTGCCAGCCGAGCAGCGGCGTGGTCAGAAGCGGCAGAACCTTCGTGGGCACCATCATCATGAGCCCGTCCGGAAGGGGAACGAGCCTGCCGCCCTTGCGCACGAAAGTCACGCGCAGATGGTCGTTGGAACCGATCACGTCGCCCGAGAGCCCCAATTCGCGGATCAGTTCGAACGCAGCCGGCTTGGCCGCCAGGAAGCTATCCGGGCCGGCTTCGATGGTGCAGCCCTCCACGCGCTCCGTGCGGATTACGCCGCCCAGATGCGGACGCGGTTCGAGGAGCGTCGAGCCCACGCCGGCTTTGGCGAGGTAGTAGGCGGCCGAAAGCCCCGAAATGCCGCCCCCGATGATTACGACTCTAGGCAGAGTGGAGACATCTCCTTGCCACTTCGGCGAGCGCCCCGGTGAACGCAGCCGAGCCGTTCAGGGACTCGGGGCGGAGCAGTGCGATCCCGCGCTGCTCGGCGTATTGGCGGAACAGAACGTCCACGTCGTACAGAATCTCGACGTGGTCGCAAACAAAACCTATGGGCGCCAGAACCATCTGCCGCACGCCCTCGGCCGCATACCGATCGATCTGCGATTCCACCGTAGGCCCAAGCCATTTATCGTCCGTGAACCCCTGGCTCTGGTAGGCGAAATCATAAGCCGGCAGATTCAGCTTTCGTGCGACGGCAGCGGCGGTGGCGCGGGTCTCGCGATCGTAGGGGTCGCCGGTTGCCAGGATCTTCTCCGGCAGGCTGTGGGCGGTGAACAGGAAACGGGCTTCCGGGGATACGCCGGCAATGGTGCGCACACGCTCGGCGAAGGCCTCAAGCAGCAGGGGTTCATCGAAGTAGCTCTTGGCCCAGATAAACTCGGCCTGAACGCCGGCCTCCCTGGCAGCCTCTTCGGTCTTCCGGATATAGAGCCCCACGCTCAAATCCGAATACTGCGGGGCCATGGCGATGGCCGCAATGCGGGTCACTCCCGAATCGCGCACGCAATCCATGGTTTCGCGGATGAAGGGATGCCAGTTGCGCATCCCGTAGAACACCGGGATGCCCGTTTGCTCCTGGAGAGCCTTGGCCTGGGTCTTAGTCCACGCGAGAAGCGGGGACGAGCCGCCGATGGCCTGATACCGGCTTCGCACCTCTTCGAGGATTTTCGGAGAGCCCGGCCTGCCGCCGCGCACGAACGAAAGATAACTCTCGACGTCTTCCAGGCGTTCCGGAGCCCCGTGGGCGAGCAGCAGAACCGCTTCCGTCATGGTCTAAAGTCACGTACCATCTGCACCACGGCCTTGACGTTCTCCACCGGCGTTTCCGGAAGAATCCCGTGCCCCAGGTTGAATATGTGGCCCGGGCGGGTTCCGGTGCGCTTGAGTAGTTCGTGGACCTTGGCCTTCAGTTCGGGAAGCGGCGCGAACAGCGCCACCGGGTCCAGGTTGCCCTGGATCGCCGAGCGGTAGCTGATGTCCATCCAGGCCTGGTCGATATTGATGCGCCAATCCATGCCCATCACGTCGCCGCCGGCGGCGTGCAGTTCCTTGAAGAAGCCGGAAGCTCCTGTTCCGAAGTGGATTACAGGCACGCCCGCGGAGCGGATGCGCTCGATCAGCGCCCGCGAATACGGGGCTGCGAAGCGCACGTAATCGTCCGAGCCCAGCGCTCCCACCCAGCTATCGAACACCTGGATGGCGCGCGCTCCGGCCGCAATCTGCAGCTGGGCGAAGGGCGCCAGCACGTCCACGATCTTGCCCATCAGACGGCGCCACATCGTCTCGTCCGAGTACATCAGCTTCTTGGTGCGGATGAAGTTGCGGGAGGCGCCGCCCTCGATCATATAGCTGGCCATGGTGAACGGGGCGCCCACAAAACCGATCACCGGCACCTTGCCGCCCAGCGCGCGCACTACGTGCTGGATGGACTCTCCCACATAGCCGAGGTCGTCGGTGTTGGTGGTGGAGAGCGAATCCACGTCGTCCGAGGTCCGCACCGGATTGTCGATTACCGGGCCTTCGCGTACCGCGAAACGCAGCTTAAGGCCCATGGGTTCCACGGGCAGCAGCAGATCGGCGAAAATGATGGCCGCGTCCACGTCCAAAGCTTCCACGGGCTGCAAAGTAACCGTGGCGGCCAGGTCGGGTCGCTTACAGATCTCGAGAATGCCGTGCTTCTCGCGGATCTGGCGATACTGCTTCATATACCGGCCGGCCTGTCGCATGAACCACACGGGCCGAACATCGGTCGGCCGTCGCCGGCACGCGTCTAAGAAACGGCTTGTCATTGGAGCCACGCGCATGGCTGTTCCGTCCTGTCTGCGCAAATCAACACGCAATTTCCTTTTGCCTTCATCTTCCCGCACCCGCGGCTGCTCTCCCGCGCTTGTTCGCACGGGGAGCGGGTCTCATCCCAACACATACGGCCGGGCGCCGGCGATGGCCGGTAACACAAACAAACCTATCACAATTTGTTTGCTCCCTAGCGCTTTTCCCTACGAGATTTTCTTGCCCGTTTCAATAGGAAGTCAATTCGGCTCTCTACGTCGGCATTGTCGTCCACTTCGAAAAGCAGCTCAGGAACATGCCTGAGCGTGAGCCGGGACGCCAGTTCGTGACGGAGATAGTGCCGGGCATGGTCCAGAGCGGCAAGTGCTTGATTCTGTTCGTGTTCGTTGCCGTGAATCGCCACCTTGACGCGCGCGTGGCGGGCGTCTGAGCTGACGTGGACTTCCCTGACTTCCACGACCTCTAACCGCGGGTCGCTGGTCTCGAACCCGATCAGTTCCGAGAGTTCTTCCCTGACCGTCTCCGAGACTCGCAATGTGCGGCGTTCATCCATGGAAATAAAGGGTTTGGCTGCCGGCGCACAGACCGGGCGGTCGCCGGGCGCCTACCTTCGTCATGCGAGCCACTCCAGGCTGGCGCCCACAAGATCCGGGCCGAGCAACGCCGCCGCATCGTCCTCCACCGAACGGAGGAGCTTTTCCGCGTAAGCGCGATCCGGAGACACAGTCACCGCCGCTACGGCGGCCCGCTGCCAGAGGTCCTGATACTCGATCTCAGCCACCGCTACGTTGAAACGATTGCGCAGCCGGTCCTTCAGACCCTGCACTACGTGCCGCTTATCCTTGAGAGAATGCGAATTCTCCAGCCGCAGCTCCAAAGTCAGAACGCCGACCGACGCCATGATCTCATGCGAACACTTCGTTCGCCACGCGCTCCGTGACGAAGGCTTCGATTATGTCGCCCTGCTTCACGTCCGAGTAGTTCTCGAGCGCGATGCCGCACTCCATCCCGCTCTTCACATCGGAAACGTCATCCTTGAAGCGCCGTAGGGAGCTGATCTTGCCCGTGTAAACCACCACGTTATCGCGCAGCAGCCTGACTTCGGAGTTCCGCTGAATCGCGCCATCCTGCACGATGCAGCCAGCCACCGCCCCCACCTTGGGAATGCGGAACGTTTCGCGCACTTCGGCCTTGCCCTTGTACACCTCTTTGAAGACCGGCGCGAGCAGGCCGCTCATGGCCAGTTTGATCTCGTCGGTGAGGTTGTAGATGATCGTGTGCAGGCGGATATCCACCTTCTCCTGCTCCGCTAGCGCCGTAGCCGTACGCTCGGGTCTTACGTTGAACCCGATGATCACGGCGTTCGAGGCCGAAGCCAGCAACACGTCCGATTCGTTGATGGCGCCCACGCCATTGTGAATCACGCGCACCTTGACCTTCTCGTTCGAGAGCTTCTGCAAGGTTTCCGTGAGCACTTCCGCCGTGCCGCCCACATCGGTCTTGATGATGACCGGCAGTTCCTTCACCTCGCCCTTCTCCATCTTCAAGTGGAGTTGTTCAAGGGTCATGCGGCTCGATTTAGCCAGCGCTGCTTCGCGCACCCTCTGGTCGCGGAAGTTGACGATCTGCTTGGCCTTGGCCGTATCCGTAACCACCTGGAAATCGTCTCCCGCCTCGGGAACGGATTCCAGGCCCTGCACCTCAACCGGCGTGGAGGGACCAACCTTGCGAACCTGCACGCCGCGATCGTTCTGCATGGCGCGCACCTTGCCGAACACTGCGCCGCAGATAAAGAAATCGCCTACATGCATCGTGCCGTTGCGGACCAGAACCGTTGCCACGGGGCCGCGGCCGCGATCGAGTTGCGCTTCGATCACCGTGCCCGTCGCCGGACGCGAGGGGTTGGCCTTGAGATCCTGCATTTCAGCCACCAGCAGAATCATTTCGAGCAGTAGCTCCAGATTCACGTGGGTCTTTGCGGAAACCGGAACCATGACCGTATCCCCGCCCCAGTCTTCGGGAACGAGTCCGCGGTCGGAAAGCTGTTGCTTGATGCGTTCCGGCTGCGCGTCGGCCTTGTCGATCTTGTTGATCGCCACGATGATCGGCACGCCGGCTGCGCGGGCATGGTCAATGGCTTCGAGAGTCTGCGGCATGACGCCGTCGTCCGCCGCCACTACCAGCACCACGATATCGGTAACTTTGGCGCCGCGGGCGCGCATGCGGGTGAAGGCTTCGTGGCCGGGCGTGTCGATGAACACGATCTTGCGGCCCTTGATGTCCACCTGATATGCGCCGATGTGCTGCGTGATGCCGCCCGCCTCGCGGGAGGCTACGCTGGTTTCGCGAATGCCATCGAGCAGCGAGGTCTTGCCGTGATCCACGTGGCCCATAACGGTGACCACGGGCGCGCGCTTTTCCTGATCCTTCGGGTCCTCGGCCACTTCCACGGCCTGCATGGCCTCTTCTTCGTAGCTGATGGTGGCAGTCGAAGCGCCGAATTCGCGCGCCATATCGGCGGCGAGTTTCCCGTCCAGGGTCTGATTGATCGCGACGTAGATACCGCGGTCCATGAGTTTCTTCATGAGCACGGCGGCTTTGATGTCGAGCTTCTCGGAGAGTTCCTTTACCGTGATGCCTTCCGAGATGGTAATTTCGCGGTTGATCGGCGGCGGGCCGGCTTCCACGTGGCGGCGCGTTGGCCGAAGAACCTTCTCTTCTTCCACGCGTTCCCGCTGCTGTCTGATGGGGCGCTTCTCGCCCGGGCGGCCCCGTTGTTGTTCGACGGGCGGGGCGGCCATCCCCGGTTCCATGCGGCCGCGCGGTGAAGTGGGGTGCTGTGGCCTCGGACCACCGCCACCAGGCCTGGGAGCCGGAGCCCCGGGACGAACGCCGGGACGCGTAACCAATGGCTGCCCGGGACGTATGGGTCCGCGATATATCGGCTGGCCGGGCACGGGCGCTGCCGGCGGCTTCGGCACGCCGGGCCGCGGCTGCACCGGAGCGGCCGGCATCATCTGCCGTGGCGCCGCCAGCTTCACCGCGAGATCGGGACGAGGTGGCACCACCGGGCGCGGAGCCGGCTGGCCCGCAAGCGGCTTCGACTGCGGCGCCATGGGCGGCGCAGCGGCGCCGGGGCGTGGCTGTTCTCTAGGAGCCTCGGGGCGCGGAGCTTCGGGGCGCGAACGTTGCAGCGCCTGCGGGCGCTGCATGGCCGGCGCGCCTGGACGCATGGGTTCGGGCGCCGTGCTGGCCGGAAATGGCTGGCGGGGACCCGATAGTATCTGGCCGGGGCGCGGCCCCGTAGGCAGCGGCTTTGCGGCCGGCGCCGGCGGGCGGCCGGGGGCAATGATGGCCGCCGGAGGGCCTAGCGGCCTCTGCGCGGGAGCCTTGGGCTCAACCGGCGCCGTGGCCGGGGGCAGCGGGGTGGAACGCGGCGCGCCGATGGGAGGATGTACCGGCCTGCCCACGCCTAAAGGCGGCCGTATCGGCGTTGCCGCACGGCTCTCTTCGACCGGTGGCGCTTCACTTACCAATGATGGCTCCTGACTTCCACTCGGCGAGGCAACCTGCTCGGCCACTGGAGCCGGAGGTTCATAGGCTACTCCGGCGGACCCGTCGTCATCCGGCTCGGCCGCCGCGTGCTCAGCCGTCTCAGGCTCGTATGGCTGGGCCACATAATCCGGGACGTCTTGGCCGTAGAAGCGGCGCAGCTTGATCGCTACGTCCTCGTCTATAGAGCTGGAGTGCGTCTTCTTCTCCGTGACGCCCAGTTCGGGGAGCCGCTCCAGTATCTCGTGAGCCTTTACTTCCAACTCCCTCGCCAGCTCGTTAATTCGAATCTTCTTCATAGCAAAGCTATCTGCTTCTCGGTGCCTACTGCGGAAAAACCGCTATTCGCCGCGCTAACCCTGCGAGTCCGTGTCGGAGCCGGGAAGCTCCGTGGCCGCCGCGTCCCGCTGGTTGTGAGTGGGAGAACCCGCGTCTTCCATGGTACCAAACTGTTCCGCTTCTTCCGGCAATTCCGCAGCCTCGGCAACCAGTTCCAATCCGGGCTCCGCCTGTTCCTCCGGGCTTTCCGGAGCGTATTCCGCGGATTCTTCCACCACCGCTAACGCCTCGGTTTCCGCGCCCGTTATCTCCGCCGCTTCCTCGGCGGAGGCGATCGGTTCCGGAGAGTCGGCCATGGCTTCGGCCAGACTTTGGCCGGGGTCCTCGGTCACCTGCCCGTCCTCGAACTGGCTATAGTACGCGTTTACCGCAAGTTGGAGCTGCTCCACCATCTCCGGGCCGATATCCTGAATTTCTTCGAGCTCCTCGGGAGTCATCGATCCCAGTTTCTCGATCGTGCCCACTCCGGCTTCCACCAGTTTCTCGGCCACGAGTTCCGGAAGTCCGTAATCGATTAGCACCGATACCGGCGCTCCGGGAGAGACCAGCGCGGCCATCTGGGTTTCCACTTCCTGCCGCTTCTCTTCCTCGCTCTTGATATCGATCTTCCAGCCCAGCAACTTGGCCGCTAGCCGCACATTCTGGCCCTTCTTGCCGATCGCCAGCGAGAGCTGGGAGTCATCGACAATCACCTCCATGTGCTTTTCCAGAGGGTCGAGCACGGTGATGCGGCTTACCTTTGCCGGGCTCAGGGCGTGGGTAGCGAAAACCACCGGGTCGTCGGAGTACTCGATGATATCGATCTTCTCGCCGCGCAGTTCGCGGATGATGGACTGCACGCGCATGCCCTTCATGCCCACGCAGGCGCCAACGCTATCCACGTCCCGGTCGCGGCTTTGGACCGCAATCTTGGTGCGCTCGCCGGCTTCCCGCGCGCACGCCTTGATCACCACCGTGGAATCGTAGATTTCGGGGACTTCCTGCTCGAACAGGCGCATCACCAGCTCGGGCGCGGCGCGAGACACCGCGACGCCCGGCCCCTTGCCGGATTTGTCCACTTGCCGGATCACGCACCGCACGCGGTCGCCGGCGCTGTAGCTTTCGAGACGCGACTGTTCCTTCTTCGCCAGCCGGGCTTCGGTCTTGCCCAGGTCGAGCACGTAGTCCGGGCCTTCGAGGCGCTTGATCGTGCAGTTCACCAGTTCGCCCGCGCGCCCCGAGTACTCCAGGAAAACGGTTTCCCGTTCCGCCTCGCGCACCTTTTGGAAGATCACCTGCTTCGCGGTCTGGGCGGAGATTCTGCCCAGGGCGTCGGTATTCTTGGGGATGCGCACCTCACCGCCGATTTCGGCGGCGGGGTCTATCCGGCGCGCTTCCGCAAGGGACATCTCGTGGACCGGATCGGCGACTTCTTCTACCGCCTTCTTGACGGCATAGAGCCGGATCGCTCCCGTCTTCGGATCCATCTCCACCACATAGTCCTCAGTGGTGCGGTAATGCTTGCGGGCGGCGATCAGCATGGCGTCCTTTACGGCGTCCAGGACGATTTGCGGGTCGATGCCCTTTTCCTTGCTCAGGATCTCGATGGACTGAAAAATCGTTTCCAAAATGCCCTCGTTGTGCGATTGCGTTAACTCGATTGCGCCTGCCCGGCGAGCTTACCACTCAAACTTCAGGTTGGCCTTCTGGACCTGCTCGAACGGGAATCGGATGGTGGCTCCCGCCTCTGTTTCAAGAGCGATTGTGCCATCCTCCAACCCCGCGAGAGTGCCCTCCCAGTTGCGCCGTCCCTCTAGAGGGTCACGGAGCGTAATCTTAGCCTTCTTCCCTGAAAATCTCTGAAAGTCCTGCACTTTCAATAGCTTACGCTCAACCCCGGGAGAGCTGACTTCCAGCGTATACCGGTTGCCCGGAACCACGTCCTCCACATCCAGGATTGTGCCCACCTGATGGGAAACAAACTCGCAGTCGGCGTGGGTAACGCCCTCGGGCTTGTCGATGGAGATTCGGACCAGGCGGGCGCCGCCTCCGCCTTTTACCTCTACCTCCACCAGTTCGAGGCCTTCCGACTCGGCCACTCGCCGCGCGATTTCTTCAATCTTGGCTGCCAATGATTCCTGCATTCTTCCAAGAACGCCATGCAAAAAAAAGGTGGGCTTTCGCCCACTCGGTTAGTCCGACGTTCGATCCCATTGTAACGCGTTTGTTGTGTGCTTGAAAGGGGCGCGCCAAAACAACACAGAGGCGGTTTGTCGGTGAGTCTGCGGATGCCGGCCCGAAGTGGGCCAATAGCTTCGGTTGAGAGGGGCGGCTTCGAGAGCCGCTATCGCCACACGAAAAAACAAAACCCGGCGGGGTTGCCCCCGCCGGGCCGCGTCTTTCAAATTTGACCCTGTAATTGTAACTTCCTGGTCCCCTTCGAATCGGGGCTGCTCTCAATATATCACTGAACCGTCGCCTTCCGGATGAAGTCTAGGCGCGAGAAGTCTGCGGCCAGGTAGTCATTGCCCTGTTTCTCGATTTCCGTCGGGTCCGGACCCCTGCCGCCCATCGAGGGCATCTCGCCGTAGAGGAAGTAGAACCGTTCCACGGTCTCCATGCCGGAGACCACAGTTCCTATGGGCGCGAAGCCCTGCTTGTCGAGCTTCACGTTATCCGCCAGGTTAATGAACAGGTTCGTGGCGCGCGTGCTGGGGCCTGAGGCGGCAAAGGTCAAGGTGCCTTTGACATTGCTCTGCTTCACGGGGTCGTCGGGAATGCGGGAATCGGCCCACAGCCTGTTCATGGCCGGATCGCCGTTGATGCCGAACTGCGCCACGAAATCGCGAACCACGCGGTAGAACCGGACATCGCTATAGAACCCGCTATTCACGAGCGAGTAGAACTGATCGGCGCCGAAGGGCGCCCAATCGCGATGCACCTCGATGATCACGGGTCCCTTTGAAGTATCCAGGTTGACGCGGAACAACTCGGGAGCCTTGACGATTTTCAGTTCAGCCGGTTCGGCCCTCTTCACGGCCTGGTTCGGCGACGAACAACCCGTGAGCGCCAGCAACGCCGCGCCCAGGGCGATGGCCCACGGAATACGCATGAAACCTCCAGTATGCCATGCTGAAAGATCGCAATTCCGCCGCCGGGAAACGCCATATGCCGTCCTACGACGATTTCGCCTGGTTCTATAACCGCTACTGGAACGAGGAGTTCCACGGCCTGGCGGACCCCATCCTCGACCGCATTCTGTTCTCACGGCTTCCAGACGGCGCGCGCGTGCTCGATATCTGCTGCGGCACGGGATACCTGGCGGCGCTGCTCGAAACGCGTGGTTTCCGAGTGACCGGCGTCGACGACTCTCCGGAGATGATCCGCTACGCCCGCGAGAACGCCCCGCGATCCGAGTTTCTGCTGGCCGATGCCACCGATTTCCGGCTGCCGGCGGAGTTCGATGCGGCTGTGTCCACCTTCGACAGTCTGAATCACCTGCTCTCCTGCGATGCTCTGCTGGCGGCGTTCCGCAATGCGGCCGCCGCGTTGAAGCCGGGCGGATTGTTCGGTTTCGACATGCTGCTCGAAGGCGCCTACCAGACCAACTGGGGCGAATCCTTCGCTCTGGTGCGTGCCGATCACGTTCTGACGATCACCGGCTCGGGCTACGATTTCCGCAGCCGTCTGGCGCATTGCACAGTCACCATGTTCCGCTTCGTGGAGGAGCGTTGGCTCCGGTCGGATGTGACCATCGAGGAGCGCTGCTACACGCCCCAGGAAATCGGGACCGCGCTGGAGCAGGCCGGTTTCGGCGAGGTTTGTTGCTACCACGCCGAGGATCTGGGCATGGCCGGGCAACTTGGGGAAGGGCGGGCCTTCTTCGTCGCTGCGAAGGAGTGACCGCGCCCGATCACGATTCCGAAGCGGTCTGTTCCCGTTCGTGGTTTCTCAAATAGGCGGACATCATGCGGTCATGAAGCCCGCTGTGGTCCTTCAGCCAGCCCTTAAAGAAATCCACTAGTTCGCAAGCGGCTTCTTCGTCGCCCTCTTCGACTCTGTCCGCGAATCCCTCCACCCGCTTGCGGGCGGTGTCGTGTTGTGTCTTATGCCACCCATAGGAAGGGTATGAGGCCGTGCGCATCATCCGTTCCTCGGAAGCGAGGTGGGCGCCGATCTGCCCGATGAACTCACGGAAGACCGATTGCGCCTGCGGCGTGAAACCATGCCGCGAGAGCAGGTGGTGAAGGTCTTCAGCCACGCCCGCCAGATCCTCGTGCTCTTCGTCGATCTTCGGAATGTATGCCCGGTGTACGCCGCGCATTCTCGAACTGGCCATCTCCCCTCCGACCGCGTATTGTAGCGCTTAGAAGAGCATCGGAACCGAATAGCTCGCTCCGCCCTGCAATTCAGCGCACTCAACTTGGGGACGCCCACAGCCGGGAGCAATCCGCGTATCCGCGTCAAATGGAGGGCGGCTAACTCTTGCGCCCGCTACTGCGCAACCGGCTCGGCCGATTCCGGCGCAGGCTGCTTGTGCTTGCACTCGGCGTTCGGGCACTGCCATACGGCGCCGGCTTTCAGCCACTTTTCCAGCATGTAGGGGCTGCCGCACTCCGGGCACTTTTCCGCAATGGGCTTGCCCCAGGCCACGAACTTGCAGTCGGGGTAGCGGTGGCATCCGTAGAAGGTCTTGCCGCGTTTGGAGCGGCGCTCCACTACTTCGCCTTCGGAGCACTCCGGGCACTTGACGCCAATCGTCTTCTGCTTGACGTACTTGCAGCTCGGATAATTGCCGCAGGCTGTGAACTCGCCGAAGCGGCCGGTCTTCAGCACGAGGTTGTTGTTGCACTGCGGGCACTTCTCCTCAAGCTGCTGATCCGGTTTCTTCTGCGTTCCGCCGATCGGCTTCGTGGTCTTGCAGTCGGGGTAGCCCGTGCAGGCGAAGAACGTTCCGAACCGGCCCTTCTTGAGCACCATCGGACGGCCGCAGTTCTCGCAGTACTCCTCGTCGCCCTGTTCGGTCAGATCGGCCTTATCGACGTCCGGCAGATCCACGGTGAGTTCCCGGGTGTAGGTGCAGTCCGGGTAGCCGGTGCAGGCGATGAAGCTTCCATGCTTGCCCCACTTGATCACCAGCGGCTTCCCGCACTTTTCGCACGTCAAGTCGGTGGGTTTCTCCATCCGCTTGATGTTCGTCATGTGCTCTTCGGCGTGGCTTAAGTCGCGCTCGAACTTTTCGTAAAACTCGCCGATGGCCGCGCGCCAATCGATCTTGCCTTCTTCGATCTCGTCGAGCTCTTCTTCCATCCGCGCGGTGTACTGCACCTCGAAGATATCGGCGAAGCTCTCGAGCAGGAGGTCCGTAACCACCATTCCTAGCTCGGTGGGGAGGAACCGCCCGCCCTCCTTCTTTACGTACTCGCGTTCCTGAATGGTGGAAAGAATCGAGGCGTAGGTGGAAGGCCGCCCCACTCCGTCGGCCTCCAGCTTCTTCACCAGCGTAGCTTCATTGAAGCGCGGCGGTGGCTCGGTGAAGTGCTGCTCCGGCTTGAGCTCGCGCAGTCGCAGCGTCTCGCCCTCGGAAACCGCCGGCAGCCGGTGCTTCAACTCCTCGTCTTCCTCGTCGGCCTGATCTTTGCCTTCCTGGTAGACCTTGAGGAATCCGTCGAACTTCATCACCGAACCGGTGGCGCGGAACACGTATTCGTCTCCGCCCGAGCCCTTCGCGGTAACGTCGATCGTGGTTTGATCGTAGACCGCGGGCATCATTTGCGATGCCACGAAGCGGTTCCAGATCAAGCGGTAGAGCTTCAGTTCGTCTTCCGCCAGGTGCTTCGAAACCACGTCGGGCGCGAAGGCCATCGAAGTCGGGCGAATCGCCTCGTGCGCGTCCTGCGCGTCCTTCTTCGATTTGTATATGTTCGCCGTCTCGGGCACGTACTGGCTGCCGTAGCGCTCATTAATATAGAAGCGCGCGTCGTCCAGGGCGTCCTGTGAAATGCGGGTGGAATCCGTGCGCATGTAGGTGATCAGGCCTACTGCGCCTTCCTTGCCGATCTCGACGCCTTCATAGAGCCGCTGGGCCAGCATCATCGTGCGCTTCACGCTGAAGCGCAGCTTGCGCGAGGCTTCCTGCTGCAAAGTGGACGTGATGAACGGGGCAACCGGGTTGCGGCGCTTCTCGCGCGTCCCCACCGACTTTACGACGTACTCGGCGCCCTCGAGTTGCGCCAGAATGCCGTCTGACGCTTCCTGCGACCGCACCTCCGCCGGCTGTTCGTTGATGCGGAACAGGCGCGCGGCCAGGTGCGGCGGCTTCTTGCCCAGCAAGTCCGCGTCGAGCGTCCAATACTCCTGTGGAATAAAGGCGCGGATCTCGCGCTCGCGTTCCACAATGAGCCGCAGCGCCACGGTTTGAACGCGGCCCGCCGAGAGGCCCCGGCGCACCTTGTCCCATAGCAGCGGCGAAATCTTGTAGCCCACCAGCCGGTCGAGCACGCGGCGCGCCTGCTGCGCTTCCACCAAATCGATATTGACCTGGGTGGGCTTTTCGAAGGCCTTCTGGATGGCCTTCTTCGTGATCTCGTTGAACATCACCCGGAAGATGCGCGGGGGGTTCTTGCCGCCGCCCAACTCTTCCTGCAGGTGAAAACAAATCGCTTCGCCCTCGCGGTCAGGGTCAGCCGCCAGATACACTTCTTCCACTTTACGGGCGGTTTGCTTCAGCTCCGTAATGAGTTTCTTCTTGCCTTCGATGATCTCGTAAGTCGGTTCGAAACCGTGCTCCACGTCTACCGCGAGGTCTCTCTTAGGCAGATCTTTAATATGACCGAGCGAAGCTTTCACTACATATTGCTTGCCCAGGTACTTATTGATCGTCTTTGCCTTCGCAGGCGACTCCACAATTACAAGAGCTTTTGGCATAGGAAACTTTCGAACAGCGGCGCCCTCCTCCGCATGAGAACAAACCCATCACCGTGACCGCTGAATCCCTGTTGACGTTACCACACTTTAACAAAGTTCTTTCCCGGCAACTGCCGGATCACTCCCTGCATCTCCAGATCGAACAGCGCGGCGATCATCTCGGAAGCGGAGATATCTTCAGCGCCTTCAAGCAGATCGTCCAGGTGAACCCCGGCATCCACGCGCAACATTTGAAGAGCGCGGCGGGCGGCTGCATTCCATTCCTGGGGCTGCTCCAGCAGTGAGCCTTGTGCCGGCGGTGCACCCCCGCTCTCGGCCTCGATCTTCCTTCGGCTCTCCTCTATTAGATGCCGGCGGGATTCGGCGGGTAGCTCGGAAACTACGTCGTTCCAGTCCTGCACCAGCTTGGCGCCTTGCTTGATTAATAGGTTAGGCCCCCAGCTTGCCTTCGATGTAATATTTCCGGGGACTGCGAAAACCTCGCGCCCCTGATCCATCGCCAGCTTCGCCGTGATCGCCGAGCCGCTATACTGCGCGCCCTCCACCACCAGAACGCCCGACGAAAGGCCGCTGATGATCCGGTTGCGGATCGGAAAGTTCTGCGGAAACGCCGTCGCGCCCATGGGGAACTCAGAAACGATCAAACCGCGGCTGGCGATCTCCGCGGCCAGCTTCCGGTTCTCCGAGGGATACACCACGTCAACCCCGCATCCCAGCACCGCGACGGTGTTCCCTCCGGCGGCCAGGACTCCCTTGTGCGCCGCCGAGTCGATTCCACGCGCCATGCCACTCACAATCGTGATGCCGGCGTGGGCCAGGTCCGCCGACAAGCGCTCGGCCACCGCAAGGCCATAAGGCGTAGGGCGGCGGGTTCCCACCACGCCCACCGAAATGGTGGAGAGCAATTCCAGGCGGCCGCGCGCGAATAGCGTCACCGGCGGGTCGAAGATCTCGCGCAGAAGCTTCGGATACCGCGCATCGTGAAGCGTGATCAGCGCCGCGCCGGCCTTCAGCATCTTCTCGTGCTGCGCCGCCGCGTCCTCGAACACGCAGCCGCTCACGATCGATTGGGCAACAGATCCGCTAACGCCCGCGCCTTCCAGTTCCGTGCGCGACGCGCGAAATATCGCCTGCGGCGCCCGGAAGCGCTCCAGCAATTTCCATGATGTTCTGGTTCCGAGCCCGGGGACCAGCCTGAGGGCCAGCCAGTGCAGTTCTTCGTCCCGGCTTAAGACTGCGGATGAGATCAATTTGGCGTTTTCCGATTTCTACCCTACCAGCAGCGCGGCGTTTGGCGCAAGCCGGGCGGGCTACACTGGGGAAGACGCATGAAACAGGACGCCAGTTTTTTCGAAGGCAAGCAAGCGGTTCTGGTTTATATCGCGAAGAAGCTCAAAGACTCGTTGCGCCTGGAATCCATCTTCGATGGCGCGGGCCTCGATTACGGCGTCGAAGCCGATGATTACCGCGGCGGCTTCGTCTTTCAAACCGTCAGGGTAGGTGCGTTCTTCTACGTGCTGCCCGAGTCTGTCGCCGCCGCTCATGAGCTCATGCTTGCCAGCGGCTACAAGCCCTACGACGAACCGCAACCCGCCTGACCGCGCCGGTCAGTGACTTCTCACCGGAACCGGTGCACGGTACAAACAGGAAATCCGGACCGCCCCGGAAACAAGCTCCGAAGGAGCGGCAGATAATAGCCCATGGCGCAAGCCATGGGGAATATCCGAAATTCACCCAGCCCCGTAGGGGCGTAAGAACGCCTCCCCTTTCATCGCGCGCCCCCTCAGAAGCTATAGCGCAACTTCAGGCCCGCATGCGAGTTGCTATGGAACTGGCCCACAAAATCGCCCTGCTCCCCGCGAATCCATGCGACGGCCGCCGATGCGCGCCAGTGCTGGCCGAATGTCTGGCTGTATTCCCCTCGCACCCATGAGCCGCGGCCGTTCTGCCGCGCCACCCCTTCAATAGCCACGCTACGGTTCGTATCGATGGTGTAGCCGGCCCGGCCCACGATGGAGTGCGTAAACCCGCGCAGCGGAGAAAAGCCGGCCGCGCTGCCATGCGACGTAACGGCCTCGCCGGCGTACCCGGCCGTCAGCGACCACTCCCCCGTCTGGCGTTCCAGTTGCGCCACGTAGATCACGTAGTCATCGGCCGCGCCGCCGCGCCCGCCGAAGTAGGCCGCCTCCCATTTGAAGGTCACCAAGCGCAGCGGCGCCGCGCCATCCATGCCGTACATCCGCATCCGGGGATAGAGCCGCTGCACGATAACGCCGCCCGGCAGGGGTTGGCCGCGGAATAGCGGCAGGTTGTCGTATCCGTTATAGAAGGAGAACGAATACTCCAGCGACTGGCCGATATGATTCCAGCGGAGGCCGAATTGCGGTCCGCCGGGGAAGTCCGGCGGCGCTTCCTGAACGTGTATTCCCACGGCGGCGGCAGACCAGCGCTGGTTCAAGAGCGGAATGCGGCTCGGCGTCAGTCGCGGCGAGAACACCGCATCGAGAGTGTTCGATTGCCCTCCGTACGTCACTCGCGCCGCTGTTACGCCGAGAAACTCGCTTTCCACTACGCCCAGGAAATCGCGCGGAGCGAAGCGGTCCGTGGGGTTCAGGACGTCGGCCTTTCCCCAGCGGATGAACTGCTTCCCGGCCTCTACGGTCAGTTTGCCGCGCGAGTAGGCGGCGCTGAGCCGTCGAATCTCGAACGCCGGCCGCTGCCGCTCCCTGTCCCACCAGGAAACGCGTGCCTCGCGTTCCGTCTGCCGGTGCGTATCCGTGCGGGCATCCGCCGCGGCGGCGAATTGGAACCCCGGCGTGACGGTATAGAACGCCTCGTAGCGCAAGAGCGCATCGCCCGCCGCGCGCCCGCTATCGTTGGGCGCCGTCTGCGGATAAAGCAATGCGCCGGTCTCGAAGAACCCGCGCGAGGTGAAAGTTTGCGCCGAAGCCAGAGCAGCCGCGGTGAGCAAGAGAAAGACTCTCACTGCTCCCGCCGCAGGGCCTGCACCGTGAAATCGTTGTCGTTCATTGGGACGTTGTATTCGAGCTTTTCAAAGCTCAACGCGGTACGGCTGTTGCGGCGCAGGTCCGTCATTTCGAGCAGCCTTGGCGTCCATATCCCCTGAATGTTCTCAATCCGGCTCTGGCGCAAGCGCCGGGCCAGCGCATCCTTTATGTAATTCTCGTAACGCGCCGCAACGTAGTTGTCTTTGCGTATCCACACCACGGAGCGGGTGTACTGCGAGGTCTTGCCCTTGCGCGGGCGGGACTCGATCTTCCAGCACGGGGCGCCGTCCACGGCCTCCTCGCCCTGCATGGAGTAGTCGTATTGATCCACGTCGCGCTCTTCCAGGTCCTCGAACGAAAAATCGGTGCCGAAGAAACGCGTGGAGCGATCCTGCAGCGCGATGCGCCGGTCGCGCCCGATCGCGGGCGTCCACATCCACTGGTCCGAGGCGCGGTCCGGATGATTCACGATGAGCAGCGCCACGCCCTTCACTTCGGCGGGCGACGTGAACCGGATGATTGCCTTGCTGTTGCCGTACGAGCCCGTGCGCACATAGTTCCAGCTCTTGCGCGAAACCTTGCCGTTCGCGCCCGTCACTTCCAGAGATCCCTCATAGCGCTGGGAATTCGCGCGCCCACGCCGCTGCGATTCTTCCACAATCTGGCGCGCGTCCTGCGCCAGCACGGGCGCGATCAGCAGCGGCAGCAGCAGCGCGCCGCCGAAACGCCTGATGCATCTCTCACTCATATTCCAAAGCTTCCACCAGCGAACTGCGGACCGCCGCTTCGGCCGGAACGATGGCCGCCGCCAGCGCCGCGCCCAGAATTATGGGGATGAGAGTAGCCGCCACGCCCAGCGGGTAGATGTAAGCAAGCGGCATTCCGCCCACGTCGCGCTGAATCACCTGCAGTTCGTAATACAGCACCACCGCGCCAGCGCTGAGCCCCAATACCAGCCCGATCGCGCCGATCGCCGCCGCTTCCAGCCACACCGCGCCCCGTATCTGCGCCCGCAATCCACCCACCGCGCGCAGCACTCCGAGTTCGCGGCGGCGGTCGGATATCGAAACCGTCAGCGTGTTCACGATGCCCAGCACGGCCACCAGAACGGCGACGATCACCTGAATGCGCGTCATCCCAAGCCATTGGTTCGTGAGGCCCAGCACGTAGTCGCGCACGTCCCGGTTCAGCAGAACGAACATCCTTCGGCGGCTCCCCAGCCCCTCGATAATCTGGCGGCGTCCTTCTTCCGGAGCAACTCCGGGCCTCAAATAGACGCGGAACAAATCCACCGTATCGTCCTGGAACTCGCGGATGTACACCTTGCGGTCAAGGAATATCGATCCAAGCTGGTTGGAGTAGTCGCGTATCACGCCCGCTACCGGCAGGCGCAAGCCGCCGCGAGGAGTGGGAATCTCCACCATGTCGCCCAGCCCCAGGTGTTCCAGATTGGCCAGATTCTCCGCTAGGATTACGGCCTGGCCCGCGGCCGACCGGCGGTTCATCTCCTCAATGTTGCCCGCCACCACGATCCGCCTGACGCGCCGGCCCAGGCTCTCCATGTCGATCGCGACCAGCATCACCGGTTTGCCGCGGAACTGCACGCGCGCCGTGCGCACCGGCTGCGTTTCCTCAATGGCGGGCAGCTTGGTCACTTCGGGAATCATAGAGGCCGGGAAGCGGAAGCCGCGCGAAGCAATGTTTTCCGTGGCGGTGATGAAAAGATCGGGGTTGAGCGTCGTATCCACCCAGCCGCGAATCGATTCGTAACTGGCGCGCGCCACTCCCCCCTGGCCGATCACCAGCGCGAGCGAAAGCATCAGCGCCGCAACCGTGGCCGACGTCCGCCGCGGGGCCTGAATCAGGCTATCCACTGCGAGCGAGCCTTCTATGGGCTTGAATCGCCGCAATGGACCGCGCAGCGCTCGCGCCAGTTCGAGTGAGAGGAACGGCGCCAGCAGCAGCATCGCCGCCACGGTGAGCGAATACCCCGCGAACGCGAGCGGGCGGTACGCGCCGGCCCACAGGCACGCCAGGCCGAGCGCGACGCACGCGGCAGCGGCCCAGCGGCGCGCGCGGTTCTCTCCTGCGCCTAACACCTGGTACCGGCCTTTCTGGAGCGCCTGCACGGGCTCAACACGGGCCGCGCTGCGTGCCGGAATGTAAGCGGCAATCATGCTAACCACCACTCCCAGCGCCAGTGCGCCAACCAGAAAACGGGGATCGAGAGAAACCTCCTGCGCGTTCTGTGGAACGCCGAAGATGTTCTCCATCAGCCGCCCCGTTACCCCGGTAAGGCTGCGTGCAAACGCAAGCCCGGCTCCGAGACCCGCGGTTGAGCCGATCAGTCCGGCGACTGCGCTTTCGCCCAGGAAGAGCGCGCGGATCTGGCCGCGCGTCGCTCCCAGTGCGCGCAGGATGCCGATTTCAGCCCTCCGCTGCGTCACGGCGATGGCGAACGAGTTGTAGATGATGAACATCCCGATGAACAGGGAAAAGAGGCTCGATATGCTCACGGCCGTATTGTAGATGCGTAGCAGCGATTCGAACTGCTTGCCGCGTCCCGATGGCGGCTCGATCTCGTAACCGCCGCCCAGCGCGCGCTGCAACGCGGCTGTGCCGGCTTCGATGGAGACGCCTTCGGCGAGGCCGATATCGATGCGGTCGAAACGCCGCCCGCGTCCGAACACCTGCTGGGCCGCGTAGATATCCATGATGCCCAAATTGCCGCCGAAGGCCGCGGCCATTCCTCCGGCCTTCAGAATGCCGCGCACGGTGAACTGCCGCGCGCCTTCCATTGTTTCGAAAGATACTTTGCTGCCCGTGCGCAGCCCGTTGCGGTCGGCGAATTCGCGCGTGATGATCAGCGAATCGGGCTGCGCCAGGAAGACCAGCGGATCGTCGATCACGTCCTCGTCGCCGCCATCGAAATCGTAATTGCGCAGGCTGCGGTCGCCGGTCATATCCACCGCCAGCACCAGCATCTTTCCTTGTCCGGCCAATCCCGTTTCCACGGAAGTTTCGATTACCGGCGCGGCCGCGCTCACTTCCGGCGCCGCCTGCACGCGCTCCAGTACGTCTTCCGCCACGCCCGCGTCTCCCGCGGATACCTGAAGCTGCGCCTTGCCGGCGATGCGGTCCACCGTATCGTTGAAGGAGCGCAGCACGGAGTCGTTGGCCGTGCGCATGCCCACCAGCAGCGCCACGCCCAGCGCAATGCCTGCCGTGGTGAGAATGCTGCGCAGCAGGTGCTTGCGCACGTAAGGCCAACTGATCAGGCGGAGCAGAATCATCGCCGCGCGTCTCCGGCGATGCGCGCATCGCGCAGCGTCACCGTGCGCGGGCAGCTTTGGGCCACGCCGCTATCGTGAGTCACAATCAGCACGGTAGCGCCCAGGCGGTCGTGCAGGTCGTGGATCAGGCGCAGAATTTCGGCGCCGGTGTGCGTATCGAGATTCCCCGTGGGCTCATCCGCGAGCAGGATCGGCGGGTTGAACGCCAGCGCGCGGGCGATGGCCACGCGCTGCCGCTCGCCGCCCGAAAGCTCGTCCGGCAGGTGATCCATCCTCGTGCCTAGTTGCACCAGTTCCAGCAAATCGCGCGCGCGGCTCTCGATCTCTTTCCGCGGCAGCCCCTTCAAATGCAGCGGCAGGGCCACGTTTTCGACGCACGTGAGGCTGGGCAGCAGGTTGAAGAACTGAAAGATGAAGCCGATCTTGTCGCGGCGCAGTCGCGTCAGGTCGTCGTCGGAGAGGCTGGCCACGTCGCGGCCATCGATCTCGATCTTCCCCGAACTCGGCCGGTCGAGCCCCCCGATCAGGTTCAGCAGCGTCGATTTTCCCGAACCCGAAGGCCCCACGATGGATACCAGTTCCCCGCGCGCGACGTCGAGGTCCACCGAATCGAGCGCCACCACCTTGCGCTTCCCGTCGAATTGTTTGGATACCCCGTTAAGACGAATCATTTACCCAGAATTCGATGATACCGGAGTGGCTCCGGGCCGCAGGCGAAACCGCCTGGGCCACCAAGCGTCTTCAATCGCTCGCGCGGCCAGGTGGGGCAGGCGGTTTCGCCTGCCAAGGCCTTCAATAACATCCGAAAGCATTCCCGCCTTCTCAGAGAATCAACATGCAATCCCCGTACGAGTAAAACCGGTACCGTTCGCGTACCGCGTGCCGGTAAGCCTCAAGCGCGAGCTCCGTGCCAGCGAAGGCCGCCACCAGCAGCAACAGGCTCGTTCCCGGAAGGTGGAAGTTGGTGAGCATCGCGCCCGCCCCGCGGAACTGGAACCCAGGGTATATAAAGATGTCCGTCTCTCCCGAACACGCGCGCATTTCGCCGTCGCGCAGCACAGTTTCTAAGGTGCGCGTGCTCGTGGTCCCCACGGCTATCAGCCTGCGCGCCGCGCACATCTTCGCCGCATTCTCTTCCGTGATGCGGTAACTTTCGGCGTGCAGTCTGCCCTGTTCCACCTGTTCGGCGTGCAGCGGTTGGAACGTGCCCAGGCCCACGTGCAGGGTCACGTAAGCCGTTTCCGCCCCGCGGGCGCGGCACGCATCCAGAATCTCGGGCGTGAAGTGCAGCCCGGCTGTGGGCGCCGCGACCGAGCCCTTGTCGCGCGCGTATACCGTCTGGTATCGCTCACGGTCGGCCGGTTGATCGCTGCGCCTGATGTAAGGCGGCAATGGCACATGGCCGATGCTCTCGAAGACCGCGTACGGGTCGGCGTCGGTTTCAAAGCGAATGGTGCGCTCGCCGAATTCACCGCGCCCCGTGATCTCCGCCTCCATCCCGTTTTCGAAGCGGATGCGTTCGCGCAGGCGCATTTTGCGCCCGGGCCGCACCAGCGCCTCCCACTCCTTTGCGTCCGCGCTCACCGGCCGCAGCAGGAAGATCTCGACGCGCCCGCTCAAGTATTCCTCCCGCTTCGGGTTGTGCCTGCCGATGGGCAACGAGCGCACGCCCTCGCGCCGGCCATAGAGCCGGGCAGGGAACACGCGCGAATCGTTGAGCACGAGGCAATCGCCTTCGCGAAGAAGTTCGGGGAGGTCGCGGAACGCGCGATCCTCCAGCCGCTGCTCGTCGCGCCGCACCACCAGCATGCGCGCTCCGGCGCGCTCTGCCGGCGGCTCCTGCGCGATCAGTTCCTCTGGTAAGTCGTAATGGAATTGAGCGAGATCCAACTTACACGATAGCGTGCGAGCGGAGCCCAGGGGCGTACCGGGATGGAATGAACTGATCGGAGTGGGGAGACGCTCGGGCGCCACGGCGATCTCGCTGGCGGGCTAGGGTAGCGGCGGCAGAACCAGCAAAGGAGCAAGCTGAGCACACAACGAACGGATTCTCCGATACGCCCGGCAGCCGCATCCAAACGTCCCTGACGCCTTGGCTGCCTACTCCGAGCGCTGCCGGCGTGCCAGCGCCACAGCCGCCAACCCGCATCCCAGCAAGAGCAGCGGAGCGGGTTCCGGAATCGGCGCGCTGCTTGCCCATCCGCCTGCGCTTGCCCCGGCGGTCGCCGTGACTTTGCCCGGCACGATGGGTTGGCCCTGATCCAGCGGGAATAGCGCGGCGGGAACCGTAAAATTCAAAGTCTGCGGCAGCCCGAACGGCGAAGGCGGACCGCCACTCGTGCCGCTGTAGAAGGACGTCCTCCAGCCTGCCAGCGGGCAGCCATCGTGAGGCAAGTCGCAATCCGCGTCCATCCACAGCGAAATCCCAATGCCCGCTGAAACCTGGTATCCCAAGGTTGCCGCAGCTGTAACCGTGCCCGCGGCGGATATCGTCACCGCCATGTCTACCGGATTCGCGCCCATGTTTTCCACGAGGATTGCGGGGCTGACCAGCCAGGAGTTGGCCGCCGCGTAAGCGCCCGCGCTAGGGGCTTCTCCGGAGGCTGGGCCGATCCATACTCCGAGCGCGGTCCCGTCCAGACTGAGCGCGGTCCCGCCGCCGGCGCATGCTGTCACCACTCCCGTGCCCATCTTGTCTGGGAGGCAGCCTGTTGCATCGTATCCGTTCAGCGAAATGGAGATTGCCGATCCCTGTGGTATCAGGAACCGAATTTCGCCGTTAAGGTAGGTGTTGAAAACAGCGCCGCCGCACAACGGACGGCTCACGGTCAGCAGACAAACTGCAAACGCAAGAACCCGAAGTGGAGGCATGACGTTCTCTCCTTTCGCGCCGCTTCCTCGGCGCAGACACATCGGGGTCGTTTAGCCGTCATGATTATGCTCCGGTTGGCGCTCCCGCGCAAGCCCGCAGCGGTTTCGGAAGCGGTCGCGGTCTTTGGGCAGCGAGCGCACGCCCTCGCGCCGGCCGAAGAGCCGGGCAGGGAACACGCGCGAATCGTTTAGCACGAGGCAATCGCCCTCGCGAAGAAGTTCGGGTAAGTCGCGGAACGCGCGATCTTCCAGCCGCTACTCGTCGCGCCGCACCACCAGCATGCGCGCTCCGGCGCGCTCTGCCGGCGGCTCCTGCGCGATCAGTTCCTCTGGTAAATCGCAATGGAATTGAGCGAGATCCAAATTGCGCCATAGCGTGAGCGGCGGGCATTAGGGGCGCTTCGGCGCCTGACTCGGGCCGGCATTCGGGGTTGGCCTCGCGCTCAGACGCCGGCTCTGTGGCGCACGTCTCTTGCGCAAACGCGGCGTTGTGCGCAGAAGCCACGGCCAGCCGCCGTGTCCCAAACGTCCTTTTTCGTCCACAACGCGACAGACGGCCCGTATTCTGTCTTCCAAGTAAGCGACAATCTGATCATCCGTAGGCGCCCTGCGGCGCCTGCAACCGCGGGTCGCTGCGCGAGTCTAATAAGAATCGGCAACGGGCCGCGCGACACCGCCCCGTCTTGTGGACCGATACTGAACGCGTACTTATGAAGAGGCGTATATACATCGCGGGCCTGCTATTCGCAACACTGGGGCCGATTGCAGTCCTGGGTTTCCAATCGCGCGTTTCTCAGCAATACGAATGGGAAATGCAGGATCCGGTGCCTGACCCGCCCGACGCGCTCGTTAAGGCCGAGTATTCATTCGCCCGGCTGCGGTATCAGTCCGGCTTCGGCGGTCACGGTTTTGGCCGGCGCGGCGCCTGGGGCACTGACTCGAACCGTGCCGACCGCCTCTTCGATGTCGCCCTGCGCCGGTTGACGCGCGTCAGCACGCGGTCGGTCGAGGCTGTAATCGATGTCGACGAAGGCCCCATGCTCGACTATCCGTGGTTGTACGCCGTAGAGGTTGGCAGGTGGAGCATCACCCCGGCTCAGGGCAAGAAGATCAGGGAGTACCTCGATCGCGGCGGCTTCCTCATGGTGGACGATTTCCACGGCGGCGCCGAATGGGACAACTTCATGCTGGGGCTGCGGCAGATCTATCCCGACAAGCAAGTCGTCGATATCCCCGATACCGATCCGATCTTCCACATGATCGCGGACTTGAGCGATCGCGTTCAGATCCCCGGCGCGCAGTACGAGCGGACCGGCCTGACCTACGAGCGTTTCGACGGTTTCCCGGCGCACTGGCGCGGCATTTACGACGATAAGGGCCGCCTGGTAGTCGCGATCTGCCATAACGTGGACTTGGGCGACGCCTGGCAGTACGCCGACGACCCGCGCTACCCCGAGAAGTTCGCCGCGCAGGCGCTGCGCATCGGCGTCAGCTACGTGCTCTACTCGATGACCCACTAATTGTGGCCCGCCGCCGGCGGAAAACCACTCCGGCCAGACCCGCCAGTCCCGCTCCGCAGAGGATGACGCCCGATGGCTCAGGCACGCCGTTGAGTTCCACCTCGTCCAACGCCCAGACGCCCGGCAGGTTGGCGCCGCCCAACCTGATCTCCGTGGAAGCGCTGTCGGCGGTTACCGTGAATGCGAACTGCTGCCAACTGAAGGACTCCGCATCGGCGAGACTGTCGAGAAGCATCCCATTCCACCAGAATTCAAATTGGTTTGGCGGCCCGCCGGACAAGTTCATGAGCCAGGCGCTCAGCCGATAGGAAACGCCCGGCGTAGTCGGTACTTGCTGGGCGATGTAATCGCCGTTATCGCCAAACCAGGCAACAACGCCGTGTACAGTGCCGAAGATATTCGGCTGGGCGGCGCTTTGGCGCAGTCCGTAGCATGGCTCGCCCCAGCACAAGTTGTCCGAGTAGCCTTCGGTGATCGTCCACCCGCTGATGGGGCCGCCTGCCTGAACGACGCTATTGGATTTCGGGTACTCGGGGGCGAAGTTCGCCTCGAAATCGCCGTTCACCACGATGCCGCCGAGCGCAACGGACGGACAAACGAGAAAGATCACACTGAGAATAAGAGCCGCGGCAATTGCGCGCATGAACTGTTCTCCTTTCGGTCTCAGGGAAGTATGTGTACCCGGTTCGGCCTCGCCAAAACCGCCGAGCCGCGCCGGGCAGCGCCCGCACCGGCCACATGGGTAAGTCTAGGCCTAATGGGAACCGGAGTCTGTGGGGGATTTCCACTAGGGGAAATCCCGTCTGCCCGTACCTCAAAGACGCCAGAGCGCGGTGCGTGACTGCCAGGGGGCCAGGGCAGCAGGGCGACCGGCCACGAATTGCGGTTCCCCCGGGCTAAGCCTGAATCCCGAAGTTGATTCTGGAGAATGACCGACGCGATCATCCTGCGCCACGCAAGATCAGACCCCTGATACAAGGTCCGACTTCTCATGGCATTATGCTGCGGAAATCCAACTTCGCCGAGGTTGACTTCGGAATTCAGACTAAGCCCGCAAGTGCCCATACCAGGCCAGCGTCTCGTAGCGAAACTGCACCCGGCCGGCCTGCTGATGGGTTTCGAAGATCGCCCGAAGTTCGTCCAGCATCGGCCCGTGGCCCGCGTGGCCGGGCGGGGGAGCGTAGCTCGACGATAACAGGCGGCCCTTGAGGCCGTCGAAATCGAACCACTGCTCGTGCAAGAAGGTCCTGCTGCGCGCCGGGGCGCCTTCGAAGAACGCCGCGATCGATTCCGCATTGCCGCGGCTCGCGCGGATCTTCTGGTAATCCACGCCGTGGCTCATGAGCATGGCTTCGTAAGCATCGTCGAAGCAAGAAGCTGCGCGGGCGCGTTCGTTCCATACCAGCAGAACCCAGCCGCCGGGCTTCAGGATGCGGCGAAACTCGGCGCGGGCCGCCTCGGGCTCGAACCAGTGAAACGCCTGCCCGGCGATTACCCAATCTACGCTGTGAGCAGAAAGGCCGGTGGCCTCCGCACGGCCGTCCACCGCATGGAAGCGCGGGAACGCCGCCAGCGCCTGCTCGCCCGCCGCGCGCATGGCAGCGTTCGGCTCCACACCGAATACCGTGTCCCCATTCTCCAGAAAGAGCCGCGTCAGGTTGCCGGGGCCGCAGCCAATATCGGCGATCGCGTGATCGTCCGCCAAACCGCAATCGTCGCGGAGAGCGTCCAGCAAGGCAGGAGGGTAGCCGGGGCGGTAGCGGACGTAATTGTCCACTCGGTCCGTAAACCGGTTGGCCGCGTCCATTTCGTGCAAAGGTTCGCGCATGGCTGGGCTGCCCTCCCGCAATCATCGCAACTCGGATGGCGGGCGGCAAGAAAAGGCGGGCTTGCCGGGCTCTGGCCCTCTCGGCAACCGGGCGCGCGGCCTTGCCCGGCCGGGCGCACTGCGGTACATTCTCCGTGACGCCATATGGATTGCATTCAAGCATTGAAAACCCGCCGCTGCGTTCGCGCTTTCACGGGTGAGCCGGTCTCGCGAGAGACGCTCGAAGATATCGTGGATTGCGGCCGTCTGGCCGCTACCGCGCGCAACGTGCAGCCGTGGGAGTTCGTGGTGGTGACGGCTCCGGAGAAACTCCGGGCCATCGCCGCCATTACCGATTTCGGCGCTTTCATCGCGCACGCCGCGGCGTGCATCGTGGTGCTTTGCCGCGATACGAAGTACTACCTGGAGGACGGGTGCAACGCCAGCCAGAACGTCCTGCTGGCGGCTCGCGCGCACGGCCTCGGCGCCTGCTGGGTGGCAGGTGACAAAAAGCCCTACGCCGAGCCGATCCGCAATATGGTGGGCGCGCCCGAGGGCTTCCGCCTCATCAGTCTGCTGGCGGTGGGGCATCCCGCCGAGGAGCCCAACAAGGAGAAGCGGCCCCTGGCGGAAGTGCTGCACTGGGAAAGCTACTGACGTGCTGCCCAAACGCATCCCGGAGGGCGTACGCCCGGCGATTCTGCCGGGCCTCGGCGTGCCCTGCGCCTTCCGCGCCGAGTATCTGGATTTCGACCGCGGCATCCACGTCGGCAATTTGACCGAGCCCGAGCGCATCACCCGCATTCTGAAGCAGGCGCTTGAAGCGCGCTACGGTCAGGATTTCGTCACCGAGCGTTGGGGGCGCGGCGTGTACTGGCGGTGGATCGGTTTTCTCGCCCGCGCCAATCGCACGGCGAAGCCGGTCTCGTCCGATGTGAGCTTCGGCTGCTCGAAACTATTTCTCGAAGTGGACCCCGAGGCTCGGGCCGTGCGCTTCGGCCTGCAGGTCGAACGCGGGTATGAGAAGGCCCCCCGCGGCCAAGAGGCCTTCCAGCTGGCCCCGGATTGGGATTGGATGCGTCTTCTGGCCGGGCTGAAGCCTCAAACCCTGCTGGCGCGCGAGATCAAACGGCTGGTCGGGCGGGAAGGCTTCCTCATACACGCCGGATCGTGGGACGCGGGCCCAAGCCCGTTCAGCAAGGCGAACTATACGGGGCCGCTCCAACTCCGGAAGGCGCTCGAATCCGCGCCGAAGAACAGATGGGCCGGTTTCCAGCTCTTCTACCGCATGACGCCTGATGAGGTCGCGGGCAGTCCCGGGTTAGACCTGGTGGAGGCCATGCTTGCGGCGTACCGGGAAGTTCTGCCGGCCATCAACGCCTGTATGCAGATCGAGTTGAAAGAGCAGCCCGGCCGGTAGTTCTTCGTTCTTGGCTCCGGTGGCATTCCCGCCCCCGCCTATCCGCACCCATCCGCTTCGCCGGCCCAGTTCGTTCCACCCTTGACCCAGCCCGAAGGGCGGTAGGTATTAGCCCACGGCGCAAGCCGTCAGGGAACCGGTTTCAAGCCGGAGGAGCCCCGGCGGAAGATCGCACCGGGGCCGTTCGCAAATTCGTTCCGGCAATCCCGGATTTCCTTCCGTCGCGGAACATCCGGTGCCAGAGCCGAAATCCGGTCCGCGGCTCCTTGCGCTCCCCTACGGGCGATTCGGAACGTTCCGTGCCCCCGGAAGGGGCCGGCGGCGCAATCACCCGGTTGCCGAGAAAAGACTCATTCTGGTAGACTTATCTTTCAAGCAGTGAATTCTACGTTGGGGTTTTACTAGTTGAAGTTTAGAGTACCCGTTCTGTTTCTCCTAGCCGTGGCCGGCGTGTATGGCGAGCCGGCCGCAATGGCGCCGGAAACCATTCTCGAAAACTACTGCATTGCCTCGCGCGATCAAGCGCGCTCGGTGCGAGGCGCCTCCATGGAGATGAAGATCGAGGCCGCGCTTCCGACCCTGAAGAAGGAAGGCTCGCTCAGCGCGGTGCGGCACATCACGGCGCTCGGCGGAATCAGCTACGAAGCGCTGAAGTTTGACGGCGACGGAACCATCAAGAGCCAGGTGATCACTCGGTATCTCTCGGCGGAAGCCGAAGCGCAGAAGGACCAGTCTCCGTCCCTGGCCATCACGCCCGAAAATTATAAGTTCAAGTACAAGGGCAGCATCTCGACGGACGGCCAGGTGGTTTACATCTTCCAGGTGACCCCCCGCAAGAAACTCCAGGGCCTCTTCAAAGGCGAAATCTGGATCGACGGCAAGAGCTTTCTGCGCGTGCGGGAATCCGGGCAGCTTGTGAAGAACCCCTCCATCTTTCTTAAGAAAGTGGAGTTCGTGCGCAACTACGAAATTCGCAACGGAATTGCAGTCCCCGTCCAGGTGCAAAGCGTGGTGACTACGCGGCTGGTAGGCAAGGCCGAGTTGAACATCGACTACACCAACTTCGCTCTGGAGACCTCCACTCCGGAGGCGACCAGCGAAGCCTCTTTGCAGTAGCGGCCGGATTAAGCGGGCCGGGCGGCCTCCACAGGAGAACCCATGAGAACGCTTTTCTTAAACCCGCCATCTTTTGAGGGTTTCGACGGTGGCGCCAGTTCCCGTTGGCCGGCTTCCCGGGAAATCGAGTCCTATTGGTATCCCGTCTGGCTTTGCTATCCGGCCGGCATGCTGCCCGATAGCAAAGTAGTGGACGCGCCCCCGCACAAGATCTCCATCGAGCAAACCGTGGAGATGGCCAAGCAGTTCGAACTTCTGGTCCTCTATACCTCTACTCCCGGCTTCCACGTTGACGTGAAGATGGCCGAGATGATGAAGGATTGCAATCCCAAGCTGAAAGTGGCGTTCGTGGGGCCTCCGGTAACCACGGAACCGGATAAGACGCTGCTCGGAGCGAAGGCCATCGATTTCGTGGTGCGGCGCGAGTTTGACAAGCAGATCGTGGATTTCGCCAACGGCAAGCCGCTCGACGAATTGCCTGGCGTGAGCTTCCGGAAGAACGGGCTTATCGTCAATAATCCCGAAGCGCCGGCCATCGAAGATCTGGATTCGCTGCCTTGGGTGACGAAGGTCTATAAGCGCGATCTGGATATCACCCGCTACAACGTCCCCTTCCTGCTCAATCCGTTCGTCGCGTTCTACACGTCGCGCGGCTGCCCGGCCCTGTGCACGTTCTGCCTGTGGCCGCAGACGCATTCGGGGCATCGCTGGAGACTGCGTTCGGCCGACGACGTGGCCAACGAGTGCCGCTACGCGCTTGAACAGTTTCCGCAGATCAAAGAAATCTTCTTCGACGACGATACGTTCAACTACCGCCGCGACCGCACTATCGAACTCTGCCGCAAGCTGAAGCCGCTCAACTTCACCTGGTCCTGCACCTCGCGCGTCACCACCGATTACGAAACGCTGAAGGCCATGAAAGAGGCCGGCTGCCGGCTGCTCATCGTGGGCTACGAAACGGGTGACCCGCAAATCCTGAAGAACATCAAGAAGGGCGCCACGGTGGAAATGGCCGAGCGGTTCACGGCCAACTGCAAGAAGCTCGGCCTGCTGGTGCACGGCGATTTCATTGTCGGACTGCCCGGCGAGACGCGCGACAGCCTGCGCCGCACCATCGATTTCGCCAAGCGCATGGATACGGATACGATCCAGGTTTCGATCGCCCATCCCTATCCCGGCACCGAGTTCTACGATTACGCCCGCAAGAATAACCTGATCACCATCGATTCGATGACCGATGAAACCGGGCACCAGTTACCGAACGTAGTCTACCCCGGCCTCGACCGCGGCGAACTGGTGGATTGGGTGGAGCGTTTCTACGGTGAGTACTTCTTCCGTCCGCGCGTGGTCTGGCGCATCGTGCGGAAGGCCATCTTCAACGGCGAAGAGCGCCGGCGGCTGACCAAAGAGGCTCGCGAGTATATGGCCTTGCGCAAGAAGCGAAAGAAATTCGTCGCCGAGCAGAAGGCTGCCAAAACCGTTCAAGCCCCGGCGGAATCGGGCGACTGAGCCCTCGGCCATGAGCCAAGACACGGCGCGCTTGCGAGTGAAGACGTGGCTGTTCGCCACGGTGGTGATTCTCAGCAACGTGCTGGGTAATTTCTTTCTGAAGAAGGGCATGCCCGGCAGCCTCGGCTCGCCTCTCGAATACGTCACCGTGCTGTTCCGTCCTTACGTAGCGCTGGGCGTGGCGCTGCTGATTCTCTGGACGCTCGCGCGGATGACGCTGCTGAGCTGGGCGGATTTGAGCTACGTTCTGCCCGTGACAGCGGTGGGCTACGTTCTGGTGGCGCTCGAAGGCCGCCTCTGGCTGCATGAGGCGATTACAGTCAAGAGGTGGGCGGGCATCGCGCTGATTATGGCAGGCGTGGCTTTGGTAAGCGCCGGCACCGCGCCGCGTACCTTCAAGGACAAGGCGCATAGCGAAGGGGCAGCCGAATGAGGTGGATCTTCATCGCCATCACGGTTGCTGCGACCACTGCGGGAGAAGTATTGCAGGCGATGGGCATGCGCCGCCACGGCGAGATCCACGATTTTCGCCCGGGCGCCTTGGGCCGCGCGGCGGCGCTGATTGTGCGCAATGAGTTCGTCATCGGCGCATGGATTGCGATGGGCGTTTCCTTCTTCGCATACCTTGCCCTGCTTTCCGTTTCCGAACTGAGTTTCGCCGTGCCCGCCACGGCCGTGACCTATGTCCTCGAAACGGCGCTGGCCAAGTATCTGCTGCATGAGCATGTGAACTGGCTCCGCTGGATGGGGGCCGCGCTGGTGGTTTGCGGCGTGGCTTTGGTATCTCTGTGAGCTGGCTCGCGGCGCCGGCTATCGCGGCCGCGGCCTACTACCTGCTCGCCGTAGTTGCCGCGATTCAGTGGATACGCAGGAGCGGCGGTCCGCGCCCGGCAGCCGCCGGCGCTCCGGTGGGCATCTCGATCCTGAAGCCGGTGCATGGCCGCGACCCCCTGTTCTATGAGGCCATCCGCTCGCATGCGGAGCAGGACTACCCCGAGTTCGAGATTCTGTTCGGCACAACCAGTCCCGACGACCCGGCGCTCGAAGACATCGCGCGGCTCCGCGACGAATACCCGTCGCGGCGCATCGAAGCGGTGCTCGTTTCCACGGAAGCTCCCAATACCAAAGCCGGCGTGCTCGCGGAACTGGCGCGGCATGCCCGCTATCCGGTGTTCCTCGTCAACGACAGCGACATCACCGTCGAGCCGGGTTATCTGCGCAGCGTGGTTGCGACTCTCTCCGACCCCGCGATAGGCATGGTGACATGCCTCTACCGCGCGGAGGGCCGGTCGCCCGCGGCCCGCTTCGAAGCGCTGGGCATCGCCACGGAGTTCGCCGTCAGCGTGATCACCGCGCGCTTCCTGGGGCAGGCCGAATTCGCGCTGGGCTCCACCATGGCATTCCGCGCGGAAGATCTGCGCGCTGTGGGCGGCTTCGAAGCGATATGGGACTATCTGGCGGACGATTACCAACTCGGCCGCCGCATGCACGACGCTGGGCGGCGGATCGAGTTCGCGCCGGCGGTCGTGGAAACGAACCTGGGCGCGGGCACGTGGGCCGAGGTGTGGCGGCATCAGGTGCGCTGGTCGCGCACGATCCGCGTTTCCCGGCCCGCCGGCTACTTCGGCTACGCCGTCACGCACGCCACGGTGTGGGCGATCATAGCGGCCGCCGCCGGCCATTGGAATGTAGCCGCTGCGGCGCTGGCGCTGCGCATGCTCGCCGGGGCGCTTGCGGCTATCGCAATTCAGGATCGCAATACGTCCGGCTCGCTCTGGCTCATCCCTCTGCGCGATCTCTTCGGGTTCGCCGTTTGGGTGGCGGGAGCGTTCGGAAAGACGGTGCGCTGGCGCGACCAGAACCTGCGCCTCTCGTCCGATGGCAAGATCCACCGGCAGTTCTGACCGGGGTCCCTCCGCGGCGGTTCGAGTCTGCGTACAATGGAAATTCGTTTGGAGGCCAAAGGTGCCGAATATCCGAAAAGTGGTGGTTTCTCTTGCCTGCCTTGCGGCGGGTTTTCTGTCAGGCTGCGGTCAGGCGACGTATAAGAATCCTTCCGCGCCCGTGGAGCAGCGCGTGGAGGACCTGCTGGGTCGTATGACCAGCGACGAGAAGGCCGCCATGCTCGCGGGCAGCAATTGGATGGAGACGGTTCCCAACGAGCGGTTGGGCATTCCGTCGATCAAGATGAGCGACGGGCCGCTGGGCGTACGGAATTGGCACGCCTCGTCTCTGGAGACCGCCGAGGAAGCCGCCAAGCTGCCCAAGGTGGAGACCACGGCATTTCCGTCCGGCGCCGCGCTGGCAGCTGCGTGGGACGTGGATCTGGCCGCGAAAGAAGGCCAAACCATAGGTCAGGAATCGTTCGCTTTGGGCCGGGACATGTTGCTGGCGCCCACCGTGAATATCAACCGGATTCCGGTGTGGGGCAGGAACTTCGAAGGCTACGGCGAAGATCCTTACCTGGCCAGCCGGATGGCGGTGGCTTACGTCAAGGGACTGCAGGGGGAAGGCATCATTGCCACGGTGAAGCACTTCGCCGCCAACAATCAGGAGTTCGAACGGCACCGCGTGAATGCCGGCGTCGACGATCGCACGCTGAACGAAATCTACTTCCCCGCATTCAAGGCGGCGGTGCAGGAAGCCGGCGTGTGGTCCGTAATGTCGGCCTACAACAAACTGAACGGCCAATGGTGCGCCGAGAACCCCGGGCTGCTGACTGACACGCTGCAAAAGCGCTGGGGCTTCAAAGGCTTCGTGATTTCCGATTGGGGCAGCACCTATAGCACCGAAGCGACCGCGAGCGCCGGCATGAATTTGGAAATGCCCGGCGGCCCGCCGCGGGACAAGTTCCTTGCGGTTCCCAGCCTCAGAGATGCAGGATTTTCTGGAGGCTTCCTGACGAAGGAAAAAGTGGTGGCGGCTGTCTCCTCTGGCAAGCTGAAGCAGGAAGCGGTGGACGATTCCGTGCGGCGGATGCTGCGCATTATGTTCACGGCCGGCCTTTTCGACAAACCGAAGAAGGGGGGCGGGGAAGTAGACACCCCCGCGCAGCGCGCCGTGGCGCGCACCGGGGCCACCGAGAGCATCGTACTGCTGAAAAATATGCGCGATGCGCTGCCGCTTGAGGGTGTGAAGTCGCTTGCGGTGATCGGCCCCAATGCGGCGGTGGCGCGTCCGGGAGGCGGAGGCAGTTCCCGCGTGAACTTCAAGTCCGCGGTGTCGCCGCTGGACGGCATCAAGGAGAGCGCGGGATCGCAGATTCGCGTGGGCTATGCGCTCGGCGTGGCGATGGAGGGCGAACCGCAGGGACAAACGCCGGCGGAGCGCAAGAAGCAGATCGACGAAGCCGTGGTACTGGCGAAGGGCTCCGACGCCGCCGTGGTTTTCGCCGGCTACTCACCCGCGCTTGAGAGCGAGGATTTCGACCGGAAGAGCATGGACCTTCCCGCCGGCCAGGATGACCTGATCGCCGCCATAGCCGCCGCGAATCCGAGGACGGTGGTGGTGGTGGTGGCCGGGGCGCCGGTCACGATGACGAAGTGGATCGACCGCGTACCGGGCGTGGTGATGCAATTCTACGGCGGCGAGGAAGCCGGGCACGCCATCGCCGACGTGCTGTTCGGCGCCGCCAATCCTTCCGGCAAATTGCCCGTGACCTTCCCGAAGCGTCTCAGCGACTCTCCGGCATTTGCGACTTATCCCGGCAAGAATTTCGAGGCCCCCTACGCGGAAGGTATCTACATGGGGTATCGCGGCTTCGACAAGCGGAATGTCGAGCCGCTGTTCCCGTTCGGGCACGGGCTCTCGTACACGAAGTTCGAGTACGGCAGCCTCAAGGTCGCGCCGAAAGCGGCCCCCGACCAACCCGTGGAAGTGAGCCTGGAAGTGCGCAACGGCGGAACGCGCGAGGGCGCCGAGGTTGTGCAGCTATACCTGCACGACGTGAAGGCCAGCGTCGACCGCCCGGCGAAGGAATTGAAAGCCTTCCGGCGCGTGAACCTCAAGCCCGGCGAGAACGCGACGGTGACGCTGACGCTGGATAAGGCAGCGATGTCGTTCTACGATTCCACGAAGAAGGATTGGGTTGCCGAACCCGGCGCTTTCGAAGTGTGGGTGGGCAGTTCGTCGAAGGATATCCGGCTGAAGGGCTCGTTCGAGCTGGCCGAAAAGTAGTAAGCGGGACTTGGCGCCTCTGAGCGGAAACTGAAGCCCGTACTGTTAGAGATGCCTGCGAAACGGCGTTAGCCGCCGGCGCCGTTTCGTGATGGGGCGCTTAACAGAAGAACAGCTGGACGCTCGGGTTTTCCGTGTCTTCCACGCGGACCTGCGCGCGGTCTTCGCCAAATAACTGCTGGAGCCACTGCTCGGCTGCGTCCGCATCCCACGGCAGATAGCCGTCGGCGTCCGCAAAGCACAACGACGCGTACCAACAGTTCTCGTTCTTCAACCGCATGAAGATGAGGGAAACATTCGTGGGCAGGTGTTTCGCGGAGACTTTGCGAAGGTAATACTGATTCACCTCCGCCAGACTGCCACGGGCGCCGTCCGCATGCCACGCGCCCCGATCCGCGTTGGCCCGCAGTAGTCTGGCCACATTCGCGACGGACCAGTCCGTTCCCAGGGTGCGGCCCTCGGTGTGCGGCGTGGCAATCGGGGTTTTACTCATATCTCGATGGTCCCACCTGAGAGTTCGGCTAGGATGCCTTTTCCTGGGCGTAGGCTGCGTACTCTTCGTAGGGGCCCTTGAAGTCTTCGATGCGCCCGCCCTCGAAATGCCAGATCCTGGTGGCCACTTCTTCGATCAGATCATGATCGTGCGTCACCAGCACCACGGTTCCCGAGTACTTTTGCAGGGCAATGTTGAGGGCGTTGATCGACTCCAGGTCGAGGTGATTCGTGGGCTCGTCCAAGATCAGGAGATTGGGCTTTTGGAGCATGAGCCGGCAAAAGATCAAGCGCGCCGCCTCGCCGCCGGAAAGGGCTTCGGTCGGCTTCACGGCGTCCTCGCCGCTGAAGAGCATCTGGCCGAGTAGGCCACGCAATTCCTGCTGAGACGCCTGCGGATCGAACTCGTGCAGCCATTCGATCACCGTCGTCCCACGCGCGATCGAGTCCGAATGGTCCTGGGCGAAATAGCCCACGGCCACTTCATGGCCCCATACGACAATCCCGCTATCCAAATCGAAGTGCCGGTCGGAATCCTCGATGAAGCCGGTGGCGCTACGAACCAGCGATTTCAGCAGCGTGGTCTTGCCCGCGCCGTTGCGGCCCATCAGGGCGATCTTCTCGCCGCGCGAAACACTGGCAGTGAAGCCGTCGATCACCTTCAGGTCCTCGTAACTTTTCGCGAGGCCCTTGATCTCCAAAGGATGGCGGCCCGATTGGCGGTTCATCTCAAAACGGATGTAAGGCCGCTGGATATTCGACTTCGCGAGTTCCGAGGTCTGTAGCCGCTCGACTTCCTTCTTGCGCGACATCACCTGGCTCGACCGCGTGCCGGCCGAGAAGCGCGCGATGAACTCGTTCAATTGAGCGATTTTCTTCTCGCGCTGCGCGTTGCCTGCCTCGATGGTGGAGCGGACCTGCGTCTTGGCAAGCACCATATCGTCGTACCCGCCGGTGTAGGTGATTACGGTTTCATAGTCGATATCGGCGACGTGGGTACTGACGCTGTTCAGGAAATGCCGGTCGTGCGAAATCACTATCAGCACGCCCTCGTAGCTGCTGAGATAATCCTGCAGCCAGTGAACGGATTCGAGGTCGAGGTGGTTGGTGGGTTCGTCGAGCAGCAGCGCCTGCGGGTTGCCGTAGAGCGCCTGAGCCAGCAGCACGCGCATCTTCTGGCCGCCCTGCAACTCGCCCATGCGGCGTTCCTGCAGCGCGCCATCCACGCCCAGGCCGTCGAGCAGAATTGAGGCGTCGGCCTCGGCCGTGTATCCGCCTTCCTCGCCGACTATGCCTTCGAGTTCGCCCAGCCGCATGCCGTCCTCGTCGGTGAGTTGGTCGTGCGGTTTGGAGTACAGTACGTCGCGCTCTTCGAGCGCACGCCAGAGCGGCGCATTGCCCATGATTACGGCATCGATTACGCGGAATTCGTCGAGCGCGAACTGGTCCTGACGCAGCACGCCGAACTTCTTGGGGCGCGTGACGGTCCCCTTGGCGGGTTCGAGTTCGCCCGACAGAATCTTCATGAGCGTCGATTTTCCGGCGCCGTTGGGACCCGTGATGGCGTAGCGCCTCCCCGCAAGAAACGTGCAGGTGACGTCCTCAAACAGGATTCTGGAGCCGAAGCGCATCGAGATGTTCTGGATGGAAAGCAAAAATACCTCTATCTAAATGTGATGAGCGGGCGCTAGCCAAAGGGGCAACTGAATCCGGCGCGCCGCTTCCCGCAGCCTAACCTTCCCGATGGCCGCCGCATGCTACAACGATTCTCATGGCCGACGTGATCTCGGAGTACCAGAAATGGAAGCAGCACGGAGAGACCTTGAAGACGCAGGCGCGGACCGCGATGGAATCCCGGTTTCGCGAACTGCTTTCAGAAGCGATCTCCGTTGCGGAAGAATACCGGGCCGATTTCGGCGGGCCGCTCAAGCCGCCGCCGCAGGTGACTGCGTTCCGGTACAAGGTTTCGGGCAGACCGAAGACGAAGAAGAAAGTCGACAGCAAGACCACAGCAAAAGCTGCCGAGCCCCAACGCGCCGACCCAAAGACGCTCAAGCCCAACCCCAAGATCGCCCGGCTCCAGCAGCGGCTTGCCGCCGCAAAGAAGAAACTAGGCGACGCTAAGAGTGCGGGCGCTCCAACCCAGGCGCTGGAGGATCGCATCTACGAAATAGAAGACGCACTACTACTCACTGGGCAGCCGGCCTAGCGCCGACGGCCCCGGAGATAGCTATTGGCCTGGAGGGTGGACGAAGGACTCCTAAGCGGGGCTGATTCTACTCAGCCTCGCGGCGAGCCTTCTTTCGATTGCGCTTGCGAGCCAAGGCCTGCTTGACGCGAAGCTTCTGGCCCGGCTTCAAGTAAAAAGCGTGTCTCTTGACTTCCCTGATGATGTCCTCTTGGAGGACCTTCCTCTTGAAGCGCCGGAGTGCGTTTTCCAGCGTTTCACCTTCCTGCAGCCTTACTTCAGCCAAATCTCACCCCCGGCAACGACAAACATTTCTATCTCCAACTCTGCATTCGCTATTGTCGCGAAGCTGGCGAACGGCACGTGCGCACCGTTCGCCCCGACGTCAGGCGAGCCCGCGGTGTCGCGGGCTACCAGCGCGGCTTTACGCCGGGCTAACATCTTCGGCTTGCAGACCCTTCGGGCCGTTCTTTACGACAAAGGAAACCCGCGCACCTTCGTCCAACGAGCGATAGCCGCTCGCCGTGATAGCAGAGAAATGTACGAAGACGTCTTCACCATTCTCACGCTGGATGAAGCCGAAGCCCTTCGCAGCGTTAAACCACTTTACAGTTCCTGTTTCTTTCATGTTCCTCAATCTCCTGCGATCCTATTTCCTACTATTAATCAGTTGAGGATCCGCCGAGAGATGGTAAAGCTCCAAAGCACTATCCGCGGCATTCAAACTAATCGAGAGGATGGGACCGCCTTCAGTTTAGCATGGCTTTCCGGTCAAGTGGTTGGGGGAAGTCCCCCGATTCCGGAGCCGGCGGCCGGCTGGCGGTTGGGCGCGGCGCAGGCGGGAGCGAGGGGCAAGAAATCCCCGATGGCCGGTTGCCACCCCCGGAAGTGGGAACGGGCGACCTGCCGAAGACGGCCAGGGGCCGTGGTGATCGCCGCCCCTGCCGGGGTTTTACGCGTTGCATGGCCATCGCAGGGCTTGCGCCCCGGGCTGTTTTCCGGCGCCCTGTCGGGCTGGAAGAACTGCGCAATGGACATGTCCGGAGGGAACGAAGCCAAATTCGGGGCTGGCTGGAGAGGCCGGAGCGAAGCAAGAATTGCTGCCGTTAGGCTGCACGCCTCTTCGAGGCGGGCCGGACGAGGGGGTCCGGCTTGACACCGGGGGGCCTGCGCCACTCTGGATCGGAAGGTGCGCTATCGAGGGGGCGCGGCGGCCGGCGCCGTGAGCTTTGGCAGGTATTCCGGCCCGTTCTTATCCGGCCCACCGACTTCGCTCACATTGAGCAGACCGCCGATTGCGACATACGTGCCGACCAGCGCGGTCAGGTCCACAACGCCTTGCTCCCCCAGCGACTTCCTGGCGCTTGCGAAGACGGCGGAACTCACTTCGTGCTTGCGAAGCAGCTCGGCCGAGAAATCATAGGCGGCTATTTCATCGGGTTGGGCGGCAGAGGGGCGCTTCCCCTCGCGCACCGCGGCCAGCGTGTCGGCCGCGACTCCCGCCTGAACGGCCAAAGGGTAGTGGATGTACCACTCATAACTCGACTGCCACTCGCGCGCAGTTACCAGGATGCCGAGCTCCACGATGCGTGTGGAGAGCGACGAGTTGAAGCGGAAGTAGTTGTACAGGTCCATCACGGGCGAGCCGACGGACGGGCTGCGCAGCATGATGTTCCAGGGGCCGCCGAGGCCCACCCGGGTTTCTTTCAGCATCCGCTCGGCGAGCGCTTTCTGTTCGCCGGAGGTGTCCTCCAGTTTCAGTTGAGGGAATCGCGGCTGCTGGGCCGCCACTGCCACGGCGAATCCGAAGAGACAGAAGAGGGTCCTCATGTTTCTATGGTGGCACGGCGAGGGAATTCGCGGCAGGCAATGCTGGAGTTAAGGGGGAAAAAGAAAAGCGCCCACCGTGGCGGGCGCTTTGTCTCAATGCTCTCAAATGTGCTTTACTACTAAGCTTTCGGTATAGGCTGCGGCGTGGCGGCCCGCACCTTGCGGAACTCGAAGAGCGCGTCCTTAATCGGCGTCCCGACGACTTCGATCTGCTTCAGGTCGCGCGAGCCTACTCCGAGCTGTTCGGCGAATTGCAGGTTGTTGTCGGCCCTCTCGAACGGCGTGGTTCCCTTGCTGGCCATCGGGTCGAAGCCCATGACGGCGGCGGCAACTGCGTCTGTATTCACTACGTTCGTGCCGATCACCAGGATATTGGGCTTGACGAACTTCGTGTTGGCGTTCGGCAGTTCCGCGCCGGTGATGGTCTCAATGCCGTCCAGAATCGTGAGGTGGACGGGCACCGCGGCTACGATATCCGCGATGATGCGCGGAAGGCGATAACCGGATTGGCGCGGGGTCTTCGGATCTTTCTCGGCCGCGGCGATCTTGGTGGGCGGCCGCGATCCATCGTGCATGATTTCCTGCCTGCCGCCGTACGGCACGGGGAACGGCTCGTCCACGCCGGCCTTGTTGCCGTAAACGGTGCAGGGCGTGGCGCCGAACATGTTCTTGATGCCGAGCGTGATGGCGGCCGCGGAGTGCTCCTTGATCTTCGACATCGATACCATGACGTCGCACTCGGAGTAGGCGGTGCTCATTACGATTTCCGGGAAGATGATGCCGCCGTTCGGCACCTTGAAGGTCGCGTAGGGCTTCTTGCCCGGGTACGGCATGTTGGTATTGATCAGCTCGACGTTCGAGCCTGCGCTGAGCAGCACCTTCGGATCCCAGTTCGCCCTGAGCAGGAACTCGGCCAGCGAATAGGGCCAGCTCATGGCGCCTTCCAGGATGCGGATGCGCTTGGCTCCGGCCTTGTCCATCAGGTGAATAACGCCGGCGACGGTGTCCGGGTGGGTCCAGTAACTTCTGCCGGAACCGTAATAATCCCAGCGCCGGTCGCCGGTTCCAGTGAGGTTGATTTTGATACCGACTGTCTTGCCCTGTACCAGTTTCCCCAGGCCGCCGATTTGATCGAACATCTTCGCGGCGGTGGTGACAAACTCGCTTCCGTAGCTGGCGCACTTGGCCACCGATACCGGCGCGACGGGCGCGGCCGCACGCAACGGCTTCGTGGCAAAGCCGATCGCGCTCGCGGCGCCCAGACCGGCCAAGAATGTCCTTCGATCGATTTGGTTACTCATGAAAAGCTCCTTGACCTAGACCTAGACCTCGAACTCGAGTGCGATATAGTTCTGTATCGCTCCCGCCGGCAATTGATACTCCTCGCCGGAAAAATGTTCAGCCGGGACCGGCTTCAGCGGCACCGGGGCCGCGGCGCCGATGGTCCACAACTTGGCGCCCAGATGCTTGTCCCGCAACCATGCCGTGCGCACGCCTCTCGGAGGCGCGAAACTGAACCCATGCAACACGGCGGACTTGCCGTCCGGAGCGACGGTGTAATAGTTGCAACCGGTGCTGCTGCTGTTGAAGAACTTGAACAGATCGTTGCCGTAGCTGACCAATGTGTTCACGTCGGCCGCGACTTCCCAGGGGTCGAGGAGTTCCGATTTCGCCACAGCGAGCCGGCCCTTCCCGACGGCGCGGACGTCGTAACGATCGACGTCATACATCTGGGGGGCCGCCGCGCCGGTGAGCGCTACGCCTTCATTTCCCCATCCCGGGCCGGTGATCAGTAGCCCGCCCTGTTGGACGAAGGCCATCATCTTCGTCCGCAGTGCCGGCGCCGGCTTTGCGGTATCGGCGTAGACCAAGGCCTTGAGGCCGGTGAACGGCGTGGTAGCAGCGCGCGATGTCCAGATCGGCTGGCACAGCAGATCGCGACGTCCGGATAAGTTCAGAATCTCGCCGCTCATCTCGTAGTTATCGCCGGTGTAATTGGAGATGACTCCCACGATACCGGCGCACTTATAATTGCGCCAGGCGACATGCTGCTTAGCGAAGAACGTGATCGTATCCGAGACCGACTGCCAGATCTTTTGGGCGGCGGCGTCTCCGGAGGCAAGGCCGGCGCGCAACTTCTCGTCGAGCGAAAGCACCCAACGCCCGCCTCTCGATTCCTGGTCGGCTATGGCGAGGCTATACGCCTGGGCAGTAATTACCGCGCCTTTCCCCGGGGGGTCGAAAAGCATCCAGACGGGTTTGCTCACGCGGGCGCGCGCAAGCTGCACAAACCAGCTATTGAAATCGAGCCACGGCGCCGCGGTGGGACCGGCTTCGGTGGCTTCCTCTCCCGCTGCCGGAGTGGTAGCGCCGCGCACGCCCGTCCAGACGTTGTCAGTCACGGCGAGCACCGGCGAGGCCGCATCCCACGGAGTCTTGGCGCGATCCGCCCATGTGATCACGGGAAAAACCGATTTGCCGGTGAAGCCTTCGATCGCTACCGCGTCGAGCCCCGCGGCCTTGGCCGAGGCGATAGCGGCAGTGGAATCCACCTTACCGTCAACCCAGCCGATAACAGAGAGGGTGCGCTTGTGCGCTTCGGCAACCAGCGGAGCAATGGTCTTCTGCTGGGCCGCGTCTTCCGGCAAGCCGCCCGCCCAGGAAATCACCAGACAATCCACGGGCGAGTTCTTTATAAAGTCAAGCGCCGCGGGTTCGTGCCAGCGCTCCAACGCTGTACGAGCCGCTGGGGTAAATCCTTCCACTTTGGATTGCCGGGCGATGTCTAGCGGACCGCTCGGCCATCGCATGGGAACCGTACTTTGCGAGAAAGCCATGCCCTACACGTCTCCTATTATTAGTTATGAGGCAGAATCCAAATTTTACCGCTTTTCGTGGTGTTTTGCCCAGTCTGTCTTATTCCGGCCGCTAGCCAACACACGGTATGTGACGCCGGGTACAGTACCGACCGAGTTATTCGCCGGGCTTATGGCTCTAAGGGGCCAGACCCGCCCGGTATTGACCTACCAGTGGCGCCGGCGGAAGCGCGGTTCAGTTCCCGATCCAGCGGGGCGCCAGGGAGGGGTGATTCTCTAATGTCCGCGGGCTAGCTGGAGGTGAAAAGCGCTTACCGGCCCATTGTGGCGTTGGGCTATTTGGATCTCGATACTTCGCCTAAGTTGGTTTCGGAAGGGCTAAGGCAACGTAACGGCTGGGGAGCCCCTTAGCAGGCTGCTGAAAAACCCGTCCCGAGTCTAGCGTTCCGAACAAATTGGTGATCGAATGTTTTTATGCGCGGAGACGATCACCAGCAGGCCGGGATGTTCAGCTATCTTTCGCCGGAGGAGCGAGTGCCGCGACTGCA
>CAIYHG010000036.1 GCA_903925975.1 uncultured Acidobacteriia bacterium | reverse complement strand
GGCTCGAATTTCGCCGCAGTTGCGAAACTTCGTGCCTGTACCCTTTTTGCCCCGCGAGCGGGCAGCAAGCGGGAATCCTAGTAAAGGCTTGCTGACGCACCGCTCTGATCAGAGCCCCGACTGTCAGGGAGGGGTTTCCTGTAATGGGCAACCCATCACGCGTTCAGAGACCTGGCTCCCCCGCGACTCCCGCTCTTCGCCGCCACGCCGTGGGAAAATGGAGGCGCCCGTGAACGATATAGTCGACAGCCCGGAAACTGGAGCGGCGCTACAGGCCGCCCCTAAGTCGTGCGGCGAATGCCGAATCTGCTGCAAGCTGATGAGCATTCATGCAGTGAGTTCGCCGGCCGGTGAATGGCCGTCCTGCTGTGATCCCACCGGTCCCGTCGCCTGCCAAATCTACTCCACCCGGCCGGCGCCCTGTTCGGCGTTTCAATGCCTTTGGACTCTCCGCCCGGATATGGGCGAAGAACTCCGTCCAGATCGAATCAAAGCCGTCTTTACCGTTCCCGAACCCGCCGGCGGGAGCCAGTACGCGCTGCATTGCCGCATGGACAAAGCCAATCACGAGATCTGGCGCCGCGGAGCGATCTGGAAGCTCATCGATCCTATCCTGTCGGCCGGCGGCCGCGTGCTAATAACCTGGGGTGAAGGCGAAGGCGATCGTAAGCTCCTCTGGCGCGGCTCCGACTAGCGGCTGAAACGAAGCACCCTCGGACACTGCCCGCCCCGTTTTTCCCCATCTTCCCTAAACGAGCCAAAGGCCTGAAACTCCGCCATCGGTTGTAGAATTAATTTCGACCCGGAAACCGGGAAGGAAATCCCGCACTAATCGAAAGGCAGGATAGTGACATGCAGCCTAAGGTTAAGTTCGTCTTGGTATTGCTGGCCGCGCTTCTATGCGCCGGCTCGGCGCTCGCGCAGCAGCCGGCGCCGGCCGCCGCCGCCCAACCGGTGGCAGGCAGAGGCGCCGCGCCGGTGCGCTCTCCCGAAATCGCGCCCGACGGCGCAGTCACGTTCCGTCTCTCCGCGCCGAATGCCGCTTCGGTGATCGCCCGCAACTCCACCGGCGGCTTCGCCGATTGGCCCGGCGGTAACGACGTCACCATGACCAAAGGCGAGAACGGCGTTTGGACCGGCACAACCGCCCCGCTCAAGCCCGAATACTACACCTACTTCTTCGTCGTGGATGGCGTTCGCGCCATGGACCCTCAGAACCCGGTCCATACCCGGAACGGCACGAACTACTTTAATGTCCTTCGCGTTCCAGGCCCCCTGACGGCCGACTACGCCGTGAACGACGTGCCCCACGGCACCGTATCGCAGATATGGTATCCCTCACCCATGCTGCAACTTACCCGGCGCCTCTACGTCTACACGCCGCCGGGGTATGAGACCGGCAAGGCCCGCTACCCCGTCTTCTACCTATTGCACGGCGGCGGCGGCGACGAGGGCGATTGGACCAACCTTGGGCTCGCGCCGCGAATCCTCGACAACCTGATTGCCCAAGGCAAAGCCAAGCCGATGATCATCGTGATGACGAACGAGAACTCGAACCAGCTTGCCTCGCCTGAGGTCGGAGTGCCTCCGCGTCAGGCCGCTGCCGCGCCAGGCGCCGCCGCCCCGCCGGCCAACACCATGCAAGGCCCGGCGATGCTCACGTTCCCGAAGAGCATCATCGCTGACCTGATTCCGTTCATCGATAAAGCCTTCCGCACGCTGCCGAACAGAGAGAACCGCGCCATCGCCGGGCTTTCGATGGGCGGCGCCATGACTCTGTTGACCGCCTTCAACAACCTCGATAAGTTCGCCTGGGTAGGCACGTTCAGCGCCGGCCTTCCGCCGATGCCCGGCGTAGCCGTGCCCATCAATCCGCCGCTCGCCAACGCCGCCAGCCTGCGAGGCCCCGACGTCAACAACACCATCGACAAAAAGAAGCTAGCCGACCTTCTCCCCCAACTCAACGCCGCCGCGAACGCGAAACTGCGCTTGTACTATGTCGCCATTGGAGGCGAAGACGGCCTCATCACTGCGCACAACGCCTACAAGGAACTCCTGAAGGAGAAGGGCGTCACCGCCACCATTAATGAGATACACGGCTACGGCCACGAGTGGGCCTTCTGGCGCATCGCCCTTCACGATTTCGCGCCCAAACTGTTTCAGCCGAAAGCCAAGTAGGCCTTCGGCTCTAACGCCGATTCAATTCCTGCGGACCACCCGGCCAGCGGCCGCCAGCACCGCTGCGCCGGCGAGAAACAGCAACCCGGCCCCGGGTTCGGGCACCGGCGAACCGACGTCCGTGATGCGGAAGGCGCCTACCCGCGATGGAAAGGTGGTTCGCCACCAGTCCGAGGCGTTGGTGGTGTACTGGGAATCCAACCCTGTCGCGAAACTGCTGAAGTTCCATGTCAGGTACGACGAGTACGACCAGACCCCCAGCCAATACTGCGTTCCCGCCACCAACTCCGGGTGCGAGGAGGAGTAGAACGTCCGGTATCCCGACAGGCTCGTCAAGCTATATGGAATGGCTTCGAGCACCGTGCTCGGTTTGTTGTTGTCATCGGACATTATCAGAATGTCGATTTCCCCTGGGTCCTGGCCGTACCACAGCCCAACCACCATGTCGATGCGGTCAAGGGTTCCGGTGGCGCTGGGAACAAAGGAGTTGGCCCTGCCCCTTACCCCGGCGCTTGGCCCGATGCCCAGGCCTTCGTTCCAGTTGTAGCTATTATCCGATCCGAAAGTGTCGTAGACCACCCCGGCCCGGGCCGGCACAACCAGGAACGCGGCCAGTGCCGGAATGAGCAACGTCCAGGCCCTTGCCGGCAGAGACGATTCGCGCATAAGACCTCCGCGTCGTAACAGCTCCGGAAGGGCATGTCTTCGACGGCACGAACCCGCCCCAGTGTTCCGGGAGCAGTTCACTTATACTCCCCCAGACTGCCGAATGCAACCAATTTCGCATATTACGGTCCTAATATCTGCTCTTGAGGAACGGGCGCAGACGGGGATGCCGGGGGCAGTCCGCACGCTGACCCGCGTTGTGCCGGCCGCCGAGGCAGCGATCGGGGAGTCACACGCGAAACCATTTCCTCAAACCGCCTGGATTCAGGCGATTAGGCCGCTCTCGGCCCATGCCCCCGCATGCTCGCCTGTTACTCTCTCAGCGAGGAAACTTATGGCCACCCTACGTCAAATTGAGGCCAATCGCCGCAATGCTCTGAAGTCTACCGGGCCGCGCTCCGCCGCGGGTAAGGCCGTGTCCTGCTTCAATGCCCTGCAGACCGGCATCGATGCCAAGTCGCTCGTGATTCGCGGAGAAGATCAGTGCGCCCTGGAACAACTCGCCGGCGAGTACCACGAGCGCTTCCGCCCGGCCACTCCGGACGCGCGCTTCCTGGTGGATTCGCTGGTCAACGCCGAATGGCAACTCCGCCGCCTCCGTAAAGTTGAGGCCCAGCTTTGGGACTATCCGGTGCTGGCTGGCCAGGTAGCGCCGGGCGATCTCGCCTTGGCCACTACGTTCGTCCGCTCCGTGGACATCTTCACCCGCCTGCAGCGCCGCATCGACTCCGCCGAACGCGTGTACCGCCGCGCCTTGGAGCGCCTGAACCGCCTCGAATCCGAGCCCGCTGATGACGGCGCGTTCGGAGCCCCGCCGGAATCCGAAGCGCCCGCCACGGAACCGCCCGCGCTGTTACCGGCCCAACGCCCCGGGCCCAAAATTGGGTTTGTTCCGGACAGTGTTCAAATCGTTGCCCAACGGCCAATCGGCTTCGTTCCCTCATGGAATATTGATCCCGGTTGCCCCAGTGGAACAGCCCGTCAGGGCGCAAGATATTAGCCCACGGCGCAAGCCGTCGGGAACCCCTGTGATATGATCGTCGCCCGGGCTGATTGAGGGGAATGCTGTTGGGGCGATCGGCCGGTTGGCGTTCTTCCCGCTAATGCTGCGGAACCGAGAGCCGTAGCTGAAACTCCAGACAGCTTCTCCCAAGAAGTCAGACGAGAAAAGGATGCAACGATGCGAAGTATCGCAGCAAAGCTGGTTGTAGGCGCGGCCATCACGGCCATAGCGATGTTCGGGGCGGATAGCTCGGTCGGAACCTGGAAGTACAACGCCGCCAAATCCAAGACTACGAGCGCCAGCCCGGTCAAGAGCCAAATAGACGTGCGGGAAGCAACGCCCGACGGCGGGGTGAAAGTGAAGAGGACCGGAGAGTTCGTGGATGGGACGCCCAACACCTTCAACTACGCCTACAAATATGACGGCAAGCCGATGCCGGTCACAGGCGGGCCGTTCAATTCCATCTCCGTAAAACGGATCGATGCGAATACCACGAGCTTCGAGGTGAGCAACACTGCTGGGAAGTACCACGTGACGGGTCAAAACGTCATTTCCCCGGACGGTAAGACGTTGACGCAGACTTCCAAAGGCGTCGATGCCGACGGCAAGCCGGTGTCCTCCACATTCGTTTTCGATAGGCAATAGCCGCTTGGCGCGCGGGGTATTCCAAAGGCCGGTATGCCCCGCGCCCCACCACGCAATCATCCGGATCGGCCCCACCCCCAAATTGCCGGGATGTATGATCGCCGTCGCGCCGTGCTGACGGCCCGCCGGTTCCAGCCGAATAAAATCCGCCGGCCACGGCAGAATCTGTTTGACCCGCTTGCTGCATGGCAATTAGAGTGGGAAGGTGACTTTGGCAACTCGCGCGTTGGCCGCGGGGTTAGCTCTCGCGGCGACGGGGGCCCTCGCGACGTTGTTGGTGGTCCGCCAGCGGCGCGACGTTCCACCCCCTCCCGCCCCGCGGGTGGCATCCCAGGCCCCGCCCATCGTTGAGGAAGCCGTCCCCATCCGGCGCGGCGATACGCTCGAATCTCTGCTTGTGAAGTCGGGCGTGGCCCGTCCGTCCGTTACGGAGATGATCGCGGCCGCCCGCCGCGTCTTCGATGTCAGAAAATTTCGCGTCGGCGCCCACCTCACGGTCGGCCGCAGCCAGGGGTTGCTCGAATCCGTCGGATACGTCATCGATCCCGATCACGAATTGCGCCTCTCCCGCGCCGAGGGAAGTTACCAGGCCGCCGTCGTTCCCATCCCCGGCGAAATCCGCGTGGTTCCGGTGTGCGGTTCGCTCCACGGCTCCCTGTTTGAAAGCATGGAGCAGACCGGGGAGCGCCCCGAACTGGCCATGCAACTGGCCGAGATTTTCGGCTGGGATCTGGACTTCTATTCCGATCCCCAACCTGGCGACCGCTTCTGCATGATGCTCGAGAAGAAGGAATACCAGAACGGCCAGCCTCCCACTTACCGCCGCATTCTGGCCGCCAGCTATGACAACGCCGGCACACTCTACGAGGGTTACCTCTTCTCCGGCGACGGCGGTCCGGCGGGCTACTATTCCCGCGACGGCCACTCGCTCCAGGCGGCCTTCCTGCGGTCGCCGATGAAGTTCGAGGCCAGAATCAGCTCCCACTTCTCCGGCGCCCGGCTTCACCCCATCCTGAGGATCACCCGGCCGCACCTGGGCACCGACTACGCGGCGCCCACCGGCACGTCCGTGCAGTCGATCGCCTCCGGGAGCGTGACTTTCGCCGGCCGGAACGGCGATGCCGGAAACATGATTACCGTCCGCCACGCCAACGGCTATGAGAGCACGTACATGCACCTCTCCCGCATCCTGGTGCGGAAGGGGCAGACGGTGGAGCAGGGCAGCCGGATCGGGGAGGTGGGCGCGACGGGTCTGGCCACGGGGCCGCATCTGGATTTCCGCCTCCGCAAGAACGGCCAATATCTGAACTTCGAGCGCTTGAAGCCGCCCAGAGCCACCCAAATAGCCGCGGCCCAAATGACGGCATTTGGCGCCGAGCGCGACCGCCTCGCGGCGATGATGAACCCCGCCTCGAACCCCGCGCTGCACGTAGCCGGCACGGCCCCTACTCCGCGGCCAGTAACCGCCGCTCTCGATTGACCCGCGGAGGCCGCCCGTCGCGGCTCCGATCCGAGCCGCGCACGTAAGTAAGCGGTTTCTCCGGAGGGTGGTGGCACGCGGTCAAGACGCTAAGCGCCCGCCCGCTACGATCTCTGACTGTGGGGTTAGTTCGGGAGCCCGCGCATCAGGCTGTGCGTGCTGCGAGGCTCAGCATATAGCTGTGGCCGGAAGCGGTGTGCGCCCGGGCGACTCGTTGCTTCAGCTCGGCGACTTTCTCCCCGAACTGGAGCCATGCCCGCTCCCGTGCCGCCAGTCGCTGATGTTCTGCGCGGTGAAGGCGGAGTGCCCGGTAGTAGAGACCCGCCGCCAGCCGCTCGGCCGCGTCTTCGCTGCACATTGAGGAGCCTGCGCCCGATCCATTGCGGAGAGAACCGCGGCCGGCCTGGATGGCGAGCGGGCGGCCAACAGGCTCAAGCCCCGGATCACCGGGTAAGTGCGCGATGGCTGCTGTTGTTCCGCGATTCACAACCTGATTATCTTCACTCGGCGTCCGGACGTACAGTTCTGCACGTACCGAACGGGTACCATGACCCGAGCTGGCCATTCGGGCTGGGTTTGCACAGTCCCGCCGCTGGCCAGTCCCAAGCGGAACAGTTACTCGTCCACGTCCCGTAAGCTGTCGTGAAGAACATCCATCGCTTCGACCACCCGCTCCACGAGGTCTTCGTGCTCGAGCGCGGCGGTATGGATGGATTCGATGATCGTGGCCTGCGTCTTGATCTCCGATTTGATCCGTTGGATCGCATCACGCTGCTGATCATCGGCCAGTTCCACGTACTGCTCTAGGGTGGCAAGGCGCGCAATACTTTCGTCCAGGCGCCGCTGCCCGGCGGCCAGTTCCTCCCGCACGGCATCAAACTCCGGGCGCGACACCCGCAAGGCGTCAGTGATGGCCGATTCCAGCCGCTCAGTCGCGCGCCGCTCGTGCTCTTCCAGGCGCGCGGCCAGGCGGAGTTCCACGGCCCGCGCTTCAGCTCGAAACGCCGCCTCGGCGGCATCGCGGCGCTCAGACGCAGAGGCTCCTAGATTCCGGGAGGAAACGCTGATAAGTCGCAGTTCCAGAAGGACTTTCTGCATGCTCAGCAGCCGGTTGTGCGGTTCCCTTGCGAGGCAGTTCGCGATCAGCCGGTCGGCAGCCGGAATGCCGGTAGACTCCGGCGGGTTTCCCCCCTCTTCGGAGCAAGCCCCGCGGCCCGTCAGCATTTCATGAAGCGCCGTGCCGAACCCCGAAATATCCCGCGATATGCTGGCAGCTTCATCCCCCTGTTGCGGTGGCGCGAGCTCGATACCGCCTCCGCGGAGGACAACAGACTCCGCACAAACGTTGCCGTGAACTCTGCCCGTGCCATGCAGGTTGCGGAGCGCTTCCGCCAGCAGCGTGGCATAGCGAAAAGCATCCTTCGCCTGCATCCGGCCTTCCGACAAGCGGTCCGCCAGCGTGAGGGATCCAACCTCTAAAGGTTCCATGACGGTCATCGTAAGTTCTCCATCGGGGGCTCGTAGTCAACCCGCCAGCAGTCAGGTTAGTGGGGCCTTGGCGAACTAACAAGTTGTTACAAGAGGTAGTCGCGATCCTAACATCCGTAAGACCCAGTCTGGCCCTCATAGAACCCGGTGACGGGGTTTCGGGACGGGGCTTCGGGCGCTCAGCGACAAATCCCGCACATCTGCATTCAGAATGCGCTGTCCCGCGGGCGCCGCTGAACTGGGGCCGCCGTAAAGGTATAATCCTCGTTTGCCTGAACTCACGATTCCCCCCAGCAAACGCCGCGAGAAGATTAAGGCCGTGGTCCGCGTGGCCACGGGCAATTTCCTGGAGATGTATGATTTCATGATCTTCGGGTACTACGCGGCGGCGATCGGCAAGACATTCTTTCCCAAGGGCAGCGAGTTCGCTTCGCTGATGCTCTCGCTGGCCACCTTCGGCGCCGGTTTTCTGATGCGTCCTCTCGGGGCGCTGGTGCTTGGGCCGTACATCGATAGCCGCGGAAGGCGCGCCGGATTGATGCTGACTCTGGCGCTGATGTCCGTGGGAACGCTCTCGATTGCCGTCACGCCAAGCTATGCGGCCATCGGCATAGCCGCGCCGTTGATCGTGCTTGCGGGCCGATTGATTCAGGGGTTCTCGGCGGGAGTCGAACTGGGCGGAGTGTCGGTTTACCTTTCGGAGATTGCCACGCCCGGCCATAAGGGTTTCTACGTCAGTTGGCAATCGGGCAGCCAGCAAATGGCGGTGGTGGCGGCCGCGCTTTCCGGCGTGATCCTGCACTCGTTCCTGGGTCCCACCGATATCGATTCCTGGGGCTGGCGGCTCCCGCTGATTGCCGGGTGTCTCATCATCCCCCTGCTGTTCGTCCTCAGGCGTTCGCTCGCCGAAACCGAGGAGTTCCAGAAGAGGAAGCACATTACGGCCCGCGAGGCGCTGCGCTCGATGGGCGCTAACTGGAACCTGATCGCGGCCGGAACCATGTTAGTCACGATGACCACGGTGGCGTTCTACTTCATCACCGCGTACACGCCCACTTTCGGAAGCGCCGCCTTGCATCTGGCCCAAAAGGACACCCTGATCGTCACTCTCTGCGTGGGCCTCTCGAATCTGGTTTGGCTTCCCACCATGGGCGCCCTCTCGGACCGGATCGGCCGGCGGCCCATGCTCATCGCCTTCACCATACTCACGCTGCTGACCGCCTACCCGGCGCTATCGTGGCTGGCCGCGGGCATCTCCTTCAACCGGCTGCTGGCGGTAGAGCTGTGGCTCTCGTTCGTTTACGGCGGCTACAACGGGGCGATGGTCGTCTACCTGACCGAGATGATGCCGGCCAACGTGCGCGCCGGCGGGTTCTCGATGGCCTACAGCACGGCCACGGCCCTGTTCGGCGGGTTCACGCCGCTGATTGCGACGTACCTGATCCAGGTGACCGGGAATAAGGCGATGCCGGGGGTGTGGCTGTCGGCTGCGGCGGCCGCGGGTCTGGTGGCTACCATCTGGTCGTTCAAGTTGGTTCAAAAGGGTCGTCCCGGGGGCGGGATGGCGTTGCGCGAGGAGAATTGATGAGACTGCGTCTTCCGTTTACCGGCCGCCGAAGGGCCGGGCTTTGGATGCGTACGGCGTTGGCGCTGGGCCTGCTTTCGAGCGCCGTGCCGGCGGCCGATATCCACCTGATGACGTCGGGCGGCTTCGCGGCCGTGGTTGAAGAACTGGCCCCTCGCTACGAACGCCAGAGCGGGAATCACATCATTGTGATTCGCGGAGCCTCGATGGGCGCCACCCCTGAAGCGATCCCGGCCAGGCTCAAGCGCGGGGAGGAAGCCGACGTTGTGATTCTCGCGCGCAGCGCGCTCGACGCCCTGGTGGCCGATGGCGCGGTTCAAAAGGGCAGCGAAGTGGATCTGGTGCGCTCCCGCATCGGGATGGCGGTGAAAGCCGGGGCGCCGGTTCCGGATATTTCCTCCGCCGATGCATTCAAGCGGACCCTGCTCGCCGCAAAATCGGTGGCGTATTCGGATAGCGCCAGCGGCGTGTACATCTCAACGGAGATGCTTCAGGCTATGGGGATCGCCGCCCAGGTGCTTCCGAAATCCAAAATGATTCCGGGAACTCCCGTCGGTCTGGAGGTGGCCGGCGGCAGCGCGGAAATCGGATTCCAACAGATCAGCGAGTTGCTGCCCATTGCCGGAATCAAGCTGGTGGGGCCCATTCCCGAGCCGCTTCAGAAGATCACGATCTTCTCGGCCGGCGTCGCCGCGCGGTCGAAGGCTGCCGTCGAAGCGCGCAAACTGATCGAGTATCTCGTGTCGCCGGGGGTGTGGCCGGATATCCGGCGCGCGGGCCTGGAGCCGGCGGCCGAACCCGCTTCCAAGTAAACGCCGGCTTTGCCCCTGGCTATAACTCCCTGATCGGGATTGGCCGGACCAGGGGGTCCGGCGCGGACGAGGGCGTCCGCCCCACGTGCGCTCAGCCTGCGGCCCCCACGGCTACTTGCGAGGCTTGCGGGAGCTTTTCGATGCTCCAGCACAGGTCCATGAGCTTGCGCGCCCGGTCCGGCGTGAGGATGCCTTCGGCGAGTCCGCTGAACTTGGCTTCCAGTTGCGCATCGGTCATCGGATTCTTTTCGCTGCCAACGGCATGTTCGATGGATTTCTCCAGGCGGCTGCCGTCCTTCAGGATGATCGCCACCCGTACCTGGTCTTGCGCTATGGCTGGGTCCACTACCGCCGTCACGCGTTCGCGTAACGCGATGACGGCCGGATCGCGCACTGTCTGGTCGCTGAACTGAGGCTCGCCCACGCGGCCGAACGCCAGTGCGGCCGCTACCGCATGATACACGCTGAACTTGCCGTCGAGGCCGCTCTGCGGCGTCTTCTTGCCAGTCAGTTCCAAAACCAGCGGGTTGACGCGAAGTTCGACGCGTTCCACCTGGCGGGGATCGAGCCCCGGCTGCGCGCGAAGCTGCAAACAGGCGTCGATAGCCGGGTGAATGACGATGCCGCACGGGAACGGCTTGTAGGTGTTGGTGGAGATTTCGAAGTGGTCTCCCAGCCCGTTGGTGATCTCCCCGAATTTGTGCGCGGTACTGACCACGCGGGCCCAGCCGCGTAGCGCTTCAATGCCCTGAACGGAACTGGTGAAATTCCGCGACGCCAGCAGCGCGGCGGTGAATCCGTTTTGAGCCGCGCGTCCGGCGTGGAAGCTCTTGGTCATGCTGCCGAACATCTCGCGGAGCCCCACCGGCTGCACGGCGGCCAGGCCCAGCGCCCACGCCATCTGCGTTTCGGAAAGGCCGAGCAGCTTGCCGACGGCCGCCGCCGCTCCGAAGGGCCCCACCGTGCCGGTGATATGCCACCCGATATCGTAGTGCTCCGGGTAAACGGAATTGGCGATGCGGCACTCCACTTCCACGCCCAGTATGAGCGCGTGCAGAAAATCCGCGCCGCTCACGGGCCGGTACTCGGAGAACGCGAGAAGCGCCGAAACCACAGGCCCCGCAGGATGCACGATGGTCCGCGGGTGCGTATCGTCGAAATCGAAAATGTGCGAGCTGATGCCGTTCATCAGGGCGGCGTGCAGCGCGTCGAGCCTTTCCTTGCGGCCGAGGACGGTCGCCTGCGCGGGGCCGGAAAAGGGGCCCAGGGCGCCGATTGCGGCATCGAGGGTTTCGTGGCGCGACCCGCCCACGGCGCATCCCACCCAGTTGAGAAGGGTGCGCGTGCCTTCCTTGCGGACTGCGGCGGGCACGTCCTCACGGCGTGCCGCGACCACGTAGCGGGCGAGAATGCGAGTGACTTCGGGGTCCGCCGGAGCCGGGGCGCCGGCCGGCGGGGCGGTCTGGGAGGCGGCGAACTCGGCCAGAGGTCCAGCCAGAGCCGAGGCGGCAAGAAATCCACGGCGATTGATGGGTTTCATAATCGACCTCACGACAATGCGCCGGAACGCGTCGCTTCCGGCATCACCCATCATACATAGCCATCGGCGGGCAAGAAGGGCATCCTCCGGCAGTACGCGTGGCCGTTTCCGGGGTGGGCTCAAACAAGAAAAGGCCGGCTCGCGAGTCTTGGACCCGGGAGCCGGCCTCGATCATGCACCGTCAGTATCTGGCGGAGCGCGCTAAATCAGAAGTATCTCTGGTGTACGCGATCCACGGAGAACTGTTCGTTCGCGCTGTGGCAGGCCCTGCAGCTCTCGCCGATGACCGTCGTATTGGCAAGGGCGTGCGAGGCACTGGCGCTATCGTCATGGCAGCCTTGGCAGGCGGCCGAAATGGGAGGCGTCGTGGGAGTGAAGCCGCCCGGGCTGGCGACCAGAGCCTTGGCCTTGACGTTCTCCACCTGGTAAGTGCCAGGAAGGTGGCAGGCGGAGCAGTTGCGCAGGTCGCCGGGGAAGCCGACCTCCTGGTAGTTCGTTGTTCCCAGGATGTACGGGTTCTCCAGGTTCTGTCCGCGATGGATGCTATGGATCTGCCAGGCGAGGTTCACGCTCTGCTTCGACGTGCCGTCCACCAGGGCCGGATTGTGGCAGATGACGCATTCCTGGACGTTGGCGCGGGTGCCGCCGTGAACGAAGGTCAACTGCTTGTGGCAGTTGTCGCATTTGGCGGTGTCCACAACTTGGCGCCTTGCCGCTGTCGCGCTCTTATCCACCGAGAAGTAATACTCCATGGGAACGGCGGTATATACGGCCGTAGTCGCTTTCATGGTGCCCGGAAGCAGGGTCATCGTATTGGAGGCTTGAATGGAAACCGTATACGAGCCCGTCGCGGCGGCGGGGATGATGTTGGTCATGGTGTAGACGTACGTGCCGTTGCTGCCCGTAGCCTTGGTCGGGGTTTCCGATACGCGGATGGCGCCCGGCCCGGTATTGTAGTCGGTGTTCGGACCGGCCAGGACGAGCCGGATCGAAGTGATCTTGGTGATATCGACGGCGTTGTTCTTCTTATCCGTCACGCTGAAGGTCACGACGGGGTTGCCGCCCGGCTTGGTGTTGTCCACTTTGAGGACTTTAACGACCAGTCCGGGGACCGAAGCGGAGTTTGCCGGGATCATGTGCGCGCCGACAATCGACGCGTCGAAATCCAGTTCGCCTTTCGGCGTGTGGCAGAACTTGCATTCGTTGTCGTTGAGCTGCGGCAGGTTGAGATGGTTGACGCCGGTTGCCAGGTTCACATCGTCGTGACAGGAAGTGCATGCCGCGGCGGTGGGGTTGTTCTTGTAGTTATCGGCCTGGGGCGAGCCCTGGTGGCACGTGGTGCAATTCCGGACGTCCTGAGGGAAGACGACATCGGAGAAGTCGGACCACGCTCCGCGATGCCAGATGCGGTATGGAGTTCCGGCCTTGACGCTAGGCAGGCTCGACCCCATGTGGATCTTGTGAATCAGAACGTTCATATCCTGCGTGAGTTTGGTGTCCGGATTCACGGTCTGCGGAGAGTGGCACATGATGCAGAGTTCCACCTTAATGCGGGACCCGCCGTGGCCGAACATAGGGTCGTGGCACTGGTTGCAGGCGTTTGTGCTCACCACCGACCGCGTTACCGTAACGGGCGAGCCGTTCGGAACGAAACTGTAGACGTCGTTGGACGCTTCCGACCATTGGTCGAAAGTGCCGTATTCGGCGAGATTGCGGACAGCGGAGACGCCGATGGAGTGGGTAACCGTCCGGTCGAGAGTTGTGGGCGCCTTCGTCTTGAACGTATACGTATAGTCGCCGATGGCGTTCTGAGTGAACGTACCGCCTGAATCGTTAGCCGCCTGAACCTGACTGGGGTTTGTGTTCCCAGGTAAGGTGGCGTTCAAGACAGTGGTCGTGTAGGACACGTACTGGCTCTTGCCGGCGGGAATGTAGGCAGCAATGAAGCTCAGCGAAACTGGGCCAGGCGTGGTCACGCCCAACCGGTCGAGTGGGACTCCGTCGGGGTCCACGATCGTGGCACGGACGGTAATGGCGCCGTCATTGGCAATGGCGGCGCCCTGGATTTTGACGACGACCCCGGTCTTCCCCAGGGACGAAACAGTCCCATTCAGTGCGGGATCGAACTGTACGGCACGCTTGGCGGGGCGGTCCGCGCCTGATGCAATGCCGATGAGCATCGCAGAAGCTAGAGCGAGCGCCGCGCTAGCACAAATCAGACATTTCCTCATCGATAAAGCTCTCCTGACCAGCAAGAAGATACAGGTCCGATTATCTCATTTTCTACAGTCTGTGGATTTATCATGTGGAAAGATTCAGCATGTTTTTTGCGGGAGGGGGGCCGTGACCCCCGGGGAACGCTGTCCCGTAGCCACCTTCTGAGGGAGTCACGCCTACCCTTGAAAGGATGGGCGAAAGGGCCGGCAGCCAGATCATTTAAACGTTACTGGTACTAGTACTTCTGTCGTAAAATATTGAGAGAAGGAGCAGGCGGATGTATTTTGTCGCCGTGGTGGAACTGATGGTCTGCTGGTTTGGGTGGGCCTATCCGTTCATACTCAAGGCACCGCACCGGCAGAAGCGGGATTCGGTCACGGTCACGACTCCGACGGTCATAGGTCTGATTCTGGAAGGCGCGGGCATCTTGATCGCCTTCGCGCGGCGCTTGCCGGGCAATTATGCGCCCAGCACCGGCCGGATGGCTGCTTCAATGGCGCTCGGGCCTATCGCGGCGGCGCTTGCCTGGACTTCGGTGAAGCATCTGGGCCGTCAGTTCCGGATGCGGGCTGGGCTGTACGCCGACCACGAACTGGTTCGAAGCGGGCCCTACCGCATCGTGCGGCATCCCATCTACGCCTCAGTGCTGGCCATGCTCCTCAGCACGCTGCTCCTGCTGACGCCTTGGGAGTGGATTGCCCTGGCGCTGGTTTTTTTCATCGCGGGTACCGAGATTCGCGTCCGGGCGGAAGACGATTTGCTCCAGACACGTTTTGGCGACGACTTCTCCAAGTACAAGAAGGACGTTTCCGCCTACATCCCCTTTCTGCGCTGAGGGCGGCCAACGGCCGTGCTCCGCGCCTTGCGGGCGGCCATGTGCGATAGTGAGTTTTACCCAGATGTTCAAGCTGCTTGCACCCGCATTTTTGGTGGTTGTTTCCGCCGCTCCTTCCATTGCGGCGGATGCGCCCTCACTTTCCGAGCGGTATCGCGGCGTATCGGAGCGGCTCATCGCGGCGGCGATGTCTGACACGGAAGGGTATGAGCGCCTGACGTATCTGTGCGACCGGATCGGGCCGCGCCTCAGCGGTTCGGCGGCGCTGAATACCGCAATCGCATGGTCGGCTGAGCAGATGAAGAGCGTGGGTCTGGAAAACGTGCGCCTGGTTCCGGCCAAAGTCCCGAACTGGGTGCGGGGCGCCGAATCGGCGCGCATGACGGCGCCGTACGACCTGCCTTTGCACATGCTCGGGCTGGGCATGAGCGTGGGAACCCCGCCGGGGGGGATCACGGCGGAGGTGGTGGCCGTGAGCGACTTCAACGAACTGGCGAAGCTCGGGCGCGAGAACGTGGCGGGCAAGATCGTGCTCTACAACGAGCCGTTTCGAGGGTATGGGCCCACCGTTACGTATCGTTCCACCGGGGCGTCGCGGGCGGCGGCGCTCGGGGCAGTGGGTGCGCTGGTGCGTTCGGTGACCCCGCTCGCGGCGCAGTTGCCGCACACGGGAACCATGCAGTATGACCAGGCCCAGCCGAAGATTCCGGCGGCGGCGGTGTCGCCCGAGGACGCCATGATGATGGCGCGGCTGATCGCAAGCGGCGTTCGCGTGAAAGTGCATCTGGAAATGGGAGCGCAGACGCTGCCGGATGCGGATAGCGCCAACGTGATCGGCGATCTGCCCGGCAGCGAACTGCCGGACGAAATTGTCGTGCTGGGGGGCCACAGCGATTCGTGGGACGTGGGGCAAGGCGCTCAGGACGATGGGGCGGCGATCATGGCGAGCCTCGAAGCCGTATCCCTCATGAAGAAGCTTGGCCTGCGGCCCCGGCGCACCGTGCGCGTGGCGATTTGGGTGAACGAAGAGAATGGCAGCCGCGGCGGCGAAGCTTATAGGGCATGGCTGGGAGACCAGGTTTCCAAACACGTTGCCGCGATCGAAATGGATGGCGGGGCGGAGACTCCGCGCGGCTACGGAGCTTCCGTAGACGAACCTTCGCGGGCGATTCTCAGGGATATCGCGCGGCTGCTCGAAGGCATCGGCGCGGGCTCGATCACCGCACAGGGCGGCGGGGAGGACATTCGCCCTCTGATGGAGGCCGGCGTTCCCGGGCTCTCGGAGCAAACGCTGGGGACGCACTACTTCGACTGGCACCACAGCGCCGCGGACACGCTGGACAAAGTGACTCCGGAAGATTTCCGCAAGAACATGGCCTCGCTTGCAGTGATGAGTTACGTGCTTGCGGATATGCCGGGACGGCTGGCGGCTTCTCCCCGGTAGGGCGGCAGGCCGGAACTTCAGCCCAAGCCCGACGGGTGGAGAATCGGACTCCGCACACACCCGATTGAACAGCGTCTACAGACACCTGACTCTGCGTTTCCATACGCGGAACAATTTTCTCGCGCAGCCGTCTAACCGGGTGGAAGCATCTGCGTAGTCAGATGGCGCGAGAGAGGCATCCGCGGCCGCCGATTGTGTGCCGGGCGCTGGTTCGGCTGGCCACATTTGTCGCTCCGGCCACCGCGCGCGCGGAGTGGCGCGCCAAGTGGGATTCGAACCTCTGGAACTGGTGGATACTGTTCGAGCGGGGCGAGTTGACCGCGCGCGATCAGGCCAGGCTAATCGCTTACATCTGGGGAAGCCTGATGGATGCGTTCTGGCTGCGCTTCAGCCGGGCGCACCTGCGGCACACGGCGCGCGGCGCGGGCGCGGTACTCGCGGCGGGAGCGGTGGCGCTGGCGCTGATGGCCGCGGCAACGCACGGCTTTCGCGGGACGCGCGCCCTCTTCGATCCGCTCCCATTAGAGAATCCGGACGCGCTGGTTTCCATTCGCTATACCGGCGCGGCGAACGAACCGTTCGGCGTGCCGCCCCGGGTGATACCTGTGTGGCGCGAAAAATCCAAGCTGCTTGTCGATCTGGCCGGGTACCTCCGTCCGGCGCGGAATCCGCGCGCATGGGTTACTACGAACTTCTTTTCCGTGATGGGCGTGAATCCCGCGCTGGGGCGGACATTTCGGCCCGGCGATGCGGACGTTGCCATTCTGAGCGGCGGCGCGTGGATCACCATGTTCAACCGAGACCCGAAGGTGGTGGGGAGGAAGGTGGACCTGGGGGGCCGCGACTATACGATAGTCGGCGTGCTGCCGGAGGCCTTCTGGGCCATTTCTCCCAGCGTGGATGTGTGGACGCCTCTCGATGTGGACCCGCTCTCTCCCACTACTCCATACCTGATTGGAATCGTGGGCAGATTGAGGCCGGGAGCGGACTTGGCGAAAGTCCGCACGGAACTGTTCGACATCGCGCGGAACGCGAATCAATTCCTGCCACGCCCGCCGCAAGTTGTCGCGTTTGGAAGCGTCCCGTCGCACCCGTTCGTGCCGTATCTGTTCGGGCTGGCGTTCGCGCTGATTTGCGGCGCGGCGCTGGTTTCGCGAGGGTTGCCGCGGCCCTCCGGAAGGGGCTGGTTCTATTGGACGTATCTGGCGGCCAAAACGGGGTTCGCGATTCTCATCCCCACGCTGCTATGGGTGGAACTGAGCCAGCGGGCCGGTGTGGTCACTTCTGTGATGACGGTGCGGGTTCTTCTGGCCGGAATCCTGCTGCCGATCACTTACCTGCTGGCCACGGCCTGCGCGCTGCGGTGGATCTTTGCCGACCAGCGGCTCCGCTGCCCGGTGTGCATGCAACTGTTGAGCATGCCGGTTACGCTCGGTTCCTGGGGCAGTATTCTGGACCCGGCGAGCACCGAAATGCTGTGCGATTCGGGCCACGGAACGCTACAAGTGCCGGACGCGGCCGATGGCCAGCCGGACAGGTGGACGAACCTGGACCCGTCATGGGCAGAACTGTTCCGCGACAGAGAATAGCCGGCCGGACTACTCGAAGCTTCTCTTAAAGTCGTCGAATTCGCGCCGCAATTCGGCCAGGGCGGACTCGAGCGCCTGAATTCGCGCCTTATCGGAGGGCGCTGCTTCCGAGAGCGGGGCGGATTCGATTGTTTCCCCTACATCGCCCGCGAGCAGATGCGCGTAGCGCGCCTCCTTGAAGCCCGGCCGGCGGGGCAGTTTGCGGACGAAGCCCATTTCGTCCAGGCGGGCCAGGGTGTTCTCGACGGCTTCGAGCCCGTCGAACTCGAAGAGGCGCTCGGCGCGGCCGCGCAACTCACCCGGCGTTTGGGGGCCGCGCAGCATCAGGACGCAAAGGAGGGCCACCTCGCGGCGGCCGAGGTTGAACTTTTCGGTGAAGCGTTCCTCGTGTTTCGGCGTGCGGCTCTCGCGGGCGGTGACGCGCAGGGCGAGCCCCTTCTCGCGCAAGCCGGAGAGAGCGGCCTCCACGGCGTCTTCGCCGTAATCGACCACCGGATCGCGGTTGGATTTCTGGTTGCACGCGTTCACCAGGGCATTGAGCGTCAGGGGGTAATAATCCGGCGTGGCGATCTCCTTTTCGATGAGGCAACCGAGCACGCGCAATTCGACGGCGTCCAATTCCAGGTCCATGTGTTCAGTTTACGTTGCTAACATGTAGGTCTGCCCCGATGTCGTATAAATGGTTTCAGTCCTCACCCGCGCCTGCGGCGCACCGCGCCGAGCGTGAACCGAGCGCGGTCCGGAACGAGGTCGCGCCCGGAATTGGGCGCGCGGCCGAGCACCTGTTCTCTTTGCAGGCGCCTGACGGCTATTGGTGCTGCGAACTGACGGCGGACACCACGCTGGAATCGGACTACATTCTGCTGCAGCTCTGGCTGCACCAGCCGCAGGGCCAGGAGTGGAATCCCCCTTCGCAGGGGCGGATCGAGAGGGCGGCGCGCTCGATTCTGGACCGCCAACTGCCGGACGGCGGCTTCAATATCTATTCGGGCGGACCGGCGGAAGTGAGCGCCACGGTGAAGGCGTACTGCGCGCTGAAACTGGCCGGGTATCAGGCGGATAGCGAGCCGCTGCGGCGGGCGCGCGAGCGCATTCTGGCGCTGGGCGGGCTTCAGGCCGCGAACAGTTACGTCAAGATCAATCTGAGCCTCTTCGGGTTGTACCCGCGGAAGCACGTGCCCTCGGTGCCGCCCGAGATCGTGCTGCTGCCGGGGAACGTGCTCTACGAGATGTCGTCGTGGACGCGCTCGATCCTGGTGCCGCTTTCGATTGTGCAGGCGCGAGCGTCCAACCGGCGGGCGCCGGCGGGATTCACGCTGGATGAGTTGATTCTGCCGGGCGTGAGCCTTAAGTTTCCGAAACGCACGGGATTGTCGATTCTTTTCCACCACCTGGACCGGGTATTCAAAGTGTGGGAGAAGCGTGGGTCGGAGCGCATTCGCGCGGCGGCCATCCGCGAGGCTGAGCGCTGGATTCTGGAGCGCACGCGATTCACCGAAGGGCTGGGCGCTATTTACCCCGCGATGATGTACTTCATCATGGCGCTCGACGCGATGAATTATCAGCCCGACCAACCGGACCTGGTGGACGCCATCCGGCATTTCGAGTCGTTGCTGTTCGAAACGGACGACCGCTTCCTGTTCCAGCCCTGCGTTTCGCCGATTTGGGATACGGCGATCTCGGCCTACGCGCTGGGCGAGGCGGGCGTGAAGGACGACGAGCGCATGACGCGCGCGGCCGATTGGCTGATCAGCAAGGAAGTACGGCGAAAGGGCGATTGGTCGATCAAGCGCCCGGATACCGAACCCTCGGGCTGGGCGTTTGAGTTCGCGAACGAGTTTTACCCGGATATCGACGATACGGCCATGGTGCTTCTGGCGCTGATGCACGCGAAGGCTTCGAACCCGAGCGCGCAGGCGACAACCGAGCGGCGGGCCATCAACTGGCTGCTGGCCATGCAATCGGACGACGGTGGCTGGGCGGCTTTCGACGTGAACAATAACTGGGCCGTGCTGAACCAGGTGCCCTTTGCAGACCACAACGCCATGCTGGACCCGACGTGCCCGGATATCACCGGCCGCGTGTTGGAGTGCCTGTGCCGGCGGGGCCTGGCGAGCCATGACGCGGTGCGCCGCGGCGTGGCGTACCTGCTGGGGTCGCAAGAGAAGGACGGCAGTTGGTACGGGCGCTGGGGCGTGAATTACGTCTACGGAACTTTTCTGGCGATACGCGGCCTGGCGGCGACGGGTTCGCCCGATGCCAGAGAGGCGATTCAACGCGCCGCGACCTGGCTGCGCTCGGTGCAGAACGCGGATGGCGGATGGGGCGAATCGTGCGCCAGCTACAACTCCGAGCGTTTCGTTCCGGCGCCGAGTTGCCCCTCGCAGACGGCGTGGGCGATTCTTGGTCTGCGGGCAGCGGGGGAATCGCAATGCGCGGCCGCGCGGCGCGGCTTGCGGCGCCTGCTCGACTGGCAGAACCCGGATGGCAGTTGGAGCGAAGAGGCCACCACGGGAACGGGTTTCCCGAACGTGTTCTACCTCACCTACGGCATGTACCGGGATTACTTCCCGCTGCTGGCGCTGGCGGGAATGGCGTAGATGCTTGGTTTGGCCACCCTGGGAGATGAAGACACTGCCGCTGCTTTCTTTCGCCCCTTGCCGGGGCTGGGTGGTGTGTCACTGTTCCCCAGGCTGGGCGCCCGGGGCTATTTTCTGGCGCCCCTGAAAGGGGCTATTGGAATAGCCCTCTGTTCGGAATGACGACGAGGTTTGTGTTCAGCGCAGCGCCGATTGAAAGACCTCTTTCGCGTTGATCAGCGCTTATCCGCAGCCAATATCTTTCTCTGGCGTATTCAACAACTTCAGAAGCCCGGGCGGCGTGCGCAAACACTCCACCACAAGCCGGAAACGCTTTCGGGCTATCCTGTTTTGGCGGGATTCGGTGTATTCTGAAGGGTCAAAGGAGGCGGGCGCATTCTCAAGTTCTGCGTGCTGGCCAGCGGCAGTTCGGGAAATGCCGCCCTGCTGGCCACCGACAACACGCGCATTCTGCTCGACGCGGGCCTGAGCGTGCGGGAACTAGGGAAACGTCTGGCGTCGATTGGCGAAGACCTGGAACGCCTTGATGCCATCGTGGTGACGCACGAGCACTCGGACCACGTCTCCGGGCTGCCGGTTTTGGCGCGCAAGCTCGCTCGCTGCGGCTCGGCGGCCACGATATACCTGACGCACCTCACCGAGCCGGCGATCGATTGGGGCGAACGCAAGCCGCGCCTGGAGACATTTCAGGCGGGCGCGCGATTTCGCGTCGGCGACATCGACGTGCAGAGCTTCAGCGTTCCGCACGATGCCATAGACCCGGTGGCTTATTGCTTCGAAGCGGAGGGAGTGCGCATCGGGTCGGTCACCGATCTCGGGTACGTTCCGGAGTCAGTGAAGTTTCATTTGAGGCGCACGGATTTGCTGCTGCTCGAATCGAATCACGATCTGGATATGCTGAAGGTGGGGCCGTATCCGTGGAGCGTGAAGCAGCGGGTGATGAGCCGGGTGGGGCACCTTTCGAATCAGGTGACGTCGGAGTTTCTGGAAGATGGCCTGGATTCGGCGACGGCGCATCTGGTGCTGGGGCACATCAGCGAGCAGAACAACCATCCCGAGATCGTTCGCATGACCGCCGCCGATGCGCTGAGCCGGCGGGGGCTCAGTACGAGGCTGTTGCTGGCGAGGCAGGGAACCCCGACCGAAGTATTCCAATTCTGAGATTGAGATTCTTAATATGATTCCCCGATATACGCGGGCCGAAATAGGCCGGGTGTGGAGCGAGCAGAATAAGTTTCAGCAGTGGCTGGAAGTGGAACTGGCCGCTTCGGAGGCGCTGGCGGAACTCGGCGTGGTTCCCGAGGAAGCGGTGCGCAGCCTGAGGGCGCATGCGGCGTTCGACGTGCCCCGCATCCTCGAAATTGAAAAAGAGGTGAAGCACGATGTGATCGCCTTCACCACGGCGGTGGCCGAGAGCATGGCGGCGGCGGGCTGCGCCGAAGCGTCGCGATGGCTGCACTACGGGCTGACTTCGAACGACGTTGTGGATACCGCGCAGGCGCTGCAGTTGCGGCAGGCGGGCGCGATCGTCATCAAGGGCCTGGAAGACTTGCGGCAGACGCTACGCCGGCGCGCGTTGGAATTCCAGCGCACGGTGCAGATCGGGCGCACGCACGGGGTACACGCGGAGCCGATTACCTTCGGGCTGAAGCTGGCCATCTGGTACGAGGAAGCGGGGCGCAACCTGACGCGGGTGCGGGCGGCGGCGGAAGACGTGAGCGTGGGCAAGATTTCGGGCGCCGTGGGGACGTTCGCGCATATCGGTCCGGAAGTGGAAGAGCGCATTTGCGCGCGGCTGGGCTTGAAGCCGGCGCCGGTGGCCTCGCAGGTGATTCAGCGGGACCGGCACGCGGCGTTCGTTTCGTCGCTGGCGCTGGCGACGGCGCTGTGCGAAAAGATCGCGCTCGAAGTGCGGCACTTGCAGCGGACGGAAGTGCGCGAGGCAGGGGAGTACTTCGCTCGCGGGCAGAAGGGCAGTTCGGCGATGCCCCACAAGCGCAACCCGGTGACCTCAGAGCAGATCTGCGGCCTCGCCCGGGTGGTGCGCGCGAACGCGCAGGCGGCGTTCGAGAATATCGCCCTCTGGCACGAACGCGATATTTCGCATTCTTCGGTGGAGCGCGTGATCCTGCCGGATTCGACTATCCTGGCGGACTACCTGCTGGATAAGACGAACCAGCTTGTGGACCGGCTGATGGTTTACCCTGAGCGCATGCGCCGCAACCTGGATATGACGCGGGGTCTGGTGTTCTCCGGGCAGTTGCTGCTGGATCTGGCGGCGGCCGGAATGCTGCGGGAGCAGGCGTACCGGCTGGTGCAGAGCCATGCCATGCGCGCCTGGGAAGAGGAAGGGGATTTCCGGGCGGCGGTGGAAGCCGACGCGGAGATCCGGGCGGCGCTGTCTCTGGAGCAGATTGCGGAGGCGTTTTCGCTGGACCGGCAGCTCCGCAACGTGGATAAGATATTCGCGCGCGTATTTGGGAAAGAGTGACGGGCAATGCCGGCGCGGGAGTGAGGCAGCTAATTCCGGCCGCCGCTGCTTCAGAGGGCGCCGAGAAACGAGCCAAGAACGTTGGCCGCAGATGGACGCCGATAAACGCGGATTGAAGGAATACGATTTATCGGCGGCGTTGTATGCCAGGCAGGCTATTTGAGAGCGGGGGCTCTCTGGGATGTTGAGGGTTGCGCCGCCTGAGAGGCGGCGGCAGGCAGGATTGCCCAATGCCACTTAAATAACAAGGCGCATTGAAAACAAAACCTTTATCAACTGGTTTGTTGATACATGACTCGCGTCGCCTGGATTTGAGTTCGGGAAACTCCGCGCAGATCGGGGGCGGCATTCTTCGTGAGAACCG
>CAIYHG010000035.1 GCA_903925975.1 uncultured Acidobacteriia bacterium | reverse complement strand
CCCGGGGCGGCCGGCATAAGTGAAGTGACGCGGCTGCCATCGAGGATAACCCCAACGTTTTTAGTGTCTTCGTGCCGGATTTCCCCGCAACTGTAACAAAATGGTAACCGTAAACCCCGCATTCCAAGCCCGTTTTGTCTTGACCTTCCCTCAGTACTCGGCGACAATAACCCTGTTTCCTAAGGCCCTCAAATAGAGTTCAGGGGTGGGCTCAGTTTGTTTCAGGAGCGTGTAATGAGGTATGTAACGGGTTTAGTTTTGGTGTGCCTTCTGTGCGTTAGCCTCGCGCTTGCGCAAACTCCCAATGCCAGCTTAGCTGGCACGGTCAACGACGTCAGCGGGGCCGTAGTGCCCGGCGCGGCGGTTGTGGTGACCGGAATCGATACCGGCGTGGTGAACAGGACGGTTACAAACGCCACCGGAAACTACGTTTTCCCGAGTCTTCAGGCCGGGAACTACCGTGTTACCGCGGAGATGGCCGGGTTCCAGAAAATGACGTACGATCCGGTGAACCTGAGTATTTCCGCGAACGTGAGGTTGAACTTCATGCTCCCGGTAGCCGGCGGCAGCACTACCGTGGATGTTACTGCGGCGGCGGAATCGCCTCTGCTGACGGCCAGCTCGGTTGTGGGCAACGTCATCACCGGCCAGCAGATTTTGGATCTGCCCTTGGTTGATCGCAACGCGACCAACCTGGCGCTATCCCAAGCCGGCATCGCAGGTGGAATTGGTGAAGGCGCCATCATTGGCGGCGGCACGCAGCAATCGCTGGTGACCACCCTCAATGGCGTCAACGTTTCCAATACCCGCCTGACCCGCGCCGGCGGTTTGAACTCCTTCCAGATGAGCCAGAGCGTGGACATGGTGGAAGAAGTGAAGGTTGTTACGAGCCCCGCGGACGTGGAACTTGGGCGCGCGCTGGGCCAAGTGCAGATGATCGTGCGCTCCGGCACGAACAAGCTGACCGGCAGCTTGGTCGATGGACTCCGGAACACGGCTCTGAACGCCAACACGTTCTTCAACAACAAGGATGGGTTGCCCCGTCCGGACCTGAAACGCAACCAGTACGCCGCGCGCATCGGCGGACCGATCAGGAAGAACAAGGACTTCTTCTTCTTCCTATATGACGGCAATCGCCAGCGGACCTCGGCTTCGTCGAACCAGACGGTGTTGACGGCGGCGGCGCGGGCGGGCAATTTCCGGTTCTTCCCGGGTCTGGTGAATGGCAACGCCAATTCGGCTGTGCCCACCGTTGACTTGGCGGGCAATCCGGTTAGGCCTGCGGCGGCTACGGACGTCCTGCAAACGGTCAGCATTTTCGGTAAAGACCCCAACCGCATGGCGGCCGACCCCACGGGCTTCATTCAGAAATTCGTGGCAGGGACTCCTCTTCCGAACAACTATACGATCGGCGATGGATTGAACACGGCGGGCTACCTGTGGCAGACGCCTGCGTACGGCAACAAGGATCAGTTCACGTTCAAGGTGGATCACTATTTCACCGAGAACCACCACATCAACGTTGTGGTGACGAAGGAACTGAACAACTACACCAGCACCGCGCCGGTATACCCGGACACCTCGGCTCTTGGCTTGAAAAAGGCTGAAGGCATCACGGACGTAATTTCCTGGTTCAGTTCAATCGGCTTGACGTCAACCATAAGGCCGACTGTACTCAACGAGTTCCGCATCGGCTTCCAGCACCCGGATTTGAATCAGGCCGGCGGCACGCGAGCCTACCCGTCGATCTACCCGACAATTAACGGGCAGGCATGGACCCCCAGCGGGCTGAACTTCACGTCGCCCATTCCGGGCAACATCGACGCGGAGTTGATCAACCCCGTTTACACGACTGCGGACAGCATCACGTGGACCAAGGGCAAGCACGCTTTCAAGTGGGGCGTTCAGATCGATGCTTTGGTATCGAACTCTTTCAACATTAACAACGGGTTCGTTCCCTCAGTCACCTTCGGCGCCGGCAACGTGGGCGTCACGGGAATCAGCTCGATCACGGGTATCGGCTCGAACCAGACGGCCGCGCAGAACTTGCTCACCACCCTCGCGGGTACCATCACTTCGATCAGTGAAGGATTCGCCACGGCGGACGGCAAGAACCCGAAATGGCTGATCTATCAGAACCGCAGGGTATGGCACCAGCGCGGCATCAGCGGGTTCTTCAAGGACGACTTCAAGGTCGCCGAGAACTTCACGCTGAACTACGGCATTCGGTGGGACATGGTTGGCGCCCCGTGGGATTCCTGGGGTCGCACACCGGCGCCTAGCAACGGGATACAAGGCATCTTCGGTATTTCCGGAACCGGTTACGACGCATTGTGGACGCCGGGACTGGCGAAAGGCTCCCTCACCCAGATTCAGACCATAGGACCGAACTCGCAGCATCCCGAGAAGCAGATTTACGCCAACAACTACAAGAACTTCTCTCCCGCGATCGGTTTTAGCTGGTCGATTCCGTATTTCGGGAAAGACAAGACGGTGTTCCGCGTCGGCTACGGTTGGACGCGTCCGCCGGCGCAAAGTATGCTGGGCGTCGATGGCAGCATTCCGACTCTTGGCACCACCGTTACAACCAATCCGACCACCTTGGCTTATCTGAATAGCGTCACCCTGCCGCTGGTTCCGTCGAACCCGGATCCGCTGGCCATGGTGCCGCTGACCGACCGCACGCAGAGCATCCGATTCTATGAGCCGGACTTCCAGCAGCCACTGGTAATGAACTGGAACGCTTCGTTGGAACGGCAGCTCACGTCTTCCATGTCCATGTCAATCCGTTACGTCGGCAACCGCAGCAAGCACCTGACGAACGGAATGGCAGTCAATGCCGTGAACATTTTCGAGAACGGCATTCTTGACGCCTTCAAGATCACGCAGGCCGGTGGAAATGCCCCCTTGTTCGACACCCTCCTCAATGGTCTGAACCTGAGCGGCGGCGTGGTAAACGGAACGACCTGGACCGGGTCTCAGGCGCTCCGCAACTTCTCCACCACGCGCGCCTATTTCGCCGCTAATGCCCCTGGTTCGCTGGCAGCTTGGATCAACACAACCAACGCGGTCACGGGCGTCAATGGCGGTCTTCTCTCCCGGGTGGGTCTGCCACAGAACTTTGTTGTGGTGAATCCGCAGTACGGCAGCTCAGGCACCGTCGCGTCGGGCGCCAACTCCTGGTATGACTCCCTGGTCGTCGAACTGCAAAAGCGGTATACCAACGGCTGGACCTTCCAGACGAATTACGTGTTTGCGAAGGCGCTCCAGACCCCCAACGGCGATTCGGGCGGCACCAGCTATCGAAATCCCCGGAACTGGGCTGCTGATAAGCAGATTCAAAGCTCCAACAAGCGGTATGCCTGGAAGGGCAGCGGGACGTATTCCATGCCGTTCGGGCCTGGCAAACAATTCCTGAACAGCAAGAAGGGCGCTTCCGGCGTTCTCGGTCATGTGTTTGGAGGCTGGCAGGTCGGGGCAATCATAACCCTTCAGGCCGGGAGCCCGCTCCAATTTACGGGAACCTCGAACGTGTTTAGCAACAGCGGCACGGCCACTCCGACGGTCCTCGGCTCTATGCCGGCGAACCTTGGAAAGGTAACCCGCGTAGGTAATGGCGTGGTTTACTTCCCGGATCTGGTGCAGATTAACGATCCTTCCATCGCCAGCATGACCTCCTTGCAGAGCGTGCAGGGCGGGGCGACGATGAAAGCCCTCACTTACAACGGCAACGTCCTCCTCCAGAATGCGACCGCGGGCGTGATTGGCTCGGCGCCTATTCGCACTGCCTGGGAAGGACCGAGACTGTTCAACCTGGACATGAACCTGGTAAAGCGGTTCCGGTTCAGAGAACGGTATGACGTCGAGTTCCGCGTGGACGGGGTTAGTATCACGAACACCCCGAAATTCGCCGATCCGACCACCAGCATCAACTCGACGGATTTCGGCCGCATCGTTGCGCCGGCTTCCAACGGGTCGAACCAGTTCACGATGCCTCCGAATTTCCAAGGCAATCGCGTGTTTGTTGGAAACCTTCGGATCAGCTTCTAAACGTAACTAGCCCGCTCGGGGCCGTTTGCGCAGGCAGACGGCCCGGGGCGGTTTGAAGTCGGTAGCCATACCAAGAGGGCGGCCCGGTAAGTAAACCGGCCGCCCTCTTGGCGTTTGTGCGATTGGGAGCGGAGCCTATGCCCGCGCGGCCTTTGCCAGCTTCACGGCGTTTTCAATGAGCTTCAATCCGTAGTTCGAGCCGGGCGTCAATGTCAGAATCGATTCGGGGTGGAACTGCACGGCCTCAACCGGCAGGCTGCGGTGCCTCACGCCCATAATGATCGCGCCCTCCGTGGATTCGGCCGTTACTTCCAGGCAGGAGGGGAAGGCGCTGCGCCGGGCATAGAGGGAATGATAGCGCCCCACCTGGAACTCCTCGGGCAAGCCCTCAAAAACGCCCACGCCGCTATGCCGCACTACGGAGCGCTTTCCGTGCATGGGGTATTCGAGCACGTCCAGCGCGCCTCCGAACGATTCCACAATGCCTTGCAGCCCAAGGCATATTCCGAAGACCGGCAAGCCCAGGCGCACGGCGGCCTGCACCAGAGCGGGCACGCCGAAATCGGCAGGGCGGCCCGGACCCGGCGAGATCAGAATCAGGTGCGGCTTGAACTGCGAGATCGCTTCCTCGGCGAAACCGGCGCGATAAGTGGCCACTTCCGCCCCGGTCTGCCGCGCATAGTTGGCGATGGTTTGGATGAAGCAATCGTCGTTATCCACCAACAGCAGACGCGCGCCCTTTCCCACCGGCTCGTTAATCACTTCCATGGCGGGCGGCACGGGGTCCGGTTCGCCAAGCACGCGGAAGAAGCCGGTCGCCTTGAGCCGCGTTTCACGCTCTTCCATGGCGGGTACGGAATCGTAAAGAAGGGTGGCGCCCACCGGGTACGACGCCGTTCCGTTCCGCACGTAGGTGGTGCGAATGAGGATGCCCGTATTGATGTCGCCGTTGAGCGCCAGCATGCCGATGGCGCCGCCGTACCAACCGCGGGCGTCTTTCTCCAGGGACTCGATGGCCCGCGCCGCCGCCTTCTTCGGCGCGCCGATCACGGTGACCGCCCACATATGGCTGAGGAACGCATCGAGCGAATCGAAGCCCTCGCAGAGCGTGCCCTCCACATGGTCCACCGTGTGGAACACGCCCGCGTAGCGCTCGATCAGCCGCCTGCCGAGGACTCTAACCGACCCTGGCACGCAGACCCGCGACTTATCGTTGCGGTCCACATCCGTGCACATGGTCAGCTCGGATTCTTCTTTAGTGGAGCCGAGCAGTTCGCAAATGTTCTCCGCGTCGCGCAGCGGATCTCCGGTGCGCTGCGCCGTTCCGGATATGGGGCACGTTTCGACGCGCCGCCCCTCCACGCGAACGAACATTTCAGGTGACGCGCCCACTAACTGTTCGTCCCCTAGTTGCAGCAGAAACTCGTATGGGCTGGGGCTTGCATCCTGCACGCGCTCGAACAGATCGGACACGCGGCCGGAGTAGGGCGTGCGGAACTTCTGGCGCAAAACCACTTCATAGTAATCGCCGCGCCGCATGCCCTGGCGCACGGTTTCCACCTTGGCCATGTATTCTTCGGGGCGATGGTCGGATACGATCGGTCCGGGCGCTATTCGTGGGGGCCGCGCGATTTCCGCGGCATCGCGCTCCACGCCGCGCGTGGAGAGTTCGCCGCGCTCGAACTCGTACTGGTAACGGTCGATGCGCTCGTTTTCGCGATCCATGAACCAGATGTCGTCGCACAGGAAGAGGTGCAAGTCCTTCCGGTTCTCGCGCGGCAGCTTCAATTCGATGGGCTCGAACTGAAACAGCAGGTCGTATCCGAATGCGCCGATCAGCGCAAGGTGCGGATCATGCGCGCCGCGAAACTCATCGATGAAGGCGCGCAGGATCGAAAACACGGAGGGCTGCTTGCTACGTTCCTCCTCCGGAAACCGCGCAGGCATAGGCTTCAGCGCGCCCGCGAGCATATCGCCCTCGAACCCGAAGCTCTCCCAGTGTGGATGATCGGCGAGGGCCGGCGCGATGAGTTTGACGATGATCTTCCCGCGCTCGTTCAGCGGGCGGAATTCCACGCGGCGGTCGAATGAAACGATTTCGAGCGGCGGACGCACGCACCCGATATCCCAGCGCGAATACCGGCCGGGATACTCGTATCCCGAAGAGAGGTATACGCCTCGATACTGATCCAAATCGCGCAGGACACGCCAAAGGCCGCGACGGAAGTTCACCTGCGTGACTGTGCTGGTAAGTTCGATTCCATGCGGAGTAGTGAAGCTGTATCCAAGCATAAGAGCGGCCTTCGAGGGGGTTCGTAATCAGAATAACATGCGGCTTCCGCGGGCCCGGCTGACGGCGGCAATTGGGGTAGTCACGAAGCCGGCTGCCGTCAGCTTTGAAACATGGAGATGCCGGCAATTCCGGCGGCTCCTGCGGCGACGCAGTCGGCGGCGTTCCGCGGCGTCACTCCGCCCAACGCCAGCACGGGAATGCGGACCGAACGCACTGCTTCGCGCAGCCGTTCCAACCCCTGCGGCGGGCCGTACCCGGCTTTGGAAGCCGTGAAGAAGACGGGGCTGAATAACGCGAAATCCGCCCCCTCTGCCTCCGCGGCGCGAAGCTCATCAATCGAATGCGCGGAGACGGCGATGAGAAACCCAGGCGGGACGATAGCTCTGAGCGTAGCCGGGGCGATAGCGCCGCCGGGGAGATGCACGCCATGAGCGCCGCATGCCAGCGCAACGTCGGTGCGCGAGTTCACCAGGATGCGCGATCCGTGCGGATTCGGCAGAGCGAGAATAGCGCGCGTCAACTCGCAAAGCTCGCGCGCGGAAAGGTCCTTCTCACGGATCTGAATGCGCTCCACGCCGTCGGCGAGTGCGCGGCCCAGGCATGCCGTCAGGGCGCCCGAGCCTCCGGCGGCGCGCCGGTCCGTGATGTAGTACCGGATCATCGGAGCCGCTCGTAGTAGCGCTCGCCGGCGCAGGCGCGGCACAGCGTTTTGCCTTCGCGCACAATCTCGCGTTTGAACTGCACCCGTTCTCCGCACTCGGCGCACACGGCAGCCGGGGCCTTGAAGCCGGGCAAATCCTCAGGTCCCAAATTCACGCGTACCCATTCGAAACCGAATAACTCCTCATCCGGCAACTCGCGGTACGCAGCCATCTGCCTGCGGTTCTGCTCGGGGATCTCAGGGTGAATCTCGTCGGCGCGGCGTTTCGAGCTTTCTCGCGCAGTAACGCGCACGGCGCGGTTCTCGCCTAGATCGCAAAACGTCGCGGCCACCTTGCCGAAATCGCGGAACTTCAGGCTGCGCTTTCCGGCGCGGCATCCAGTGACGATGGGGATGGCGTCGGTGGCGCAGCGATCAATCTCGATGAACGTGACGAGCCGCTTGCGGTCGGCTCCGGCGGGGTCGGCGAGACCCAACAGTTTGACGCCGTAGAGCGCCATGCGCAGCCCGAGAACCTGGCCCGCGCAAAGGTGGCCGTGCGCCCGTTCGGCGAGGGCTTCGTATTCGGTGAGGGTCTTCAACATGGCAGCCAGCCCAAGCAAACATCATACCTGCCGGAAGCGGGCGCTGAAGCGACCGACTGGCGTTTCTACATTTCAGCGCGGGGCGCGTCGGATATAGGTGGGGCAGGCGGTTTCGAGACTGCCATTTCGCTGGACCAAGGCCAGCACTCCGCGGAGGGAGCCAAACCCGCCGCAATATCCAGCGGTAATCGGGTATTCAAGATGCGGCAGGCGAAACCGCCTGCCCCACCCCAAAAGGCTACTCCATTAGCTCTGCGCGCCGCGTTCGCTCGCTGCGTTGAACTCACAGCCGATGAGCGCGATCGCGGCCAGAAGATACATCCACACCAGCAGCGCGATGCCCGCTCCCACCGAGCCGTACATCACGTTGTAGTGCGCCATGTGGCGCACGTACCAGCCGAAGGCGGAGGTAGTGAGCAACCAGAGCGCCGTCGCTACCAGCGCTCCCGGCCACACGAATCGCCAGCGCTGTTTCCGGTACGGGCCGAAGTAGAAGAGGAACCCCGCCACGCACGCTGTGGTTCCCAATGCGAGCGCGTAGCGGCTGAGGCGTCCCACCCACTGCCAGGCCGGCAGCCATTCGGAGCCAATCCCAAGGGCCCGCGTGGCCGCCCCTTCGATCTGCCCGCCGAAGACCACCAGCGCCGATGCGCAGAGCAGCGGAACGGCGCAGATCAGGACCAGCATCATGGCTACCCAGCTCTGGTGCAGGAAGCCGCGGTTTCGGGGGACGCGGTAAGCGGCGTGGAACCCTTCGATCAGGCTCTTGATGACGCTCGAAGCCGCCCACAACGAAATGATCCCGGCCACGACGAGGAGCGTCAGAGGCCGTTCACCCGCGGCGCGGAATTGCTGCACCACGAGGTCTTCCGAGCCTGGCGGCACGATTTGTGACAGCCAGTCTTCGAGCGCATTAGACACAAACTCTGCCCGAGTCTGAACGAGAATCGCCGTGGCGGAAGTGAGCACGGGGAAGAAAGAGAGCAGGGCAGAATAGGCCGCCCCTTTAGCCGTGCTGAAACACCCGTCATCGAAGGCGGCGACCACGCTGCGGCGCAGCAGGAACCAGAATGTGTGCAAATCCGGGCGCACCCCTCAGTATATCGGCGCCGGCGCCGATACGCGCCAGCCGCCTCCCTTACTTCAACGCAACCTTGGCGACGCCCGAGTTGCCGGCGCTGTCCACGGCGCGAATTACCAGCATGCGTTCGCCCGCCGCCATCCCGGCGAGGTCGAGCGAGAACTTCTCGCGCAACGAATCGATCACGCCGTCAGCCGATTCCACGGGTACCCAGGTAGCCGCATCCAGAGAGTACTCGCAGCGCCGCAGAGGGGAAGCGGAATCGGCGGCTTCGAATTCCACGTGAGCGCTGGCTCCGGTGCGCCGCGCCGTTCCCGGCGTGACCACCGGCGGCGTATTGTCCACGAACATCGGCGAACTGATCAACTCGGATTCGCGGGCGGTTGACGGCGGGTTCGCTTCTTTGTCCGAGGCCGTTACGCGGAAATAGTACTTGCCGTCGGCGAACATATCCGCGTCAAACAGCGCCGAGTTCTCATGAATGGCCGTCTTGATCGCCTTCCACTGGGTCTCATCGTCCCCTCGAAAATAGAGGTCGTACACAAGGCGGTCACCTTCGGGGTCGTCGGCCTGCCATATCACCACGATTTGATTCGCCGCGGCGCGCGAGAGCACCTGCGTAGGGGAAACGGCGGGCGTCGAAGGCACCGCCCCCGTATCGGTGACGGTAACCGTGTAGGCGCTCGACGATGCCGAACCTCCCGTTGAGCCTGCGGGCGCCGCCTGCGCGGATATGTTGATGCTGCGCAGAATGGGCGGCGAGTTCTGAGGCAGGTAGGCCGCCGTCACGCTGTTCACTACGGGCGCGGCCGTTGCCGTTCCAGTCATTTCCACACGCCACTGCAGGTAGCGGGCGTTGGGGCTGGTGATGGGCGAGCCGGATGCCGCGGTCAACGGCGCCGACCAATCGCTCCACGTAGCGTCGGGACGCTCCGAGTTTCCGCTGCGCGTTCGGAATGCCGCGGAAGACCCGGCAGGCGAGTCTCCGCGCCAACTCAAGCTTCCCCAGCGGGAAACCGCGCCGGCATCATGCACCGGGGATTCCAACCATCCCGAGGGCCCAGGCGTCTCGCCCAGACGGAAAATGCGCCCGGCGTTGCCCGTTGCCGCCAAAACGGAGCCACGTGCCGGCAGCAGACGCGTGGTTTCGCCCTCATTGGTTTCCGCGAGCAAGGCCACGCGACGGTCGGGGGCCAGGCCGTAGATGCGGCCCGCCGCATCCGTGGCGAATAGAACCTGCTGGTTCAACGCAAGCAGGTCGTAGACATTTTCTTCCTTGGAACTCCACAGCGTCTCTACCGTGTTGTCCGCGTTGATGCGGTACACGGCCGATTTGTCTACGTTGCTGGTGTCTACCGCCGTGGCCGCCGCCAGAGCGGGCTGGGCCGGCGCGCCAGGGACGGGCGATTGCGCTTGTGGTTTGGACGGATCGGGCGGCTTGATTTCGGAGGCCTGCGCCGTTACGGTGATGCTGGTTGTGAGCGTGGGAATTCCCGTGGCCGGATTTGCGACGGCGTCCTTGGCCGCCTGTTCCTGCTTGGCTACCGAGCCGCCGAGGGCCGCCACATACACCGTGCCGTCGGGCATGGGCAGTATCGATCGAATCTCCGGAAGCGCGGCGTCGTAGAGCACGAAGCCCCTATCCTTTGCGGTGATCCGGTACAGGATGCCGTTCGGCTCCGTGCCCGCGAGCAGCCGCCCCTGCGCATCCACCGCAAGACCGGTGATATGCGATTGGCCGGAATTGTAGTACAACTCGCCCTTGCCCGCCGCATCGACGCGGAAGATCTTCCCCGCATCGCCTGTGCCCACGTACAAGGCGCCGTCTTGCCCTAGGGCGAGCGACCAGATGTAACGCGTTTGCGGGGCGAAGAACTGTTCGGCCTTGCCATTCACGATTCGGTATACCGCGCCATCGGGAGACGTCGCGGCGTAAACAGCGCCCGCGCGATCCACCGCTACCGCAAACACTTCGGGCTGTTGCGCGGTCCACAACAGAGCCGCCCGCCCGGCGGCGTCAATTTTGTAGACGCGCCCGCGGTGGCCCGTGCCGGCGTAAATCGCTCCGTCCGGACCCAGCGCCATGCTCCAGATCACTGCCTGATCCGAATCGAGCAGCGAAGCCATGGCAGGGGCGAGCGAAAGGCGGCCGTCTCGGTTGATCGAAACGCCGCTGAAGCGCCCGCGAATGAAATCGTTGTAGGAGTTCATCTCCCACACGGCCGTCCCGCTGGCGAACGCCGGCGAGACGAGCGAGGCCGCGCAAGCAAGAGCCGCGCATCGCGCCGCGGCGCGGAAACGCGATAAGTCGATCATTGTTTAATTTCCACCTGGACGGTTCTCGATCCGTTGACAGCCACGTCGCCCGCGTCGATTTCGATAGCCGCAATCTTCGAGTTGCGCGTCTGCGTGATGCCGGCCAAGCCCGATTGCGCCGCGCCCAGCATGAGCGACACCGAAGCCGGCGGGTCCGGAAGGTCGGCGCCTTCCAATTGATACGCGGTGTTCGAGCGCCAGACGCGGACGTAGATCTTATTGTTGGGGTGGAGGCTGTTTACCAGACCGATCACCTGCCCGGCGTCGCGCGGGGTTGCCCCGACGGTCTGCTTGAAATCGGCCACGTTCGTCGTGGAAGCGTCGGCCACGGTGAAGTACAACATCCCCGGCCCGGCCCCGATCGGGACGGCATAGTCCGCCTCGCGCGTGACCTCCCGGCCGTTCTCGCCCGTGAGCGTGATGTAGAGCCGAACCGTCTCGCCCGGCCGCGCCTCCTGCTTCGACGCGGTCACGCTATCGATATTGAGCGATTTCTTGTCGTCGGATGCGTCGATGTTCAGGGTAACGCTCCGCAGCGACAGCGCATCGTACCCGGCTTGCATCACATAAGCCGCTGGTATGGCGGCGGAGATAGATGCCTGCGCGGCTGCGCCGTTATCCATCGCATACATGCCGGCCACCTTCACCGGCGCGGGCGATCCCTGAAAATCGATTTCGCCGGTCAGGCGGATACTCGATGCGCCCACCGTGCGCTCCGTTACGTCGATCGCCGAGTAGATCGCCATCTGAATGAGGAGCGGAGAAAGAAGCTGGTCCTTCACCATCCTCATGCGATAAGTTTCTATTGGCCGCCCTTCGCGCGAAACCGAAATGGTTACGGGCGCCATCTCCGGCAGTTTGCCGAGTTCGCCCGAGATGGCGGATTCGCGGTCCTGCGAGATCGTGCCCATCCATTGCCGTCCGGCCGAAAGCTTGAACGATGTATTGACGTTCGGCACTAGCGCGATCACGTCGGCGAGCGCGAAGGGCAAGGCCGTGGCGCCAACCGCGAGAAACCTGTGCCCGAAGGCGTATACGCGGCTGCCGTCGATATACGTCACCGTGCCGTCGGCGCCAACGCTCAGATCGCCGGCCATCAGTTGAACGCTGATCATCGACCCTGGCTTCAGGTCCGCGGGATTCCCCAGTTCGGGCGGTAGATTCGCCCCTGCCGTAACGCCCTGACGGGGATCGAGCCCGAGTGAGCGCAACTGCGGCGCGAAGGCATCGAGCGTATTCCGGCTGAATCCTCCGAAGGCGACCGGCGTGGCGATATCGGCCATCTGCGCGCCGCCCGCCATTACGGGTTCCGGCTTCGAAAAGACGCTCAGAATATCGGTTCCGCCCAGCGCCACCGAGGGTCTGGCGGACGGCGCCGTGGGAAACGCGCGCGTCACCATGTCCTCGATGGGGCGGATGCCGGAGATAGCCTCCTTGGAGAAGGGAAATGCCGCCGCGACGGCGCCAACCAGTTTGCCGTCTATGTACACGGGGCTGCCGCTCATGCCCTGCATCACGCCGGTGCGGTCGATGGCGCCGCCGGAAAGTCGGGCGATGATTAGGGACTCCTTTGGTCCGGCATTATCGAGGACGCCCAGTATTTCCACCTGGAAGTCCTCAACCTGGCTGCCGGAGAAGACGGTTCTGCCGACGCCGCGCATCCCGGCCCTGACGTCTTTGAGCGGAAACAGCGGAGTTTGGGCGAACAGGGCGGTTGCGGACGCAAGAACCGCCGCTACAACGAAGCGGAGCACACCCTCATTGTACCCGCCCGATGAATATCTTTTCCTCGCCGACGTTGACCCGCGGGCGCCCATACGCTAGGATTGAGATGCGGGGTGGAGCAGTCTGGTAGCTCGTTGGGCTCATAACCCAAAGGTCGTAGGTTCAAATCCTACCCCCGCAACCAACTCCCTCAACAAGTTAGCGCGGTTGGCTCTATGCCGATTCCGCGGGCAACCCCAATCCCGAAACCTTTCTAAGAACATAACACCTGCACTCGCTGCCGGTAGTTCTCAAAGTTGCGGAAGCCGTACGCCTGTCTGCTGATAGTCTCCATTTGCGCTGCCAATTGAATCGCCAGCGGGTTCTTCAGGTTCCCGCATGTCACTTTCGAGGCGCTTGACGGATTCCTTCCGTGCGGGCGGAAACAGGTGGCCGCAGGTGTCGAGTGTGATGCGGATTCCGGGGTGAACGTGAAAGCGATTCTGACGGGAAGGCGAACGGGTTTTCGCAGCACCCCGGAATCGTTTTCACCATGAGCCCGGAATCCGCTGCCGAACGCGGCTCTTCTACGAATCTGGCGCTAGACGGCAATTTGCTCCGAACAGGCTGGCCCCCGGGATGGCGCTAACTCAGGCGTCAATCGCCGGCGGACGTTTGCCCGCCCCGCATCGGGGAGCGCCGTACTGCTCAGACAGCAACCCTCGGTTGCTTCGGTTCAGGCTAACTTGGCGAGTTGGCCCTCTATCAGTGGACGCAACGCATCCTGCTGTTCACGCGTCACCCAGGCGGAGATATTGGCTGTCAGCGCCTTAAGAACGGCCCCGGCATCACTGGTTGCGCCAGACTCGATCTTCCGGAATGCGGCGACGTATTGATTCACAAGCGCCTGACGGTGTGCGGTGGCTTCCTGCCTGGCCACGAATCCGGTATCCGGTAGCTTGACGAGGGCCGACTTGAGTTTGCCCCACCCGAGATCGATGACCAGCGGCTTGACGAGCATGAACTCACCGGCAAGCTGGGACAATCCCGCTACTTGCTGAACGAAGTAGTCCTTGTCGAAGCCGTGCATTCCCGCCTCTGTATCGATTTGCGCGTACGTCTGCGTCCAGCCGCCGGGCCAATCGCCCGCTAATCCGACGCCCGGGATCTCATAGGTGCGCCCCTTGTTCATCGGGCTTTTCACCCTGCCTTGGAAGCCATCGTTAACGCCTGGTTCCAAGTTGCCGGATTTCACGTCCACCCGAGGCCAATGATTGTCCGTCGCGGCTCTCGCGATTGCTTCGATCAGCCAGATGTTGTTGTTGTAGACGTCCATCAGACTGGTAATCACGCCGCCGTCCCCCGGCAGTTCCTTGGAGTAGACGTAGTTGTTACCGCCCGGCCCAGTCTCAATCGTCTGCCGACCGCCCATGTGCTCCATCCCGACCGTCGCCACGATAGACTTCAAGCGCTCCGCGTGGATGGTGTAGTAGTCAAACTGCGGCCAACCGCCTTCGCCGCCAGGCATAAAGTGACGGCAGTCGAAGTAAAAGGTCAGCGTGCGCGGTCTGGAAGCCTTCGGAATGCGATTGAAGTAGGACAGAATCCCCAACATGCCAAGCCCGCCATTTTCTTCAATGAGAGACATGGCGTCGGTGTGGGTGGCGAGGAGTACCTGTTGGTCCTGCGGCGTACCGTAATTGCGGCCCGGTAGGTATGCCACGACCGCTTTGCCGGTGTCGCGCTGGAAGCGAGCCGTAAGGGTAAGAGTCGCGCGCCTGCCGGACTTTGCGTCCGCCAGCACCTTGGCTCCGTTCACGCGATCGAGTGTGAGTGTGGGGCAGTTTACGTACTTTGCGCCAAGTCCTGCCTTTCCGTCGGGCGTGTATACGCTGCGCTGCACAAGTCCGAAGGCTGCGCCCGGCGCCAGATCGTACACAACCACCATTCCCGCTGCATGCCCTCTGATTCCAATCGCCGCAAAACCGCTTACTTGATTCCAGACCCAGCGGCAATGGTAGGAACTAGTGTAGTGCTTCATAAATAGTAGCGATATTGTAACGTGGCGCGTCTATACAATTAGAGGTGCTCCGATGCGCGTTGCGCGGCCGGTCGTTCTTAATTCCGAACAGATCCACCAGTTGAAGCAGTGGGCGCGTGCGCGTTCTCTGCCGGCTCGGCTTGTCGAGCGCTCT
>CAIYHG010000034.1 GCA_903925975.1 uncultured Acidobacteriia bacterium | reverse complement strand
GGTCTTCGAGCGGCTGGGCATCGACGCCCCCAAGGGCGTGCTGCTGCATGGGCCGCCGGGCTGCGGCAAGACCCTGATCGCGCGCGCGATCGCGCACGAGACCGAGGCCAACTTCTTCTCCGTGAGCGGTCCGGAGATCATCCACAAGTTCTACGGCGAGAGCGAAGCCCATCTGAGGAAGATCTTCGAGGAGGCGACGCGCAAGGGCCCCAGCATCATTTTCCTGGATGAGATCGACGCCATTGCGCCCCGGCGCGAAAACGTGGTGGGGGAAGTGGAAAAACGGGTGGTGGCGCAATTGCTGGCCCTGATGGACGGGCTCGCCAAGCGGCGCCAATTGATCGTCATCGCCGCCACCAACCTGCCCAACCTGCTCGACCCGGCTTTGCGCCGACCGGGGCGGTTCGACCGGGAAATCGCCATCCCCATTCCAGACCGCTACGGGCGCGAGGAGACTCTGGGGATCCACAGCCGGGGCATGCCGCTGGCCGGCAATGTGGACATGAGCCGCCTGGCCGAAATCACGCATGGCTTCGTGGGCGCGGATCTGGAGGCGCTTTGCCGCGAGGCCGCCATGATTTGCCTGCGCCGCATCATGCCCGACATCGACTTCGCGCTGGCGCGCATCCCGTACGAGCAACTGGCCAAGCTCGAGGTCCAGATGGAGGATTTTCTGGATGCCTTGCGCGAGGTCGAGCCCTCGGCGACGCGCGAGGTATTCGTGGAGGTGCCGGATGTCCGGTGGGAGGATGTGGGCGGCCTCTCGCAGGTCAAGCGGCGGCTGGTGGAGGCGGTGGAGTGGCCGCTCCAATATGCGGGGCTGTTCGCGAAAGCCGGCATCCGTCCCCCCAAGGGAATCCTGCTGACGGGGCCGCCGGGTTGCGGCAAGACCCTGCTCGCCAAGGCCATCGCCAACGAAAGCAGGGTCAATTTCATCTCCGTGAAAGGTCCCGCCCTGCTTTCCAAGTATGTGGGCGAGTCGGAGCGCGGCATGCGCGACATGTTCCGGAAAGCCAAGCAGGCGGCGCCGTGCATCATCTTCTTCGACGAGATCGACGCGCTGGTGCCGTCCCGCAACGCGGGCGGCTCCGATGCGCACGTCGCCGAGCGCGTACTAAGCCAGTTCCTCACCGAACTCGATGGCGTCGAGGAACTCAAGGGAGTGCTCGTGCTGGGCGCGACGAACCGGCCGGACATGCTCGATCCGGCGGTAATGCGGCCGGGGCGCTTCGATGAGATCGTCGACATCCCCCTGCCCGACGAGGAGAGCCGCCGCCTGATTTTCGAGGTGCATCTGCGGAACAAGCCGCTGGCGCCCGGAATCGGCGCCGCGGACCTCGCCGCGCGCACGGACGGCTTCAGCGGCGCCGACATCCAAGGCTTGTGTACGAAGGCGGCTCTGCGCGCGGTGCGGCGGGCGGTGGCCAATACGATCGAGAAGCCGGCGGATGAGGCGCCGGTGATCATCGAGTTCGACGACCTGGAAGCAGCTCTGAAAGAAGCCACCGTGTGAGCAATGGGGCGACTGCTACCTACCTGTACTGCCTGACGCCTGGCGCAGGCGGCGCCCCAGCCTCCGCGATGGGGGTGGACGGGCAAGGCGCCGTTCGTGTGCGCGCCTGCGGGGAGATTGGCGCGGTCTTTAGTGAAGTGGAGTTGGCGGAGTTCTGCGGCGAAGCGGCGGAAGCCCGCCTGCAGGACTTGGCCTGGCTGGGGCCGCGGGTCTGCCGCCATGCAGCGGTTATCGAGGAAATCATGAGCCGGGTCCCCGTGTTGCCGGCTCGTTTCGCGACGCTGTTCACTTCCTTCGACAGTCTGACACAGTACGTTCTGGAACACCGGGAGGCCATCGCCGAATTCTTCGCGCAGCTCGGCGAAAAACAGGAATGGGCTGTCAAGGGGCTGCTGAATCGCGCCGACGCACTGAGCGGGCTGAGTTCGCCGGGCCGGCCCGTCCCGGACGAGTCCGCGCCAGTAATCTCCGCTGGAGCACAGTACCTGCGGGAGAAGCGCATCCAGGCCCAGTTGGAACGGGACTTCAGTCTCCGGCTGAGAGAATTCTGCCGGCGGGCGGCGGCGGCGCTGGGAGCGCAGGCCGGCGGTTTCCGGGAGCGCAAGGTGCTGGCGGCAGTTTCCGCGGGCACGGACGCCGAGGTCATGTTGAACTGGGCCTTCCTGGTCGCGCCGGCGGCCCTCGAGAATTTCCGGGCGCGGCTGGAGCGGTTCAACGCCGACGAAGTATTTCCCGGCCTGCTGCTTACCTTGAACGGTCCGTGGCCGCCCTACAGTTTCGCTCCGGATCTTTCCGGGGGAGCGAAGGCATGAAGCACCTTCTTCACTGCATCGTCGAACGAGGTTTGGACGAGCCCGCTCCGGAGCCGGGAACGTGCGTCGTGGGCGCGCAGGGGTTGGCGGCCGTGGTTTCGCGGGTGGAGGAGACCAGTTTGGCGCCCAGCGTTTCCGCGGTGCTGGCTTTTGAGAGAGTCGTCGAGGCGATGCATGCCAGACAGGCCGTCATTCCACTGCGCTACGGCTGCCTGATGGAGAGCGAATCGGCGATCCTGCGGCTATTGGAAGCCAACCAACGGGAGTACGGGGCGCTCTTGGGCCGGCTGCGCGGCATGACGGAGATGGGAATCCGAGTCCTGTGTCCGGCCCGCCCTCGATCCGTGCAGGGATCTCGGTTGTCTCCCGGCGCAGCATATCTGGCTTCCCTTCGCAATCGCTACGGTTCCGGGGACAGCCTGGCTCCCGAGGAGGCTCAACTGGCCGATCGGATCGCCGGTTCGCTCTCCGGCGATTACGCGGAGCAGCGGAGAGAGATTGCGCCGGCCGGCCAGGGACGCCTCATGTCGTTGTATTTTCTGACGCCCAAGGCCGATATGGAGCGCTTTCGGGACAAGGCTAGGCAAATCCTTCCTCCCGGCGGCACGAAATTGTTGCTAAGTGGTCCATGGCCGCCGTACAACTTCGCGGCGACTCCCGACTGAGCATGGGGAATGGGCACTATGGCACGAATTCCAACTTAGCACTTAAGACAATGGATCTTAGACTGCTATCTCATGAAGGACCGGGCAGTTATGGTAGCGCGCACCTCCGGGGCGTCCTGGCCCATCGCGTGCTTTGTTTATCACGAGGGTCAACCCAAACGAAAGGCC
>CAIYHG010000033.1 GCA_903925975.1 uncultured Acidobacteriia bacterium | reverse complement strand
CAATCGCGAATCGCGCGTAAAGAAGAATAGGGCGCGTGGCCCGCTCTCCGGCCGAGCGCGACGCGAGCCAATCGGCCCGCCAGAGGATTTGGCGCGGATCTGGGAGGCTGTTCGCGGCATGCTCGTCCCGGCCCAACGCCAACAGTCCGCCGGAGACCAGCGCAACTTCGCCGCATACGCCGCAGCACGCGGCGTGCTCGCGAAGATCCTGAGTCCACGCATTCGAAGCCACGGCTGCCCACACGGCCTTCTCAAACCGGCATGCGCCGATCTTCACGAGATCACCCCCTTCTCGAATCCGCTCGCGCGCATCATGCGCGCGAGCTTCGCTCGGGCGCGAAACAACAACACTCGAACGCTGAGTCGCGTGAGCCCCAGAGCGGCCGCGATCTCCGCGTGGTCCGAACCTTCCACGTAGGCCAGCCACAGCAGCGCTCTCTCGCGGGGAACCAATCGCGAGAAAGCCCTCGCCATGTCGATGCGCAAGACGGGATCGCCGGCCTGCGCTTCCGCGTCCAACTCGCGCTCCTCGCGCCGCGGCCGGCGCCACTGATCGTAGACGATGGTGGTCGCTGTGCGGTAGAGGTAGCTCCGCATCTCTCCGAGGGCGCGCCCCGCATGCCGCGCGCGCAGGAAGCGGAGGTAAGTCTCCTGAAGAACGTCCTCCGCCGTCGAAGCGTCTCCGGAGACGCGGCGGATGAACGCGGCCAAGGCGGGGGCGGTCGAGGCGTAAAAAGCCTCGAAGGGCATCTCACCCCCCGCAGCCGCGACGGCGGCACTTTCGCGCGCGAGCGTTTCTTCGGCCACCACTGGCTTCACAATCTTACTACGAGTCCGCCGACTTTTCGTTCGACTCGGGGAAGAGTCCCCAGGCCTTCGAGAGCCGGTAGGATATGCCCGCCGAAATCAGGAAGCCGACTCCCAAAGCCAGCACCAACGCTCCGAGAACGATTGCCGGATGGGCCCCGGGACGGTTCATCGGATACATGAACCCCAGCGCGAGCGTAGTGATGCCGAGCAGGCTCACCACCGTGCCTATCTGGAGAGCCAGAAGGATACTCTTGCCGGCGTGCCTGCGGCCCGTGGTCAGTCCCTGCATGAAGCGCCGCCCGCCCTCGGTCTGGAGGAACTCGCCGATCTCTTGAGGCGAGCTGAATTTGTCGAGAAGCCGGTGCTGCAGATCGGCCTGCGCCTGTGCCCATAGCTGGCGCCGCCTGGCGCCGAGCCAGACCCCCCAGGCTGTGAAAGCCAGCAACGCCAGTCCAAAGAAGAACACTACGATGTGGCCGTACATACTCCCCCTCCGTGTCAGAGTTCCGCGCCGGTTCGTCCGGCGCTACTGTCAGAACGAGGGAGAGAGGGCCTAGGTTAACAGGCGGAAGGCGAAATACCCGAGGGCGGAGCCGATGGCAGAGCCCGCCACCACGTCGCTCAGGAAATGCAGGCCGAGGACAACGCGGGAAACGGCTACGCTGACGGCGCAAAACATGAGGACCAGCATGATCGCCGGGTACTGCATCACCAGGGGAAGTGTCACGGCGAAGGCGGTGATCGAATGCCCCGAGGGAAAGGAGAAGTGATCGGGTGGCAGAAGCTTCGCCCAACAATGCGGTTCGATGGCGCAAGGACGCTTGCGGCGGGTCTTCCGCTTGAGCCAGATGAATAGAGCGATCCCGACCGCCGCCGCCAGACCCGAAGCCGCAACCGCGGCAAAGGCAAAAGGGCCACCGAACAGCAACACCGCTAAACCGAGCATCGACCAGAGCCAGCCATCGCCGCCGCGAGTGGCGTACACCATCCAAAGGCGAATCCAACGGGGCGCGCGCCATCGATGCACACGATGCATGAGCCGGTGATCGCGCACAGAGATGAACT
>CAIYHG010000032.1 GCA_903925975.1 uncultured Acidobacteriia bacterium | reverse complement strand
GAGCTGGTCGGCGAACATCCGTAGGTGCGCCGGTGCGCCCCAGACCCGATCCATCCAGGTATCGTGGTCCTCGCCGGGCATTGGAGGGTTCTTGTAGGCGGTGTCGTACAGGTCGAGGAGCTGACTGTTCTTCTCCTCGGGGGTGCGATCGTCCTGTACGCCAACCCGATCGCTTTCGCTATGGCTTATCCCGCCGGAGCGGCCGTCCGTTAGGTCCGGGTCAGCCTTGAAAAAAGACTGGAGGAGCTTCTTAACCTTTTCCTTATTCTTGTCCTTCGCGCCGAAGGGCACAGCCGCGCCCGGGAATGCCCGCGCTTTCAAAAGCAACTTGCCAACATCGCCGCCGAGCGGCGCCGCGCCAAGGTCCTTCGCCCGGCGGTTGATCCACCGGCGCGCCGCTGGCTTGTTGCCGGCCCGGCCGAATGCCCGCTTGGCCCGGCCGAGATCGGCCCGGCTCTCGATCGGGAAGCCGCCCCCGGGCATCGTATGCCCCTTGGCTTCAGCCCGATCCCGCATGGCTTGAGAGTATTCCTTCGGCCGTTTCGCGATGACAATCGGAGTGAAATTGTAGAGGCGCCGTGCTTTACGGACCCGCTTCGGCGTGAAATCGTAGCTGCTGGTCATCTCACTTGCTCCGTTCTAGCGACCAAGGAAACGCCTGGGCCTGCTGCTCAGATACCGCCATCAACAACCGTTGATGGAATTGTTGCCAGCTCTCACCAATCCGGGGCTGAAGCGCGTCAATGCGCGCCCCGTACCGCGCGAGCCTACCAGCTTTGGCTCGCTGCTTGCTCTCCTGCTCGTTTAGCAGCGTCCGAAAATTCGTCGCGGCGGGCTGCTCGACAAAATACTTCTCGTCGTTTTGGTCATTCCGGAGCTTTCGAGGCGGAAATTGATCCGACCGAACCGGGAGATCATCATTCGCTATCTTGGCCCTTTTTCTTAAAGACTTTCCTAACCCATGTTGAAGGGCATACCCGGTATCGGCAGCTATGTCGCCGGTAGCTTCTCCTCCAGACCGCCCGATCTGACCGCCCTTGACAGAGGCTAGGACGCCACCAATCCGGCTCGATATGTAGTCCCCAAAGCGCGTTCCCAGCACGTCGCCGGCCGCGGTCCCCAGAATGCGAGTGGTAGCTTCCCCCGCGGTAGGCATTTCCCGAGCCAGAATTCCAGCGCCTTCGGCCGCAGCGCCGCCTATGCCCGGGATCATGCCGCCGGCAATGTAGCCCGCGGAAGACGCGGCCGCACCGGACAGTTCCCCGCCCAATGTGTGCTTCGGCTCCTGTACGCCCGGATTGAAGTGCTGATAAACGGCGTTCCAAATTCGCCGGTCGAGATACGCGCCGGCTCCGCCGCCAGCCAGACCGCCGATAAAGGCGCCCGCCGCAGTCCCAACTCCCGGGGCTATCGCGGAACCTATGGCCCCGCCGGCCACCCGGCCCGCCACAGTGCCCGCCAGACTGCCGGCGGCTTCGCCCGTCGCCCGCCCGATTTCGTAACCGTGCCCGGCCTTTTTGCTGCCGCCACCGCCAGACGAAGAGCCCCCGGCGCTAGTGAACCGGCCCTGCTCGTCGTGATACGGGTCCGCTTTCAGGATCGGCGCTAATATCTTGTTAAGTTCCCGAGCTTGGGACAACGCGATAGCGACAGCCTGATCTTGGCTCTCGACCTTCGGACCCT
>CAIYHG010000031.1 GCA_903925975.1 uncultured Acidobacteriia bacterium | reverse complement strand
GTCGGCGACTACATCGACCGACACAATCACAACCCCAAGCCGTTCATCTGGACCGCCTCCGCCCGGGACATTCTCGAAAAGGTCACCCGCGCCCGCAGGAAGCTGGATAACCTTCAAAGCGTGTGAAGCACTCCACTAGATTCCGCGAGGGAGGATGAGATGGCCTATTTGTGTCCGAGATGCGGCAGTCCCGTTTCGCGGGCTTACAACAGTGGGGCTCAGTTTACGGCAGGCCTGATCGGCGCTTTGTTCGTCGCCGCTTTTGGCTCGTTCGGTTGCCAGAAATGCGGCAAGATCCCCAGAGCGGAGTTTGCAGATGCGGATCGGCGAAAGATGCTCACGGGATCTGTGATCATGGCATTGGTCGCCTTGGCCGTAGCCGTTGGGGTATTAGCCCTGCTTTCGAATAACTAGACAGGAGATCGACAGTGCGCTTTCATGCAGCTTACTTGATTCTTATGGCTGGGCTCCTGCCTTGTATGGCACAGTCGCCAGCTGGTCCGGCGCCGGTATTTCGTGTGGGCGGCGTTAGCATTACGCTGCCGGCTCCTGACTCCAGTTTCGCCGAAGTGGGTGCGGAGCACCGCTCGACAATTTTCGAGTTATTCGTCCCAACCGAGAACCGCCTGATCTCGGCCTATGTGCCCTCCAAAGAATTGGCCGACCTCGATACGGACAAACCCCGCGGCGCAACGCCGACCTACGGCATGATCGAGGTGGCGCGGCGCGCCGAAAGCTTGACCTGTGGTCCAAGCGAATTCAAGCAGGTGACGGACGGGGCATCGGAATCGATGGGTAGCATGATGTCCTCCGTGTCCGGCAACGTTGAGGCGGAAATGAACCGCAGGCTAGCAGCCCTTGACCTCGGAAGTGTATCGCTCGGCGAGACGAAGCCAATAGGCGGGTTCTTCTCCAAACCCAACTCCTACGGATTTGGCATGGTGACCGTCATGAGCGCGGGCGGACAGAGCGGTAAGATGGCGATCGGTGGCTTTCTCACCCGCGTCAGGGACAAGCTCCTTTTTGGGTATCTTTACACTGAATACAAAGGCACGGAATCGGCCCTTTGGCTGAAGACGACTACGGAACGATGGGCTGACGCCATCACTGCGGCCAACAAGTAGTTGATGGCCCACAGCGAGCGCCACGGCACAAGATCCGGTGGCGATTTGAATAGCCCGAACCATTCGCCCCGATGGTGATCGCCGGCCCAGGGATTGCGTATTGCAAGCGTTTCGGCTTGGTACGATCATCTTATGGCTCGCTGGTTAATCCTGTTCGCCGCGCTCGCCGCGGCAACCCTCCCCGCTCAGGAGCCGAAACCGCAGCCGTCCGCCCCGGAGGCCCAACTCAAACGCGAGCGGCCGCAACCGGCCTCAGGCAGCGAGATCGAAGCCCCGCCCGAGGAAGACAAGGATATGGGGGTTCACGAATACTCCTTCAACCCCCTGCAGGCGGAAAAGGAAGTGCGCGTAGGCAACTACTATATGAAGCAGCGCAATTACCGCGCCGCCTCCGGGCGCTTCCGCGAGGCCACCAAGTGGAACGACGGCAATAGCGACGCCTGGCTGCACCTTGCCGAAGCCTCGGAAAAGCTCAAGGACACGAAGACCGTCCGCGAAGCCTACGAAAAATACGTGAAATTGGCCCCCGGCGCCAAGGACGTCCCGGACATCCGCAAGAAACTGGCGAAGCTAAAGTAAGCTATCGCAAGAGTTTGGCAAGCCGATAGCAGACAATACAGAGACAGAAATCGACGATCAACCCCGAATCCATCCCAAATGTAGTGTGCCGCGCCCACAGCGGCAGATGCGACTCGATGCCGAAATAGATCGCGTTACCGGCCAGAACCGCCAGTAGAGACCGCCAAAATAAGTTCCAATTCATAGCCAGGCCACGCTTTAGCTTGCCCGTAGATCCCCTTGCGCCACCAATCGCCCTTTGGCCCGCGCCGCTGCCCGAAAGCGCTACCTTAGCGCATATTCCGGCCAAAGCATACCGGTGGGGTGGCGACCATACGGCTAGGCGGCGTCTAGCCTCCCATAACGCCGCTATTCGCTCATCATGCCTGTTGTCCTACCCGAGCGGTCCGCCGGCGCCGGTTCTGCCAGTAACGGTACTATTTCCAGAAATATCCTTGCCAAACTTATGTACGGGAGCACGCATTTTCGGTAATATACAGACCGAGTTCCCAATCGAGGATAAGGAGCATCACGCATGAAGATACGCATTCTGGTCATCTTCTGCTTAGCTGCCGTCGCTGCTCAAGCAGGGGTCACGAATTTCGATTCCATTGCGGCGAGTTGCTGCTTTTCGGATGTATACCCCGGGACTGGCCGGGGCCCGTTCTTAGATTTTGGGTGGATGACCATCACTGGCGGCGCCGTCATGAGCAACGATGGTTGGGGCGGCGTCGCTACCACCGCGCCAAACCTATACGGCACTTCGGATATGTATCCCTTGGGGGATTACTCGTGGTTGCCGGGGTTCATCACGATGACCTTTGCTAGCCCCGTATCCGACCTCACGTTCGATGTGATCAACGGCTACTACTCATCGTCCTTTACCGCGACGGCTTATGACTTGTCAGCGACCATCGTCGATGTACAGTCTGTCAATCTGGGCTGCTATTCCTGTTCCGGGAGCATCGGCGCGATCGCGTTGGCGGGCCAGATCTCCATGGTTGTGCTGGTCTCGGGTCAGGGCTCGGGGGTGATCGACTTTGCCGTGGACACGATTCAGTCCGGCGCCGTTCCCGAACCCGGTACGTTCGCGCTCACTGGCTTGGCGCTGGCCGGTTGGATATTCGGCGTACGTCGACGAAGACGCTAAGCCGGGAGCAAGCCGCAATGAATCGCTCTCTAGCCCGATAGGACTCATAGAGTCCATGCGGCGCCAGCCAGAGCATCCCCGGCCAAAGTACCGAACTCTGAGTTAGGGCCGGTTGATCGCCGGTCCCGCACGGCCCGCAACAACCGCCGTAATCCACCCAGCGATCTTCTCCAGCGCCACCGGCGCCATGGTCTCTTCAATCTCGCCGTACTCGCTGACCGCCCCCGTCTTGGCAGTCTGCAGCAGATGATTCAAGCCGGGCATCTCGACGGCTTCGAAGCGCTTGTTGCCGCCTGCTTCCAGGGCGGCTCGGACTGCCGGCAGATTCAGTTTGGGCGGAACCTGCGTATCCTTCTCTCCGTTGATCGCCAGCGCCGGGCAGGCAACCTTCCGCAACGCCGGGGCCGGATCGTAGGAGAGGAAATTGCGATACCAGGGCGAGGTCATCTGTGCGTATGTGGCGTCGGCTCGCGCGCCCACCAACTCGCTGAATTTCTGTTTCACGACGGCGGGATCCTTCTCCTTCATCAAGAGGTCAAGGATCTCGCGCTGCTTTACGCCCGCTTCCAACGCCTGCGCATGCGGCATTCCGGCCGCCTCGTTGAGGGCCACCACCTGAGCCACCAGAATCTGATCGCCCGGGACGCCGGGACCGCCAATCAGAACGATAAAGGCCACGTCTTTGTTCCGCGAAGCCACCAAGGGCGCGATCTCGCCGCCTTCGCTGTGGCCGAGCAAGCCAATCTTCGCCGGAACGATCTCGCGGCGGGTCTTCAGGTAGGCCACAGCCGCCTCGGTATCAGTGGCGAAATCCGCAGTGGTCGCCGTGACGAAGTTGCCGCCGGATGCGCCCTTGCCGCGATCATCCGAGCGCAGCACCGCGATGCCTTTCCGCGTCAGGTAATCGGCCAATACCAGGAAGGGTTTGTGCCCCATCAGGGTTTCGTCACGATCCTGCTGGCCCGACCCGGTGATCAGGATGACGGCGGGGAACGGCCCGGGGCCATTTGGCGTGGTCAGGCTCGCGCCCAGCTTGATGCCGGCTGCGGCGTTCTCGTAGACCACCTCTTCCTCGCGATAGGGATAAGGTTTTGCGGGGTTCTGCGGCCGCCGGGGCTCCGCCAAGTCCGCTACGGTCGCCCGTTTCAAGCTCAGCGGCAGCGCCGCCCCGGCTTGCGTGAAAGTACCGTCGATGGCCGTAAAGTCCTGATTCACGGCGCCTTCATACGAAGCCCGCAACGCCAGTAGAGCAAACGTCAGCTTCGGTCCCCGCAGTTCGATGGAGTTGATGGGAATGCCCTTGGCGCTTTGATCGAGGCTATCCATCGTAGCCTTGAACGCGCCATCCATCCCGCGGGTGATGTGCACCAACAGGCGCAAATTGACGGCTCCGGCATGCAGAGTGCCTGCCCAATCCCCCGCTACGTCCTGCGCCAGCGCCGGGAGGGCAACCAGGCAGAGAATCAGAAGCGTACGTTTCCCGATGCGAAGGCCCATATCCGAATATTTTCAGGTTTCACCCGGAAACACAATGCTCAGTGGAATGGGACCAGCCGCCGCAGAGTGTTGCAGCCCAACAACTTGAATTGGTATACTGCAAGTTCGATCTACCGAGGGAGATTCCTGTTTTATGGCTCAGACATGTGACGTGTGCGGCCGCGGGCCGCAATTTGGCAACCGCATCAGCCACGCCCATAACGTTACCAAGAGGCGTTGGAACATTAACCTGCAGAGCGTCCGCGCTCTGGTGAACGGCGCCACCCGCCGCATTCGCGCCTGCACGTCCTGCATTCGCGACGGCAAGATCAAGAAGGCAGCGTAGTACCTGCGCGGCGCGCCAGGCCTAAGCGCCTGAGCCCGCGCCGCCTGTATTGGCGAATTCCAAGAGACCGCCTTTCAGCGCCGCATCCAGCCAAAGAGTTTTCTTTCCGGCTTCGTCTCACCGCACGGCGTTTCTGCCCGGCAAGCAAGCCTGAGCCGCGCCTACCCGCGCAGACCCGGGGGGTCCGACCCGCTCTTCAGACTTTTCTGCCGACAATCGCGTAATCCAGACCGCCGAAAAACTCTTCCCGGAAGCGGGCGTCCAGCCCTTCCAGCGCCGTCATGGATTCCACCGCTGGTGAAGATCTCCTGACCTCGACGGTAGCGATGCCGCTCTCTTGAAAATAGAATTCCAGCAACTTCCACGGCACTGGCCGGACGTGCGTCGGATCAAGGTAGAAATACGTCGAGAAGATGGCCAGGCACTCCGGGTTGGGCGTTTCGATCACGATCACGCCTCCCTGCGCCAGCCGCGAAGCGCACGCCTTGATCATCGCGGGAACGCGCTCGGGCGCCAGATGCTCCACCAACTGCGAGCAGAAGATGCCGTCGAGAGACTCCTTATGAACGGTGGACAGATACTCAAACAGATCGGCGGTTCTGACCGCAAGACCCTTGCCCAGGCATGCCGCCGTGTTGTCGGAGCTGGCATCTATCCCCAAGGCGGAGACATTGGCCTCGCGCAACAGTTCCAGAAATTCGCCGCGGCCGCACCCGATGTCGAGGACGCTCTTGCAGCCCGCGAAATACGGAAGATACGCGCGCTGCTTGGCGCGAACTTGCTCTTCGGCGCCCCGGAACCGGAGAGCGAGCCGCGAGTAGTCCAGCGGCGGAAGCGCAAGCCCGGGATGAATCGCCGGCACGCCTGTCTGCCCGGCGGTCCCAGGTTGCAGCCGCTGCCGGATGAGCTGCAGTTCGGCATCCACCCTGTGTTCGTATTCGAGCTTCAGGCGCTCCAAATCGGCCCGGAACCGCGTCTCCATATCGGACGCCGTGCGCGCGAGTGACGCCGCGAAATCGGCGTGCTGCGTCCGCAGGGCATCGCGATAGTTGGCGTCCATCAGGTCCGCGCGGTGCGCGTAGGCCGCCTGAAGATCGGCCACGCTGCGCAGAAAGCGAACCTCGTTTTGTTCGAGTTTGCGTTCCCACTCGGCGCTCCACGCCGCCCAATGGTCGCGAATGTCCTTGAGTTCCTCGGCTACGGCGACGCGCGATCCCAGCGCCGCCAGCGCGCGGTTGGTCTCAGTGAGAGCTTCTATTGCGGCATCGACGGCGGCGATCGCCTGCCGGTTGAAAACAACCTGCTCGCGAACGTGCCAGTCGAGCGCGCGGGCGGTGAAGCTCTTCAAACGCTGCGCCACGTCATTGAGAAAACCTCCGGGGCGTGGATTGACGGTCCCGATCGCGGCCACCTTGGCCAGCGCGGCATCGCGCGCGCGAACCAGAGGTTCCAGATCGGGCAGCGCGATTCCGCCGGCTTCGGCCGCGCTTTCGGGGTGGCGCGCGCGCACGCGCTCGCGCACTTCCCGAAGAATCGCGATCAGTTCATCGCTTTCCACGTTTGCGGCTCCAGGACGCCGTCACCAGCGTCGTCAAGCCCCCCCGCGCCGAAAAATCGCCAGTCACGGTCGCGCTGATCGGTTTCGCAGCTTTCACCACGTCCTCGAGCACCCGGTTGACGGCGTTCTCCTGAAAAATGCCCAGGTCGCGGTAGGCCAGCAGGTACATCTTGTACGACTTCAGCTCCAGACAGAGCTTGTCCGGCACGTAGACCAGCGCTATCTTTCCAAAATCCGGCAGGCCGGTCTTGGGGCACACGGAGGTGAACTCCGGCATCACAATTTCGACTTCGTAGCCGGCGTATTGATTGGGCCAGGTTTCGATTTCGGGCAGAGGGGCGCGGACGCCAGCCTCCGCGTGTTCGTCGGTATAGGCGCGTTTCATTGAAGAGCTTTCGAAAGGAGGTCGAGAAAGAGGCCCACGTCGGCCACTACGCCGACGGCCTGCCCCGTGCCGCGATCACTTACCTTCGTCGCGACCGCGGGATTGATATCCACACAGACAATCTTCACCCAACTCGGCAGCATGTTGCCCGTTGCGATGGAATGCAGCATCGAACCGAGACACAGCACCAGGCCCGCGCCCTTCAACTGCGCGGCGTACGCATCCTGCGCTGCGTTCATATCGGTGATGGTTTCAGGCAGCGGGCCATCGTCGCGCAGGCTGCCCGCCAGAACGAACGGCGCGCCCGCCTTCACGCATTCATAGAGGATGCCCGAACGCAGCCTGCCGCTTTCCACGGCCTGCTTCACAGACCCCGCGTGGTAGATGGCATTGATGGCGCGCATGTGATTGCGGTGCCCGTGTTCTTCCTGTCGCCCGTCGGAAAGCCGCACGCCGAGCGACGTTCCGAACAGCGCCGCTTCCACGTCATGCACGCCCAGCGCGTTGCCGCTGAGAACGGCGTGTACGAAATGGTTACGAATCAAGGCCGAAAGTCCGGGCACGCCGCCAGTGTGTACTACCACGGGGCCGGCGACCAGGACGACCTTCTGCTGTTGCTCTATGGCGTGCCGCACCAGCGCCGCGGTCTTGCGAACCGCCGTCTCCACCTGCCGCTCAGAGGAAATTCCGTTGGACATGAACGCGAATGCCAAACGGTCGCGCTCTTTGGATTCCGGAACCACGCGAATGCCGCGCATGCCCACCACGATGCGGTCGCCCGCGCGCAGATCGCGGAGCCTGCGGCAGAAGGCATGGCCCTCGCTGACGACGATCATGCCATCCATGCGCTGGTTCCCGACCTCGATCCATTCCTGCCCGTGGCGGACGAGGGTGCGGCTGTTGGTAGTGGAATAGAAATCCTCCGGCGCGCAGCGGTCCCGCTCCACCTCGCGCAGCGCGGCGTCCTCCACCGAGACAGCCGCGCATCCGAGTTCGAGCAGTGCCTCCAGTAGCCGGTCTAACGAAAGCTGATCGGGGGCCTCGACCTTCAGGCGCAGGTAGGATGGTTCGCTATTGGTGCGGCCGATGCGGAACTGCTCCACTTCGAAACGGCCCTGATACTCCACGACCTTATCGAAGATGCTCTCCATGATGTGCGAGTCGATAAGGTGGCCTTCCGCCTCGACCACTTCCTGAAATGACATAGAATCTTCAGTTTACCGTAGAGGGCGACAAGCCCGTTCGGAGCCGCGACGGCGAGGGAGCGGTGCGCGAGCCCGCCCACCGACTGAGGGCTTCAGCAAATCGAATCGGTCATCGGGGAAATTCTGAGTGTCTGGTGGAGGGCTGGCGTGCTTCAGTTGCCTATGGGCTAATCGGAGCGCACACGCACCGATCCCTCGCCGTCGCGGCTCGGAACAAAGACCGAGCGCCGGGCCGAAGCCGCAGCGCTCGTTCAATTCCCCGTGATCTGGAGTTTACAGCGGCGCCCCTGCGGGACGCGCGGGTGCTCCGGCGGCTGGGCCGGCGCCAGGCGCTTTGATATCCGGGTTATCGACGAAGAACTTCACGCCCTCGTCCACCGGCAGGGGTTGCACGGTATCTCCGAAGACCATGCGCACTTCGTTGTCGCGCCTATACTGCGGCCATTTCAGTGACGGCGTGCTCGGGTCGCCCGTCTTCACGAACGCCACGATCGCGGCGTTCATCTTTTGCGCAATCATGTGGTCGGTGGCGTCGATCTTCCGTCCGCTATCCACCACGGCGCCCGGCAAGTCCAGAATGTCGAACCAGTACGGCAGGTCGTATCCGTGCAGCGCCGGAGCGCGCGCGAACATATCGAGATAGACCGGCGTCTTGCCCGTCGCTACATGCGCCCGCGCCCGGCCCACCATCTGGCGCGAGAACTCGGCGGCGTTCGCGAGCCTCGTCGCAACCGCCGGAACGTCTTCGTCCCGCGATACAGGGAACAGTTTCAGTAGCTGGTCGGCTTTGGGCCCGGCCATCTTCGTGACAGCGTCACGAAACTCGGCAACGGTCTTGAGGCGCGCGAGCGAACTCATCGATTCGTCGCGCGAGTTGCCGTAGATCGCCGGCACGTCCACTTGCTTGCCGGCCGCAAAAATAGCGTCGGGCGTATCCGTCAGCAGATAGCCGTCAATCACCGCGCCTCGCAACGTAAGATCGGGCACGCCCTGCAGAAGCCGGACCATGGGAATCGCACGCATATCCGCAAGCGACTTCGCCCCTAGACCTGCCATGAACTTCTGACCGTCTTGCTCCGATTCCTTGAGCGTCGAAGTCCCCATCGGTGCGCCGCCCCCGATCGGGGAGCCGCTCAAAGCGATTACGCGCTTGTACAGGCCCTTCGTGACGGGGCTCGCCTGGGTGTAGCCGATCTTGATGGAGCCGTTCGACAGGCCCATGAGGGTAACGTTCTCCGGGTCGCCGCCAAAGGCAGCGATGTTGCGCTGCACCCACTTCATCGCGGCGAGTTGATCGTAGTGCTCGTAGTTGCCGGATGAATGGAAGGGGGACTCAGCCGTCAGTTCGGGGCTGGCAAAGTGCGCGAACGGGCCAAGCCGCCAGTTCACGGTGATATGAATGACGCCGTTGGCGGCCAGCGTCCGGCCATTGTAGAACGGCCGCGCGCCGGAGTTGCCGGTATCGCCGCCGCCGTGGAAGTAGAGAATCACGGGCAGCTTGGCGCCGGCCTTGGCTGTTGCGGGCGCCCAAATGTTCAGGAAGAGGCAATCCTCGCTCATGCCCTCGGGAGTGAGGTCGGCGGTCTGCGGGCACTTATTCCCGAACCGGTTTGCTTGGTACACGCCCTCCCAGGCTTGCACGGGCTGCGGTTCGCGCCAGCGCAGCGGGCCCACGGGCGGCGCGGCGTACGGCACGCCGAGGTACTCCTTCACGCCGTTAGGCAACGCCAGACCGGCGATTGATCCGCTCTCGATCTTCACCGGATCGCCGGGTATTGTCTTGACGACAACTTGCGCGTGCAACGCCGCCGTCGCACACATGGCCAGCGCCACGGCGCCGGACATCCGCATCGCGCTGCGCGACAGGTTGGTTCTGATTTGATTCATGGCTCCTCCAGGAAAGACCGTTATAGCCAATATCGCGGCAAAGGTTAATCCCCGTTTCGGGGGATACGCTGCTCAGTATCCTGGGCGATACGGATGCTTGTACCGACAAGCGGGCGTAGAGAGCGCACCGATGCGGGCCCCGGCGAGGCTCCTCGGAATCATGGCGGGGCAGTTTAGGAGAGATAGGGGTCGAGCACTGCCATCACCGCATCGCGGACCCTTTGCGCGAGTTGACGAGCCCGCAACTCTTCGCCAGGAAGTGACTCAACCCGGTCGCCGGGATAGCGAATTTCGGCGCCGAAGGGACTCAACCAATTCGCATCGTCGAGGGCCTCCGCCATCGTGGAATCCACTGGCTCCAGCAGAATGAGCAGGCGTCTGATGATGTGAGTCTTGGGAAATTCGATCTGATGCCGGGTGAGGAGAGCCTTGAGGTACTTCTCAGCCGCCTGCTGAGCATGGAATCCGACAATGTCCCGGAACTCGTCTTCACCGCCGAGACGGACGGCGGTCTTGAAATCCAAATCGGCCTTCCTGATCCACTCTGCTACCAGCAGCCGAATCTCGTCCTCAGGCGGCCTCATAGAGTATCCTGCCGTATTTGTGCGCCGGGTAGGCGATGCCGCCGATGATATTCTTTGTGGCCTCGAACCGTTCGGAAGAAATGATCTTGACGTCGACCGGGAAGCGTACGTCGCCGATCGCATCCGTGATGGCGACGCTCTCCTCGTGGCGATTCTCGGGGACCGGCTCGACGATCAGGATGTCGATGTCACTGTCTTTGGTCATCTGGCCTGTTGCGGCCGAACCGAACAGAATGATCCTGTCCGGCTTCGCCACGGCCAGTACGCGGCGGACGACTTCGTTCAGTACCGACTCATCGATGCCCATTCGTTCTATGATAAGCCTGGTCAAACCGGAGCGGCGATCCCTTAATGATAATGCCGGGTACGGGGGGAGGCATTCTTGGCGCTTCCTATTTCTCCGCCAGCCAGGCAAGGAACAATCCATCCGGCTCCACGTCTTCCCAGTACGAGATGACCCGGCTCGATACCTTGCGGCAATGGCGTTTGAGCATGGTCTCCAGTTCCTTCCGAGTGAACCAGCGCTCCCACTCCGGCGTATTCAACCGGCCCCACTGCTCGGCATTCTTATCGATCACAACAATGCGTCCGCCGGGCTTCACCACACGGCAGATTTCGCTTACGGCCTTTTCGATTTCGACGGCGTGCTCCAGCGATTCGGTGGCATAGGCGCCATCGAAGAACGCGTCTTCGAACGGCAGTTCGGTCATTGACGCCGCGCGCGTGTGGATTCCCTCGGGGACGAAGCGCAGCATCTCTTCGGAAATATCCAGGCCCCACAGTTCGGCCCCAGGTTCTTGCTCCTGGAAGACGCGCGCGAAGCGGCCCTTGCCACAGCCCACGTCGAGGACGCGTTTCCCGCGCATGTCGCCCAGGTGCTCGCGAATCAGCTTCACGTGGTAGATGCGCGGATCGATGGTAGCGGGAAAATTCTCGTCGTCGCGCGAGGCTGCGTCGAAAGACGTCCGGATGCGCGCTCGCAGTTCGGGAGTCAACTGTTCCGCCCTGCCTGATTTCGAGCCGCCAGGCGTTGCGGCCCCGCCGAAAATGCGCCGCCAGTTCAAGCGCTCACGCCTTGATCAGGAACAGCGGCAGCCCGATCTTGTTGTTGTAGGTTGGGCGGTATTGCGCGGTGTCGTACATGGTTGCGACGTCCACTTTCCTGGGCCCCAACTTCGGATCGGGGATTTCGGCCAGCGCGTAGCATCCATTCTGGATCGCGGTCATGAACCCGTGCCTGCCCGCTTCGAGCGTATCCATCACCATTCCCGCGAATGTGGATGCTACGATGCGGTCCACCGGGTCGGGACTGCCCGAGCGCAGTTCGTAGGTCAAGTCGCTGATCACGGTGTCTTCGCCGCTGAGCGTTTTGATCTGCGCGCCCAGGTCTTCGGCGACGCTCATCTTCTTGCGATGCCCGAACGCATCGGGTTCCCCGTAGGACTTCACCTGGTAGCCTTCCCACGCGGCGCCTTCGGAAAGAATCGCCACCGAGTAGTTGAGCGGGTTGCGCCGCTTTTCGTCCACCAGCATTTTGACCATTTCTTCGACGTTGAACTTGTACTCCGGAATGCCGCAGCGCGCCGAGGTGACGTGCGCCGTGTATAGTGCCGTGTAACCGGCGTCGCGCCCGAACACGCGGAACACGCCGATGCGCTCGTGCGAAGATACCGTGGTCTCCTGGCGCTCCACCGCGCCCATGGCGCGCGTAATCGCCGTGGAGAAACCGATGCAGTATTCGGTGTTCCGCACGTCGTTATCCATCGTCTTGGGAACGGCCATGATGGCCACGCCCTGCCGGTGAAGTTCCGCCGCATAGCTGAGCGTATCGTCGCCGCCGATGGCCACCAGATAATCGAGTCCGAGCGTTTCGATATTCTCCAATACAGCCTTGGTCACATCGTAGACGTTGCTGCCTTTGGATTCGCGCTGCGGGAATTCCCGGCCGGAGAGAACCGGCGGGACCGATTTCATCTTCAATGGATTTGTCCGCGAACTCTTCAGGAAGGTGCCGCCGATCCGGTCGATCGCGTACACAACGGGTGTCGTCAGAGGAAGAAGATACCTGTCACGGCTGGCGGGGTCGCGCAAGTCGATATGCGTCAAGCCTTCCCAGCCCCGGCGGATTCCAACGGCTTCCCATCCCAGTTCCGCACTTCGCAGGGCTACGCGCTTGATTACCGCGTTCAGGCCCGGCACGTCGCCGCCGCCCGTCAGGATTCCAATCTTCTTGGCTGCCATTCGCTCTCCTCCGATGAGTTGCGTATCCGGTTGGATAAACCCCTAATTATACGGGATCGGAACGCCGCGGAATTTGGCTTCATTGCGCGCGGCGCATGGTAAAATTGTCCGTTTCCACCACATGGAGCGCGCCAGCAAACTCATTCGCAAGCTGAGGCTGCCAGCCGAGGCAATCAGCGACGAACAACTGGCATGCGGCGCGTGGCCCGAATCGGTGGGCAAGAAGATAGCCGCGCACACTCGCGCTGTCCGCATGGTCCGAACCCGCTTGATCGTCGAGGTGGAAGACCGCATTTGGCAGCGGCAGTTATTTACCCTCTCCAAGCAGATTCTGGGCAAGCTCGATCAGTGCCTGGGTCCCGGAGTTGTCGCGGATGTTGAGTTCCGCATCGTTCCCAGGCGGCGGGAACCGGAGCGCGCCGCGCTAGCCATGCCCTTGGCCGTTCCCGACGACGCGGCGGGCATCGCGGACCCGGTGCTGCGTTCCATTTATAGGGCATCCCGCAATAAGGCGCTCGCGTGAAGATAACGGAAGACGAAGTGCGGTACGTGGCCGGACTGGCCAACTTGAAGCTCGACGATGCCGAGGTTGCGAAGTTCCGCGCCGACCTCGACGGCATTCTCGAACACATAGACAAGCTCAACGAACTCGACGTGGCGGGCGTGGCGCCCATGGCTCAGGTGCTGGTGGAACAAACTGCGGAGTTGCGCGCCGATGTCCCCGCGCCGCCGTTGGGCAACGATGCCGCGCTGGCCAACGCGCCGATGCGCGGCCCCGGGCTCTTCAAAGTGCCCAGAGTCATCGAGCGATAGACCCGAAGGGAACGGAGGCCCGCGCCTGAGCGGTTTCGGCGAAAGATCCCATGGATATCTCTTCTCTTACGATTGACATCATTCGCGACGGCTTGCGTTCGCGCCGTTTCAGCGCGGTGGAGCTCGCCTCCGAGGCGCTGCGTTTCGCCGAGGCCGAAAACCCGAAGACCAACGCCTACCTGCGCCTCGCGCCTGAGCGCGCGCTCGGCGCGGCCCGCGCGGTGGACGAACGCATCGCGCGCGGCGAAGACGCCGGCCCACTCGCCGGAGTCCCCGTGGCCGTCAAGGACGTGATTCTCACCAAGGGTTTCACGACCACCTGCGGCTCGAAGCTACTCGCCAACTACGTTCCTCCTTACAACGCCACGGCCATCGAACGCCTCGAAGCTGCCGGCGGCGTGATTCTCGGCAAGACCAACTGCGACGAGTTCGCCATGGGGTCGTCGAACGAGAATTCCGCGTTCGGCCCCGTGCGCAATCCCGTGGCCCTCGACCGCGTCCCCGGCGGATCGAGCGGCGGATCAGCCGCCGTGGTGGCTCAGGGCACTGCCGTGGTTTCGCTCGGCTCCGATACCGGCGGCTCCATCCGGCAGCCCGCATCCTTTTGCGGCGTGGTCGGAGTCACTCCCACATACGGACGAGTCTCTCGCTACGGGCTGACGGCCTTCGCCAGTTCGCTCGACCACATCGGCCCGTTTGCGCGGAATGTGAAGGATGCCGCGACGCTTCTCGGCGTGATCGCCGGGCGCGATGTTCGTGACGCCACATCCGCCGAAACGCCCGTTCCGGATTACTCAGCGGGCCTCGGCGCCGGCGTGAAGGGCCTGCGGCTGGGGCTTCCGCGCGAATATTTCAAGGATCTGACGCCCGAAACCGGCGCGCCGCTCGGCCGCGCCGTGGACGCGCTCCAGCGCCTTGGCTGCGACGTGCGTGACATCAGTCTTCCCAACACCGAATACGCCATCGCCAGCTACTACATCATTGCGACTGCCGAAGCCAGCTCCAATCTGGCCCGCTACGACGGCGTGCGGTACACCTCCCGCTCGGAACACTCGGAGACGCTCTCCGATATGTATCGCAACACACGCGGCGAGGGCTTCGGCGCGGAGTGCAAGCGCCGCATCATGTTGGGTACGTACGTTCTCAGCTCCGGCTACTACGATGCCTACTATCTGAAAGCCCAGAAGGTCCGCGCGCTCGTGGCACGTGATTTCGCCCGTGCTTTCGAGGAAGTGGACGCGGTGATCGCCCCCGTATCGCCTTTCCCGGCATTCAAGCTCGGCGAGAAGGTGGACGACCCCATCGCCATGTACCTCTCCGATATCTACACCATCACCGGCAGCCTGGCTGGAATCCCGTGCATGAGCGTGCCATGCGGGGAAACACCCGATGGACTGCCCGTGGGAATGCAGATTCTGACGAAACACTTCGACGAGGCGACCATGTTCCGCATCGCCGCCGCCTTCGAGCAGACGGCGTAGGCCAGCCGGTCCGCCCGTTTTCGGGCGAAACGCACAAATTTCTGCAATGCGCGGCGACATTTCGCCGCCGCGCGCATCAATATAACTTAACGAGGAAATTTAAGGAGATCGAAATGGCATTCACGCTACCAACTCTGCCCTACGCGCCCGACGCACTGGAACCGTTCGTCGATAAGGCGACCATGGAGATCCACCATGGCAAGCATCATGCTACCTACGTTGCCAACCTGAACAAGGTGCTCGAAGGGCAACCCGCCCTGGAAGGCAAGAGCTTAGAGGAGTTGCTGGCCAACAACCTCGCCGCCGTTCCCGAGAACATTCGCACGGCCGTACGCAATAACGGCGGGGGCGTACTCAATCACAATACGTTCTGGAAGATGATGGCGCCGAACGCCGGCGGAGCCCCCACCGGCGCCGTGGCCGAGGCAATTCAATCCACCTTCGGCAGCTTCGAAACCTTCAAGGAGAAGTTCGGCCAGGCTGGACTCACGCGGTTCGGTTCCGGTTGGGCGTGGCTGGTGGCGGCGGGCGGGAAGCTCGAAATCATCTCCACGGCGAATCAGGACAGCCCGCTTTCCGAAGGCAAGAAGCCGCTTCTCACGCTGGACGTGTGGGAACACGCTTACTACCTGAAATACCAGAACCGCCGCGCGGACTACATCGGAGCGTGGTGGAACGTAGTGAACTGGCCGGAAGTGGAATCGCGGTTCCTAGCCGCAAAGTAGCCCAGTGGGGTAGGCCTCCCGGCCTGCCCCATGTTTAAGTATTCGTCCGCCGATTCACACCGGTCAACGCGGATCAGCCAATCCCTTCCAATCCGTGTTCATCGGCGTGAATCGGCGGCCATTAATTTCTTCCCTAAGCCACCACCAGCGCCCAATTCCCCTTTTGGCGAACCTCGCGAATTCCGGGGATCGCGCTCTTCACAAAATCGAGATCCTGCAGTTCCAACCCACTGGCCAGCAGCACGCCGCCATCTTTGCGAACCCGCATGAGGTCCTTTACCAGTTTGGCAATCACCTCAGGCGTGATGTTCGCAACGATGAGGTCGGCTACGCCGGACGCTACCGCGTCCACTGAGCCCACGAAACGGTATTTCGGGCTCTCCGGGTTGCTGCCGGCGATCTTCACAGCCACGTGATCGATGTCGCACGCATAGATCTTCCCCGCCCCGAGCAACTTGGCGGCGCGCGCCAGGATGCCGGATCCGGTACCCACGTCGAGCACGGTCATTCCGGGCTTCAGGTACTGCTCCATGGCCTCCATGCAGAGTTGCGTGCTCTCGTGAACGCCGGTTCCAAACGCCAGCCCCGGGTTCACCGCAATGCGGAAGCGTCCCGCGGGCGCCGGGTCGTCGCGCCACGCCGGCACCAGGTAGAACCGCGAGCCCACTTCCATGGGCTGAAGCAACTCGCGCGCAGCCTGCACCCAATCGCGCTCCTCTTCAGTCCGCAGCCGCGAGCCGGGGAACATGGAGAGCAACTCGTCGCGCCCGGCATCCTCTTCGAAGAAGGCGCGCACGCGCTGCGAATCCAACTCGACAATTCCCGCCGACCCGTGCTCCCACAACTCGGCTATCAGAAAATCCCGGTCTTCCGGGCCGCATTCAATTTCGAGAGAAAACATTGGCACGCATTTTCCTGCCGGCTCTTGGCGCCGGCCCCTGGAGTCACCCCAACTACGATCTACGAATATTCTCCCACGTCCCAGCTCTAGATTACCGCTCCAGGGCGCCGCGGATCGGGCATTTCCGAAAAGGTTCCAGCGCTCCGAAACCGCGTTCAGCCCGTAATAATAGAATCATGGCGAAAAACTTCAAGGACCTTTCGGAGCGTGAGATCCTTGCGCTCGCAATTGCTCTTGAGGAAGAGGACGGAAAGATCTACGGCGATTTCGCCGACGGGCTGCGCGAGGCGTATCCCGCATCGGCGAAGCTGTTCGACGGCATGCAGGCGGAGGAATCCGGGCATCGCCGCCGACTCCTTGACCTGTACCGCATCAAGTTCGGCGAGCATATCCCGCATATCCGCCGCCAGGACGTAAAGGGCTTCGTGGACCGCCGCCCGGTTTGGCTCATCCGTCCGCTCGGCTTGCAGACCGTTCGCAAGCAGGCCGAGATCATGGAGCTCGAAACGCGCCGATTCTATGAGCGCTCCGCGCAACACGTTGCCGACGTCTCGATTCGCAAGCTCCTGGGCGACTTGGCGCTGGAGGAGCGTAAGCACTCGGCGATCGCCGAATCGCTAGGCGAGAAACTACTCACGCCCGAGACTCTCGAAGAGGAAGACGCCGCGCAGCGCCGCCTTTTCGTGCTCCAGATCATTCAGCCCGGCCTGGCGGGGCTGATGGACGGCTCGGTATCAACGCTGGCCCCCGTGTTCGCGGCCGCGTTTGCGACGCAGAGCAGTTGGGACGCGTTCCTGGTCGGCATGGCGGCGTCGGTGGGCGCGGGCATCTCGATGGGCTTCGCCGAAGCGCTCTCCGACGACGGCTCCCTGACCGGCCGCGGCCATCCGTGGATTCGCGGATTAGTCTGCGGCCTCATGACCACGGCGGGCGGCATCGGCCACACGCTTCCCTTCCTCATCGCGAACTTCCACGCGGCCATGGCCGTCGCCGTTGGCGTGGTGATTGTCGAGTTGTTCGCCATCAGCCTGATCCGCAACAAATACATGGATACGCCGTTCTTCTCGGCGGCGCTGCAAGTGATGTTGGGCGGCGCGCTGGTCTTCGCCGCGGGCATTCTCATCGGGAGTTCCTAGGCTGGGGACCGTTACAATGTATCGGAAGGAGTTCGCTTGAGCTTACGGCTACAGGGAATATTTCCGGCAATCACCACGCCCTTCGATCACACCGGCGAGATCTACGCCGCCAAGATGCGGCACAACATCGAGAAATGGAACCGCACGGGCCTGGCCGGATACGTCGTCCTCGGTTCCACCGGCGAAGCCGTGATGCTGAACGCTGCCGAGAGAGCCCGTACGTTGGAACTCGCAGCCGCATCCGCCGCGCCCGGGAAGATTCTGATCGCGGGAACCGGCGCCGAGAGCGTGCGCAGTACGCTGGCGCATACGGCAGCCGCCGCAAGCCTCGGCTACAAGGCCGCCTTGGTGCTTACGCCGCATTATTACAAGGGCTCTTTCACCCGGCCCGAGGCACAGATGCTCTTCTATAGGGCAGTCGCCGACCAGTCCGCTCTTCCCATATTGATTTACACCTTCCCGCAGGTTACGGGGTTGGATATCGCCGTCGAAACCGTGGCCGCGCTCTCCGAGCACCCGAACATCATCGGCATCAAGGACAGTTCGGGCAACGTAGAAAAGCTGATGCGCCTGGTGAATGAGACGCAGCCTGGCTTTCAAGTATTGAGCGGTTCAGCCGGCGCGCTGTGGCCGTCGCTGTACGTAGGCGCGTCGGGAGGCATTCTAGCCTACGCCAACGCGGCCCCATATTCCTGCATCGCCATCTGGGAGGCGCACTTGAAGCGCGAAGAGGAAGCCGGCCGCGACTGGCAGCAGCGCATCTCCCGCGCCGCGCGGCTGGTCACCGCAACCTACGGCATTGCCGGCCTGAAGCACGCCATGGACCTGAACGGCTACTACGGCGGCCCCCCGCGCCTCCCCCTAAGCGTTCCGAGCCAGGAAGCCATGCGGGAAATCGAAGAAGCGTTTCAGGATCTCAAGGGGTAATGCAAAGACCGGCACATGGTATACGCAGACCAGGGGGTCTGCCCCACAATGGTTCCTACAACCCCGAACTGGCAAAGGCTGCGCGCAGCACTTTGAGATCGCGCTTCATCGCGCCTAGAACCTGCTCGCGCGGCAGGGAGAGCTTGTCTTGGGCGCTTTCGGCGCCGCCGTTGGGATATTCGGCTTGAATTTCGCAAGGTCCTGAAAACCCGATTTCCTTCAGGACGCTTGCCAGCTTAGGCAGGTTGTCCAAGCCTTCGCCAAGAGGGACCTGCCTGATCCTCCACCCATTCGGCATGCCGCTGGCCCCGCGGCCGCTATCCGCGCCGGCCTCGGCAGCCGATCCGGGGATCTTCTCCATCACGGTATCCTTGACGGAAATACCCGCGATATAGGGGCCTGCGGCCCGCAGACCCAGAGCCCAGGTGCCGTTGCCGCCACCCAGTGTCATGTGGCCAACATCGTAATGAAAACCCACTTGAGCCGGGTCGAAATTCCGGAGCACGTACAGCAGATCCCAGATTGCCGCGCCAACCGGCCCATCGCCCTCATTCGTGTGGTACATCGCCGTCATTTTGTACTTCGCGTTCAGCGCAGCCAACTTGGCGACCCTGGGCTTCAGATCGTCGAGCTGCGCCATGACCGGCTTGCCTGGCACGTAGCGGAAAGTGCCCCACCAATAATGCGTGATGCCAAGCGATGAGGCTGTCTGCAGAATCTGCTCCGCGTTGGGCGAATCGGCGTCCGTGATGGGACAAGTGATCTCCTTCACCAGGAGTCCGTGCCTGCGAATCGTATTCACAAACGGGGGCAGGTCTTGCGCCACGCGAGCCGGGTCGATGTGCCCGGGATAGGGCCGGACCGTGATGTCGAGGCCATCGAAGCCCATCTCATTGACGGCCTCCGCCACCTGGTCCGCATCACGCAGCCACTGGAGATGTCTTGAGAAGACGTCTATCTTTAGTTGTTTTGCCACGGCTGATGGAGGAGCCTGCGCTCTCCCTTGAGCAGCCAAAACGGCGCCCACCCCGGCCTGAATGAATTGACGCCGATCCATACCTGCCATGGCCTCCACTTAGATGGATTCTACCCGATGACTGTAAGCTGCCGATTCCCGCTACTTCGCGGCTCCGGTCAGATAACGGTCTATCCCCGCCGCCGCTTTCCGGCCTTCGGCAATCGCCCACACCACCAGAGACTGGCCGCGGCGCATGTCGCCCGCAGCGAACACGCCTTCTACGGACGTCATCTGCTGTTCGTCGGTAGCCACGTTCCCGCGCTGATCGAGAGCCACTCCGAGTTGCTCGATCATCCCCCTCTTCACGGGGCCCAGGAAGCCCATCGCCAGAAGCACCAGGTCCGCTTCAATCGTGAACTCCGATCCGGCTTGCGCTTCGAAGCGCGGCGCGGGGCCCACGCGCACGCCGTGGAGCTGCTTCACGCGTCCGTTGCCGTCGCCCGTGAACTTCGTTGTCGAAACGCTCCACTCGCGCACGCCGCCTTCTTCGTGCGCGCTCTCGGTGCGGAGTTGCATCGGCCAGAGCGGCCACGGAGTGGTCTCCGAGCGTTCCTCGGGCGGCTTGGGCAGCAGCTCGAACTGCGTCACGGAACTCGCGCCCTGCCGGTGGGAAGTGCCCAGGCAATCCGCGCCGGTATCGCCGCCGCCAATGATCACGACGCGCTTGCCCGTCGCGAGAATCGCCTCGTCTTCGGGAACCACGTCGCCTTCGCAGCGCCGGTTCTGCTGCGGCAAGAACTCCATCGCGAAATGAATGCCGCCCAGTTCGCGGCCGGGAACTTTCAAATCTCTCGGCTGTTCGGCGCCGCCCGCTAGAAGAATCGCGTGGAACTCCTTGCGCAGGTCCTCCACGGGGACATTCACGCCCACTGCGGCGCCCGTCTCGAACTTCACGCCCTCGGCGATCATCTGCTCCAAGCGGCGGTCGATCAGATCCTTCTCCATCTTGAACTGCGGAATGCCGTAGCGCATCAGGCCGCCGATGCGGTCGTTCTTCTCAAAAACCGTGACGTCGTGCCCGGCGCGCGCCAACTGCTGCGCGGCGGCCAGGCCCGCGGGGCCCGAGCCCACCACGGCCACGCGCTTCCCGGTCTTCACCGGCGCCGGCTCCGGCTTGATGTAGCCAAGTTCGAATCCCCGGTCCACGATGGCCCGCTCGATCTGCTTGATCGTCACCGGCGGCGCGTTGATGCCGAGCACGCAGGCGGCCTCGCAGGGCGCCGGGCAGACCCGTCCCGTGAACTCGGGAAAGTTGTTGGTGGAGTGCAAACGCCGGACCGCATCGTGCCAGCGGCCCTTGTACACAAGGTCGTTCCAATCCGGAATGATGTTGTTCAGCGGGCACCCGGTGTGGCAGAAGGGCACCCCGCAATCCATGCAGCGGGCGCCCTGCGTCTTCAGGGTTTCCTCGGGCAGAGGCAGATAGATCTCGAACCAGTCTTTGACGCGCTCCTCGACGGGCCTCCGTTGGGCCACCTCGCGCTTATATTCCAGGAATCCGGTAACTTTACCCATGGATTAATCTCCCGCCGCTTCCATAGCCAGGGGACGCGGTTGCACGCCCGCGGGCACAGTCAGGTCCACCGCATGCGCGACGTTCTCGCCCGCCGCCAGCGCCCGCCGGTACTCATGCGGGTAGACCCTCCAGAACAGGGCCAGGTTCTGCTCCCAGTTCTCCAGAATCCGTTTCCCGCGCGGACTGCCAGTGCCGGCAACGTGCCGCGCGATGAGGGCATACAGCATCTCCGCGTCCGGTTCGTTCTGCCGCACGCGCTCCAGATCCACCATGGCCGTGTTGCAGCGCTTCTCGGCGAAATCGCCCTTCTCGTCATAGACGAACGCCAGCCCGCCGCTCATGCCGGCCGCGAAGTTCCTGCCGCACTTGCCCAGCACGGCGATCAGGCCGCCCGTCATGTACTCGCATCCGTGGTCGCCCAAACCCTCGACGACTGCCGTTGCGCCCGAGTTGCGCACCGCGAAGCGCTCACCCGCCATTCCGTTGAAGTAAGCTTCTCCCGAAGTCGCGCCGTAGAGAGCCACGTTGCCGATCAGGATGTTTTCTTCCGGCGCGAAGCGCGAGGCTCGCGGCGGATATACCACCAGCTTGCCGCCGGAAAGGCCTTTGCCGGCGTAATCGTTGACGTCGCCTTCGAGTTCCAGCGTGACGCCCTGCGCCAAAAATGCGCCGAAGCTCTGCCCGGCCGAGCCGTTGAACCGGAACCGGATCGTGTCCGCCGGCAACCCCGCCGACCCGTAGCGCCGGGCGATTTCTCCGGAGAGCATGGCGCCGACCGTGCGGTGTACGTTGCGAATGGGAACATCCACGCTGACCGGAGTTTGCTGCTCCAGAGCGGGGCGCGCCAGCTCGATCAATTGATAATCGAGCGCGTTCTCCAGCCCGTGGTCCTGCGCCTGCACGCAGCGCCGCGCCACCCGGCTGGGAGTGCGCGGGTTGTACAGAATCGGCGAGAAGTCCAGGCCCTTGGCCTTCCAGTGATCCGCCGCCTTGCGCGGGTCGAGCATATCTACGCGGCCCACCATCTCGTCGAAGGTGCGGAATCCCATCTGGGCCATATAGCCCCTTACCTGCTCAGCCAGAAAGAAGAAGAAATTGATTACGTGTTCCGGCTCGCCGTGGAACCGCGCGCGCAACACCGGGTCTTGCGTGGCGATGCCCACCGGACAGGTATTCAGATGGCACTTGCGCATCATGATGCAGCCCAGCGCAATCAGGGGCGTGGTGGCGAAGCCGAACTCCTCGGCGCCAAGCAACGCCGCTATCGCAACGTCGCGGCCCGTCTGCAGCTTGCCGTCCGTCTGCACCTTGATGCGCCCGCGCAGGTCATTCATCACCAGCACCTGATGCGTTTCCGCCAGCCCTAGCTCCCACGGGATGCCCGCGTGCCGGATGGAACTCAGCGGAGAAGCGCCCGTGCCCCCGGTATCGCCCGAAATCAGAACCACGTCGGCGTGCGCCTTGGCCACGCCAGCGGCCACCGTGCCCACGCCGACTTCGGCCACCAGTTTCACCGAAATCCGCGCCTTGGGGTTGACGTTCTTCAGATCGTAGATGAGCTGCGCCAGGTCCTCAATCGAGTAAATGTCGTGGTGCGGCGGCGGTGAGATCAGGCCCACGCCCGGCACCGAGTGCCGCACGCGCGCGATGTTCTTATCCACCTTGTGACCGGGAAGCTGGCCGCCTTCGCCGGGCTTCGCTCCCTGCGCCATCTTGATCTGCAGCTCGTCGGCGTTCACCAGGTAGTTCGCCGTAACGCCGAAGCGCCCTGACGCCACCTGCTTCACTGAACTTCGGCGCAGGTCTCGGAACCGCTCTTCGTCTTCCCCGCCCTCGCCCGTGTTCGACCGTCCGCCGATGGTGTTCATCGCCACCGCGAGCGTCTCGTGCGCCTCCTTGGAAATGGAGCCAAACGACATCGCGCCCGTGGCGAAGCGCTTCACAATCTCTTTGGCCGGTTCCACTTCCTCCAGCGGAACCGGATTCGGACTCTTCTTGATTTCGAGCATCCCGCGCAGCGTTGTGAGCTGGCGGTTCTGGGTGTCGATCAAGTCCGTATATTCCTGGAACGTGGCGGCGCTATTCTGCCGCACCGAGTGCTGCAGCTTGGAGATCGTCTGCGGATTGAGCAGGTGATATTCGCCGCTCGCTCTGTGTTGATAAATTCCGCCGGCGTCCAGATCCGTTTCGGATTCCCTGGGCGGAAGGAAGGCATGGCGGTGCTTCATCCCCGCCTCTTGCGCAATCACGTCGAGCCCGATGCCGCCGATCCGCGAAACCGTTCCGGTGAAATAACGCTCCACCAGATCCTTGCTTAGTCCGATAGCCTCGAACACCTGCGCGCCGCGGTAACTTTGCAGAGTCGAGATGCCCATCTTCGAGAAGGTCTTCATCAGGCCCTTGTTGATGGCCTTGATGAAATGGTCCACTCCCTCGGGCGTGGATTCGATAGTTTCCAGAGCCAGATATGGGTTCACGGCGCTCGCGCCGTAGCCGATCAGCAGCGCGAAGTGCATCACCTCGCGCGGCTCGCCCGATTCCACGATCAGCGCCACCTGAGTGCGCGACTCCTCGCGAACCAGGTGGTTGTGCAGAGCCGCCACGGCCAGCAGGCTCGGAATCGGCGCCCAATCCGGATCGACGCCCCGGTCCGAAAGAATCAGCAGCGTGTACCCGGATTGAATCGCCAGGGTGGCGCGCCGGCAGAGCTGCATCAGCGCCCGTTCGAGTCCTCTGGCCCCCTCCTCCGCCGCATATAGCAGGGGCAGCGTCGTCGCGAGGAAGTCGCCTTGCGATACCCGGCGCAGCTTCTCCAGGTCAAAGTTGGTCAGGATCGGATGCGGCAGCTTCAGCGTGTGGCAGTGCTGTGGAGTTTCGTCGAGGATGTTCCGCTCTGTGCCGATATAGCTGGTGAGCGACATCACCATCTCTTCCCGGATGGGATCGATGGGCGGGTTGGTCACCTGCGCGAACAGTTGCTTGAAGTAATTGAACAGCGGCTGCGGCCTGTCCGAGAGACAGGCCAGCGGCGTATCGGCGCCCATGGAGCCTATCGGCTCCTCGCCCTTCTCGGCCATCGGCGTCAGGATCATTTTCAGATCTTCCTCGGTATAGCCGAAGGCCCTCTGGCGGCTGATCAGCGTGCTGCTATCGGAACCGTGCTGGCGCGGCGGATCGGCAAGCTGATCGAGCGTGATCTGATTCTCTTTCAACCAGAGCTGGTAGGGGTTCCGCCCGTAGAGCCGCGATTTCAATTCGCGGTCCGAAATAATGCGTCCCTCCGCCGTATCCACCAGCAGCATCTTGCCCGGCTGCAGCCGGCCCTTGAGCCGGACGTCTTCGGGCGCCACCGGCAGCACTCCGGTTTCCGACGCCATGACGATCAGATCGTCCTTGGTCACCAGGTAGCGCGCCGGGCGCAGTCCGTTGCGGTCGAGCGTGGCCCCGATCGAGCGGCCGTCAGTGAACGCCATAGCCGCGGGGCCGTCCCAGGGCTCCATTAACGAGGCATGGTATTCGTAAAACGCCCGCTTCTGCGGGTTCATGTGCTTGTTCTTCGACCACGCTTCCGGAATCAGCATGGCCATGGCGTGTTGCGGCGATCTCCCTGCCATCAGCAGCAACTCGAAAGCGTTATCAAATGCCGCCGAATCGCTGCCGCCGGGCTGAACCACGGGGAACAGCTTCTTGATGTCGTCTCCAAACAGCGGCGAAGCCAGCACCGATTGCCGCGCGTGCATCCAGTTCACGTTCCCGCGCAGCGTGTTGATCTCCCCGTTATGCGCGATGTAGCGGAACGGGTGCGCCAGATGCCATGTGGGGAAGGTGTTGGTGGAGAACCGCTGATGCACCAGGCACAACGCGCTCACCACTTCGGGGTCGCTCAGTTCCGGATAAAACTTGGCGATTTGAGGAGCCAGCAGCAGGCCCTTGTATACGATAGTTCTTCCCGAGAGTGAGGGAACGTAGAAGAATTCTTTTTCGCGAATGTCGGAGGCCGCAATCTCGGCTTCGCAGCGCTTCCGGATCACATAGAGCTTGCGCTCCAACTGGTCTTCGGTCATGCCCTTCGCGCGGCTGACGAACACCTGCTCAATGTACGGCTGCGACACGCGCGCCACGCGGCCGATGGCCGAGCCATCGATGGGCGTATCGCGCCAGCCAAGCACGTTCAGTCCCTCCTCGCGGACAATGCGCTCCACCACGCCTTCGCACTGCAACCTCGCGGCCGGTTCCACCGGCAGAAACATCATGCCCACGCCGTATTCGCCGGGAGCCGGCAGAGCGATCCCCAACTTCTTTTCGCACTCGCGGACAAAGAACTTGTGCGGTATTTGAATCAGGACGCCCGCCCCGTCGCCGGTTTGGGGGTCGCATCCGCTCGCCCCGCGGTGCGTCAGGTTGACCAGGACCCCGATCCCTTTCTCGATTACGTCATGCGACCGTTCGCCGCGGATGCTGGCCACGAAGCCGATGCCGCAGGCGTCGCGCTCGTTGCGGGGATCGTACAGTCCCTGAGCTTTGGGTAGACCTGGACTCACAGTGAAATCATTCATGGGGACGCTCACTTTGGATTAGTCTACCACCCCTGGACAATATTAGACAATAAAGTTTTGGTAATCACTCACAATCACCTTGACTTATGATAAGATTTGGTTGTGCCATTTTGGGATCTCCGTCTTTTCAAAGACATAGCAGCCACAAAGAGCATGACGCGCGGCGCCGCTCATGGTGGCGTAAGTCAATCTGCGGCTAGCCAGCACGTCCAGGAGGTGGAACGTAGGCTCGCAGTCGTTTTGTTCGATAGAGGCAAGCGGCCGCTTGAGTTGACCCCCGCTGGAAAGCTCTATTATGAGTTCTGCCGCGACGTGTTGCGCCGCGAGGAGGAGTTCAACCGCGCCCTGGCGGACCTGAAGGGCGCCATCGAGGGGACCGTGCGAGTGGCCTCCATATACTCCATCGGCCTCTCGGAGATCACTCGCCTTCAAGAGGAGTTCACCGGCCTGCATCCTGCCGCTCACCTCTCAGTGGAGTACGAACGCCCGGAAAAAGTCTACGACCTGGTGCGCAACGATCAGGCCGACCTCGGAATCGTCAGCTATCCCGCCGCGAGCCGCGAGGTGGCGGCCATCCCCTGGCGCAACGAGGAAATACAGGTCGCAGTTCCGCCCACGCACCCCTTCGCCGCCGCCAAGGAGGTCTACCCCGCCGACCTGAATGGCCAGGATTTCGTGGCCTTCGACGAAGACCTCACTATCCGCCGGGAGCTGGACCGTTTCTTGCGCTCCAACGGAGTGACGGTGAACCTCGCCATGCACTTCGACAACATCCAGATGATCAAGGAAGCCGTAGCTCTCGGTTCGGGCATCAGCCTGCTCCCCGCCCGCACCATGCAAGCGGAAATCGCACAGGGGCGTCTGGTCGCGGTCCGCCTGCACGCTCCCGAACTTCAGCGGCCGGTGGGAATTCTTCACCGCCGCCGCAAGCAATTCAACGCAGCAACGCAATCGTTTCTGGATTTGTTGCTGGCTCCGCAGCCATCCGCCTAGGAGGCGGCTGGAGAAGGCGAAATACTGTCTTAATAGAGCTGCCGGACTATAAGCCGGTTTCTGTACCCTTGCGGGCGGCAGTCATTCATCTCGACCGGGCATTACTGCCCGGCTCTAGCAACCTACCCGGAAGTCGAACGGGACGGGCCGCCCCTCCTCCCCTATTTGGTCTTGCTCCGCGTGGGGTTTGCAATGCCGGCGAAATTGCTTCCGCCGCGGTGCGCTCTTACCGCACCATTTCACCCTTACCTCCCGTTGCCGGAAGGCGGTATCTTTTCTGTTGCGCTATCCGTAGAGCCCGTGAGGACCCCCCCGGCCGTTAGCCGGCACGCCGCCCTTTGGAGACCGGACTTTCCTCCACCGCCGCAAGCGACGGCAGCGACTGCCCGTCCGGCAGCTCACCGTCCCATTGTCGCATCTCCGTCAGTGAGGAAGCTTCGGGGAGATCGAGCCGGGCTCCCGCCGCGTCACTTCGCCTTCGCGATAGATGATTTCGCCGCGCTTCAGAGTCAGCCGCACCAGGTTCATCCCCAGCCGCTGCGCCACTTCCCGGTAATCGGAGGCGTTCAACACCAGCACGTCCGCCTGTTTTCCCGGCTCGAGCGAACCCGTGCGGTCTCCGCGCCCGAGGGCGTACGCGCCATTTACCGTGGCGGCGCAGATCGCTTCGGCCGGGCTGAGCCCCATCCGCAGGCACGCCACCGCTACAACCGTCTGCATATTCAGCGTGGGAGCGTGCTGCGAGTGGAAATCGCTGCCTAGCGCTATGGGCGTCCCGCCTTCAATCAACTCGCGCGCCGGCGCAACCGCCCGGTCATTCCCCAGCGACGCGCACGGAAGAAGAGTCGCCATGGTGGACGACCCTGCCAGCAGCTTCACTTCCGATGTCTTGGCATATTCCAGATGATCCACCGATGCGGCAAGGTGCTCCACCGCGGTCTTCACCGCGGCCGCCGGGTTTGTGCACTCGGCGTGAGTCTTGCACGGCAGTCCTAGCTTTTGCGCGGCGCTCAGGCACTCGGTCAGGAAGCTCGCATGTTCCGGGGAGTCGGACCAGGCTACATCCACGAACTGAGCAAGCTTCCGCCGCCGTATCTTCGGAAGCAGTTCCTCGGCGGCCCAGGCCACGGCCTTGCGCAATTCCTGCTCGCCGCCCTCCGCGGGCAACCGGAGAAGACAGGTGGGGACCACTTCAACCGCTTCGCGCTTGAGCAACGCCAGAGCGCGCAGCACCTTCAGTTCGGAGGTCTCGTCCCACCCGCAGCCCGTCTTCACTTCCGCTGTCGTGGTTCCGTGCCGGGCCATTGCCTGCAGACAGCTCCGCGTGCGCGTCTCCAGACGCTGGGCGTTGACGCCGCGGACCAGCCGGCCCGCCGCCGCAAGGTCCTCGTCGCCGGCGCCGGGCGGGGGAAAGACCAGGTGGGTATGCGCATCCACTAAGCCTGGCATCACCACCCGGCCTGCGGCATTCACTTCGATAGCCCCCCGCGCCTCGGCGAGGTTCTCGACGCGCCGCGTGGGCCCCACTTCCGCGATCACGCCGTCGCGTATCAGTAGCGAACCGTCTTGAATGATCCCAAGCTCACCGAGGTCAGCCCCGCGGCGGGGATTGCGAGAACCGCGCAGTGTGAGCAGTTGGCGGGCTCCCCGAATCAGGATTGTTTTCGTGACTAATCCCCTGGCCCTACTGTAACATCGGTACTGGTACCGCTCCATTCCAACCCCGATGGCCGCGAACAACAAGGAAAATCAGCAGCGTCGCCTAAAAACTTTGGAACGAGTGTTTTCCAAGGCCGGGCTCGGCTCCAGAACCGAGGCGCGAAGCTGGATTGGCGCCGGCAGAGTACGTGTGAACGGCAAAATCGTTCAGACCCCGGACCACTGGGTAGACCTCGATAATGATCGAGTGACGTTGGACGGCAAACCGATTCGGGATGCCGCCAAGAGATACCTGCTCTTGTATAAGCCCAAGGGCTTCCTCACCACCTACCGCGATCCAGCGGGCCGGCCTACGGTGTACGACTTGCTCGAAGGCATCGACACCTTCTTATCGCCGGTGGGGCGCCTGGACCTCGACACCAGCGGCCTGCTCATCATGACCAACGATACGGACTTCGTCGAAAGGGTCACCAACCCCGACCACGAAGTGGCGAAGACCTACCGCATCAAGACCTCCGGCTCTCTAAGCGAAGAGCAACTCCAGAAACTGCGGGATGGCGTGACGCTGGTGGATGGGCCCACCCGCCCGGCGCGCGTCGAGCGCCTGCGGGATAGCGAGAACCGCACGTGGCTCGAGATCACCATCACCGAAGGCCGGAACCGGCAGGTGCGGCGCATGATCGAGGCAATGGGAAGCAAGGTATCGAAGCTGGTACGAACGGCGATAGGGCCAATCCAGATCGATTCCCTGGCTATCGGCAAGTGGCGGGAGCTGACAAAAGAGGAAATCGAGGCGTTGGGCGGAGTTGTTCCCCGCCCTCCGCGAACAGATCGCGGCAGGGGCGGGCCTGAGCCTGCCCCGCAGCCGCAAACCAAGGGTTAGTCGCGCGGGAAGCCGGTTGGCCGCGGCGCCGGCGGGGCAGCCGCCGGACGGTGCGCGTTCATGAAATCCATCCTCGGGGTGTTTACCTTCTCCACCGTGATCGGAATGTTGAAGCTCATGTACTGCTGGTTTTGAGCGCTCCATGCCGGCCACTTCACGTCTGGCGTCGCCGGGTTGCCGGTGTTGGCGAACGCGATCAGGGACGCAGTCATCTTCTGCGAGAGGTCGCGATCCGCCGGCGTCCATGCGCGGGTGGGGCGGAACAGGTTGAAGGCGTCCTGCGTTCCGAAGAAGTAGGGCACCTCGCTGGTGTGATACGCCCCGATCGTCACCGGGTCCTGATCCGCGATCTTCACGCCGGGCGCGTACGGGTGCTTCCGGGCATACACCATGATGTAAGTCGCCGATTTGTTGTATTGCGCCTGAAGTTTAGCGCAGGCGCAGGAACTCGCCAAACCGCCGGCGTCGTTGGCCGCTTCCTGTGCCATCCGGGGAATATCGGCATCGGCTGCAACCGGGTACAGTTTCAGGAACTCATCGGCTGCCGCGCCGAACATTGTGGCCGCGGCGGCTTTGTATTCCGCCACCGTCTTGGTTTGCTTCAGCGCGTTTGACCCTTCGTCGTGCGTGTAGCTGGCGATGATCGGCACATCGTTGATCTCGTGCGCCGCCAGAATATCGGCCTTCTTCTTGGGCATGAAATAGCCGTCGAGCACGCCGCCGGTGCGGAAACCCGTAATCGACAGGCCGACCTGGTTTTCGCCCTGAATGGCCAGAATCCGGTCCGCCGGAACGTTGCGCATGTCCTCGAGAGTCTCTGCCTTCAGCGCCTTCTGGATTTCAACGCCGGTCTTCTCTGCCTCAGCCAGCGGAGTGTTGTCGCCCGTCCAGTTGCAGGTGCTCCACATGACTGCGCCGCGGAACAATCCCTTGGACAACGGGCTGAACGTCTGCTGAATGACCGAACCCGCTCCGGCCGACTGGCCCGAAATCACCACCTTTGTCGGGTCGCCGCCGAACTTGGCGATGTTGCGATTGATCCACTTGAGGGCGAAGCTCTGGTCCAGATACCCGTAGTTACCCGAGTGGCCGCCCGCTTCCTTGGTAAGGTCCGGATGCGCCATGAAGCCGAATATGCCTACGCGGTAATTGAAGTTCACGAACACCGCGCCGCGCGTGGCCACCTGCTCGCCGTCATAGAGCGCGCTGCCCGAGGACCCGATGGTCCCGCCGCCGCCGTAGATGAATACGATCACCGGCAGTTTCGAAGTCGCCGTGGCGCCGGGCGGAGCCCAAACGTTCATGTACAGGCAATCTTCGCTCGTGGCCTCTTCGCCGAAGTAATGGTTGATGTTGTGCGGACGCAGTACCTGAATGCACTCAGGCATCTTGCGGTCGGCGTTGTAGACGCCCTTCCAGGGCTTGGGCGCCTGCGGCTCTTTCCAGCGCAGTTCGCGCACCGGAGCGGCGGCGAACGGGACGCCAAAGTAGGCCTTCACGCCGGAAGCCAGTACTTTGCCCGCTACCTGCCCGCCGTCAACCGCCACCGGGTCGCCCGGCACTTTCGTTTCGACAATCTGGGACCCGGCCGGCGCCAGAAATAGCGCCGACGCGGCCAATGCTGCGATTAAGAACGATGTCTTTCTCATAGAATCCCCTTTACGCGCCGGCATCGGCTGCCGGCTTCGGCCAAAGAGCTACACGGAGGGCTCGGTCACCCCGCCTTCCGCCAATATTGCGCCCAACCAGTTCCGGAGCAACCCGGCCGGCCGCAGATGGCACACGCCACCCTACAACCGTTTTGAGAAGGCAACCTCCTAAAGCATAGGAGACTGTCTCCGCCATCCAAACACCCAATAGTCCAAGCTCACCCTCCCCCATTCGGGGGACCTACAGGTCGATGATTCCACGCTTCAGCCCGATTGTGACCGCGTGCGTCCGGTCTTGCGCCCCCAGTTTGGCGAGAATGCTGGTCACGTGGCTCTTAACGGTTTCTTCCGCCACCAGAAGGCGGGCCGCAATCTGCTTGTTGCTGTTCCCGTTCGCAATCAGGCGGAGCACTTCGATCTCGCGCGCGGTCAACGCGTCCTGCCCGGCGTGGCTGGCAAGCTCAATCGCCACTTCCGGCGGTATCCGCTTTTGCCCGGCGTGGACGGCGCGAATCGTTTCCAGCAGTTCCTTGTGAACGCGCGCCTTCAACAGGAAGCCCTGCGCCCCCGCTTTGAGAGCCCTCGACGCCTGCACATCGCCCGTGTACGTTGTCAAAACGATGAATCGCGCGTTGGGGAACTCGGCCCGAATCTTGGTAATGGCTTCGATGCCGTTCAGCGTGGGCATTTGCAGATCCATCAACGTCACATCCGGCCGGTGCAGCCGGAACTGGGCCAGCGCTTCCTCTCCGTTTGAGGCTTCCGCCACCAAAATCATGTCGGATTCGGCGCCGATCAGCGCGGCGATGCCCTCAAGGAGAAGAGCATGGTCGTCAACGGCCAGCACTCGAATCGGACTAGGATTTATGGCCATAGGTTTTCTCCCGCTTGCGAAACAGCTTGAATCCGCCGCCGGACGCCTCACTGGCGCCGTGGAAGGGTACGAAGAGTTGGATTTCCGTCCCCGTGCCGGGTTCGCTGCGGATGTCCAACCGGGCGCCGATCTCTTTGGCCCGCTCACGAATCCCCAGCAAGCCCCAGTGTCCGGCGCTACCGCCCTGGTCCAGCACTCTCGGGTCGATCCCCTTCCCGTCATCGGAAACGCTCAGCCCAAAGATGCGGGCGCCGTAGTGCAGCTCCACTTCGATCCGGCTGGCGTGCGCGTGGCGGAATGCGTTCTGCAGCAACTCGTGGCCGATGCGATAGATCTCGTCCTGCAGCGCCGCGGGCAGCGCGCGCCGCGGCCCCGTCACTGTGATCCGAAACGTGGACGGCGAGCCATTCGCGTCCTGAGCGCGCGCAAGGTCTTGACCCAGCGTCGTCAACAATTCGGTGATGTCTCCCTGCCCCACCGTTTCGTGACGCAGGTTCTGAATGGCGTCCCGGCTCTCCACCGCGGCCTGCTCCACTCTGTCGATCGCGCTATCGAGAGCTTGGATCGCTTCCTCCGGCCGCCGGGGCAGCATGTTGCGCACCGCCTGCAGCCGGAACATCAAGCCGTGGACGCTTTGCAGCAGCGTATCGTGCAGCTCCCGGGCGATGCGCGTCCGCTCCGCCACGCGTTCCTTCAGAACGCTCTGGAAATGCCGCTCGATCCCGCGCAGCCGCCGGAGATACGCGCCGGCGATCGCCAGCGACAGCGCGGCGCCTGCCAGCAGCCGGAACCACCACGTCTGCCACCACGCCGGCAGGATATGGATTTGGAGCGCAACGCCTTGCTCGTTCCAAACGCCGCGGTTATTGGTTCCCTGCACGCGGAACACATAATCGCCCGGCGCCAGAGTGGTGTACGTCACCAGTCCGTGAGAGCCCTGCATCTCATTCCATGCCGTTTCCAACCCTTCCAACTGGTAGCGGAATCGGTTCTGCTCCGGGCTCACATAGCTGAGGGCCGAAAACTCCAGGGAGAACACGTTCTGCCCGTGCGAGAGAGTGAGCGAGCGCGTCAGCGTAATCGATTGCTTCAGCGGAGACGTTTCGCCGATCGGCGCGGGTTTGCCGAACAATTGAAAGTCCGTAAGCACCACCGGCGGTACGAATGAGTTGTCGATCACCTCTTCGGGAAAGAAGCCCACCAATCCGCCGTACGAGTTGAAGAACAGTTCGCCGGTCGCGCTCTTCCAGCCGGAATGGGGGCCGTTGAAGTCGTTTCTTACCAACCCGTCCGAAGAGTAGTAGTTCGTGAACTTCTTTGCGCGCGGATCGAATCGGGAAAGGCCGTTGTTGGTGCTGAGCCACAGATTTCCCCGCCCGTCTTCCAGGATGCCGTTCACGTTGTTGTTCGGCAGGCCATCGCGATCGCGGTAAACGGAAAAGGCCCCGCTGGCCGGATCGAACCGGTTCAGCCCGTTCGGCGTTCCAATCCAGATGATTCCCGCGCGGTCGATATAGAGCGCTTCGATCTCGTCGCTGCTCAAGGTTCCGGCCGTTCCGGTGCTGTGCCGGTAAATAGTGAACTTCCCGGTCCGCGGGTCGAGGCTTTGCAGACCGGAAGCCAGCGTTCCCAGCCAAAGCGTGCCCTGCGCATCTTCGGCAATCACGTAATAGGACGCCTGACGCTGAGTGTCTGCGATGTAGCGGCGGAACCGTCCGGTCTTTGGATCGAATGAATTGAGGCCGCCCATCGTCCCGGCCCACAACACGCCACGGCTATCGAAAAACACGGCCGGAACGTTGTCATCGCTCAGGCTGAGCGGGTCCGACGGGTCGTGATGGTAGGATGTCACGTTCCCGGTGCTCAAATCCAGGCGATTCAGGCCGCTGTATGTGCCCAGCCACAGCGCTCCGGAGCTGTCTTCCGCAATCGATCTCACCACGGAGTTGCCGGTGCCGCTGGTCCCATCGCTCGTCCGGTACTTCTTGATCTTTCCCGTCTTCGGATCCAGCCGGTTCAACTCGGACCTGGCTGACACCCAAAGGGAACCATGACTATCCTCGAAGACCGTCTGCACCCGGTTCGCCGCCAGACTGTTGGGGTTTCCAGGTTCGTGCTGGTACGTTCGGAATGGCGATGGCTTACTGGGGAAGCGATCGACGCCGCCAATCGTACCGGCCCAGATATTCCCCTCCTTGTCTTCACAGAGGGCCAGCACCTGGCCGGAACTCAATGCGCGCGGATTGCTGGGGTCCTGGCCGTAGTGGACAAATCGCTGCCGATCTTGATCGAGTTTGAACAACCCGTTGTTGGCCGTTCCCATCCACAGATTTCCGTCGGCGTCCTCGTGGATCGCGCTGAAGAACGCGCCGGCGCCGCTGCCGAGCTCATAGTGAGTAATTCGGTTCTTCGACCGGTCAATCGAGGTCAACCCGAACGAGGATTCCGATGAGGCCCACACAACCCCCGCACTATCCTCGAACAGATGCACTCTTCCCGCTTCGAGTCCCTGCTGCATCGAAAAACGGCGAGTCACCTTGCCGGACTTACGGTCGAAAACGTCGAGGCTTTCGGCCGTTGCGACCCAGAATGTTCCATCGCGCTCCTCCAGAGTGGACTTGATCGAATTGTTGCTCAGGCTGGAGGAGTCGCCGAGCGCATGTTGATAGCGGACTGTCTTCCTTGTGGCGGGATCGAACCGGTTTAGGCCATGCAGCGTGGCCAGCCACATGACTCCTTCACGGTCCTGGTAGATGTTGTAGATTGGCCCTTCAAGACTGCCTGCGGGCTCGGCCCGATATCTGATGAAACGCTCTCCGACGGGGTCATACCGGTCCAAACCGGGATCGGTTCCCACCCACAGGTTGCCGGAGCGGTCCTTGAATATCGCCCAGATCCTATTGCCGCTGAGGCTGTGTGGGTCGTCCGGGTCGGAGCGGAACTCCCGAATGCGATAGCCGTCGTAACGCTTCAACCCGTCGCGAGTGCCGAACCAGATGAAGCCCTGATCGTCCTGTAGGACCTCTTCCACGCTCCGTTGCAGTTGCTCGGAGGTCAGGTGAGTGAAGCGGACGTCCTTTCCTTCCACTACCGGCAACTGGACCGTGCGACTGTCAGCCCCCACGTCGGTAGCGTAGGCCGCCCCGGAGATCGCCAGCAGAGCCAGCGCGAGCAAGCGCCAAGGGACCCCTGACCACGCCTTCATAGTGGCTCCGGACCAAGGCGGCAATTCAAGCTCGCGCTCAGACATAGACGGCTCGCCAGGCCACCGCCCCTTCAAGGCGGATCTCCCCAAGCGAATGGCAGTCAAGGTATTTGAACGGATATTGTAGCGCGGCTTCCTGCTCAACATTCCGGATACGCCGGCGTCCCGGGCGCCGAAGCTTCTGGCCTCGGCCCCCGGAAATCGCTCGGAACTAGCGAGGTTAATCACAGCCAGAGTACGGCATTCGAGTGACAGTTCGAAACACCTATTAGTGGAACGAAACGATCCCCCATTCCGGGGAGTGACAGCGCACCGAGTTGTGACAGGCGCGGCATCGGCTTGCCTTGTCTCGATTCCATCCTCAGAAACGGACCTGGACGCCGCAAAACACCTCCCGGTTCGAGCCTGGCTGGTAGGAGCTGCCATCCGGATCCGGTTCGGTGAAGGCAATGTATTGCTTTCCGGTCAGATTCTTTCCCGCCACAAAGAACGTACCGTAGGCGCCGCGCCTGTGCCAGCTCTTGCTCAAACGGGCGTTCAACAGGCCGTAGGCGTCTATCGAAGTCTTGTTCGTGGGGTCTATATAAGCGCGCGAGTATCCCCCTGTGCTTGCTCCGATCACCCAGGTCTTCACGATCTCAAAGCTGGCATCGGCATAGAACTGCTGGCGTGGCGAGTTGGGCAGGTCGTTCCCTGTCAGGTTGCCGGCGTAAGTCAGACTGGAATACCGGGTATACGTGAAATTCGAATAGGTGTGCGCGGCGGTCACCGTCACGCGCGGCGTGGGCAGCCACCGGACCGAGCTTTCCAGGCCGTAGCGGCGGCTCTCCCCCGCGTTGCCGTAGAATGTCTCCAGCGGCCGGCTCGTAATGCGATACCGTTCGAAGTCGTTGCTTGTCGCCAGATGGAAGAACGCGACATCCCAGAAAACGCGCCCGGCAACCCCGCTTCTGACTCCCAATTCCTCGCCCTTCGACTTGGCGGGTACCAGCGATTTATTAAATCCGCCCAGCGCCGCCGGATTGGCGTACAACTCCTCCGTGGCGGGCGGCATAAAGCCCTGGCCCCAGGAAGCATAAATCCCCGTATTCTTGCCGAGGTTCCATGTGGCGCCCAACCGCCCGGTAGCGTGCTTGAAGTTCTGGCTGCCCGAAAGATCCAGCCCATTGGCGCGAAAACGGTCGGTCAATTCGTTGCTGATGCGGTCAAACCGCAGGCCCGCGAGTAACGTGAGCCGCTGGCCCACGCTGATCCGGTCGGTGATAAATCCGCCCGTGCGGCGCTGCGTGACGGATTGGTCCGCAACCACGGCCCCGTCCACCGCATTGCCCATGTTGGCGCGCGGCCGGTCGGTGATGAACTGGCTATCCAGGTCGAGGCCAATCGATAGATGGTTCCTGACGGTTCCCGCGCCCGACTCAACCTCGTACTGCGCTGAGCCTCCCGGCGCGTTGAGGCCGCGGTGAGCCACTGAGGAGGGAACGGATTCGGTGTAGCCCGTATGCCGCGCGTAGAACGTGAAAGACAGCCGTTGGTTTTCCGTGGCTTCGAATTGCCCGGTGATCCCGCCGAGCACCCGGTGCGTCAATTGATACTCGTTGTAGGTCAGGGAATCCGGGTTGGCCATGGTCCACCAGTTCGCGCTTGGGTAGCCCCAATTCAGATTGAGTCCCTCGGCGTTTTGGCTGAAGAACCCGGTCCCTATGACGAACGGGTTCAGCCGCAGCCTGCGAACGGGGTTGAAGCCCAGGCGTCCATAGATGTTGTTGCCCCAGTAAGCCGTGTGCTCGCGATAGCCGTCGCCTGCGGTTCGCGATCCTGAGATCAGATAGCTCACGCCCTTGCCCGTCCCCGACGCCTCGCCCCGGGTCTTATAGAACCCGTTCGAGCCGCCCTCGGTCCATACGCCGCCGTGCAAGGGCGAAAAATCCGCCGCGCGCGTTCGGATATCGATCACGCCGCCCGCCGAGCCGCCGCCGTAAAGAAACGCCACCGGCCCGCGGACTACGTTTACCTCCTGAACGCCCAGCCAATCCACGTCGAAGACGTCGGGGCAGAAACCGCTCGGATCGTTCAACGGAATGCCGTCGTACAACACTTGAATGCCGCGAATTCCGCGCTCGCTCAGGATGCCCTGGCCGCGAATCGAAAGATGCACGCGTTCCCCATTCGCCTGGTTATCCACCTTCACGCCCGGCACGCTCGCCAGCGGCTCATCGATGGCGATTCCGCGCGGCATGGCGTCGAGCGACTGCGGCCCAACGACGGAAGTAGCCGCCGGTATCAAAGCCAGCGAGATATTCAACCGCGATGCCACCACTTTCACTTGCTCCCTCACAACGCCTTGCGGAGTGAGCGTCACATCAAGCGGCGCCGGCTGACCCTCTACGTCGCAGACCACTGTTTCCGCATAGTATCCCGGCGCCTCGAACAGCACCGTCACTTTGCCGGCTGCGGCGGCCGGCTGAAGCGAGAACTCGCCGTCCGCGGCTGAGAACACCTTGGGGCTGTTCTCAGCCGTCACGGCAACATCCTTCAAAGGATGGCCGGAGGCGTCGTGAATGCGTCCGCCGATAGCGGCCGCGCCGGCGGACATTGCCGTAAGAACCGCCAATGCGGCGGAGAAGAAACTAGAACGAACTGGTAACAATGACCACACCCCCAAAGCTGCCTTTGTCATTGAAGCTCAAAGCAAAACACGAAAGGGCGGGCCCTTAAGCCCGCCCTTTCACGCTCTTGATTTGCCTGCCGCCTAGAAGACGAACTTCAGGGCGCCTTGCAGAATGCGCGGGTCGCGCGCGGTGGTGATTACGCCGTAACTCGTCGGGCTGTTCATGGCCGTGCCAGGGTTCCCGAAGCGGGCGTGGTTGAACAGGTTGAACGCTTCGGCGCGGAAGTCCACTCTCTGGCCTTCCTTCACCTGGAACGTCCTGGAAAGAGCTATGTCCACGTTCCAGGAGCCCGGGCCGAGGATGATGCCGCGGCCCGCGTTACCGAACGTGCCCACAGTGTTGGATACGAACGCGGTCTTGTCGAACCACGCCGATAGCGTCCGGGTAGCCGCATTGGGATTACCCACAACGTTCGGGCGGTCGCCCTGTCCGGTCCGCGAGTTATCTACGCCCACCGAGGGCGTCAGGAAGCTGCCGGTCGCGGCGGTGAAGATGGTCGATTCCTGCCAGTTCCCCAAGATGGCCTTCATCCACGCTGCTTCGAAAGTGGGGCTCTTCACCACGCCGGTGAAGTTGAAGGCGTGCCGCCGGTCGGAGAGGCAGTTCCCGTACTCCGCGTGGCGGTCCAGCGGGTTCTGCCCGGTGCCGCCCCCGTTGAGCTGAACTTCGTTCTCCGTGAGGCAGTGCGACCAGGTGTGGTTGGCCAGAATGCTGAAGCCGTGCGCAAAGCGGTGCTGCATCGAAACCAGCAGGCCGTTGTAAGTGGCGTTGGCGGTGTTATCCAGGTTCGACAACCCTGCGTAATACCTGCCTTCGGTGGGGTTCGCCAGAATCATCAGGCGGCGATAGTTGGCATTGCCCGTAGTGGAGCAAGGCCCGGCGGCCGTCAGGCCGTATTGCCCGGCTACGCAGTTGCCCGGAACATAAGTGGCGTAGTTGTTCGGGTCCGCCATCATCAGGTGAACCGTTTTGTTCCCCAGATACGTGGCAGAGAACAGCCAGTCCTGCGGAAGTTGCTTCTGGAACGCGAGGTTCCACTGCTGCATGTAGGTGGGCTTCGGGTGAGCCGCGAACGTGCCCAGTCCGCCGCCGAAAACCGAGAAGCCGACGGTAGGACTTACGTTCGTCACGGGGAAAGGATTAGCCGTCGGCTGGCCGGCCCATGGGTCGGAAAGCGCGTTCAGCGCGGTCGAAGCAAATGACAGCGTCACCGGGCTTGCATACGGAGTGTGCGTTGCCACCGAAAGGAACAGCGGCGTGGTTCCGTAGAAGATGCCCATGCCGGCGCGAATCGTCTCCAGTCCCTTGCCGCGCGGGTCAAACACGATGCCGAACCGCGGGGCGAATTCTTTCACGCGGTTGAAGAAGTAGGCCCCGTTGCCGGGCATCTGGTCTTCCCCATCCCAGAGCACGCCGACCGGCGCATTCGTGAACTTCTTGCTGCGTACTACGGCCGCAAACCAGGCCGGGTCGTAAATGCTCACCATCCCCGGCAGGCGCTTGTGCGGAGCCAGGAACGGATCCCAACGGATGCCGAGGTTCAGCGTGATCCTCGAACTCACGCGCACATTGTCCTGAGCATACATGGAGGGGGTCCACACCCGCTCCGCGGCCAACTGGCCCATGCTCTGCAACATGCTCGACGGCGCGCCCATCATGAGGTCCGTCAGCACGTTGCCGGTCGCCGCGCCGTTGAACGAGAAGTTCCCGTTCTTCTGGAAGTTCCCATAGGCCGTTAGGATGTTCTTGAGCGAAAGCACGCCCACGGAAACCTGATGGGCTCCGCGAACCAGGCTCAAATCCCACGAACCCTGAAGGCTGTTGGAAACCCACGGGCCCGGCGAACAGTTCGTGCAAACCGGGCTGAAATAGCCGCCGCCCGGACCCATCTGAATGAATCCCGGAACGCCCTGATAAACCTTCGACCCCAGCGAGGTCGGCGTGGGCATGCCATCCGGGTTATAACGCAATACGTTCCCGCGGCTGAAACCGGTGCGCAGCGAACTGATGGTAGTGGGCGAAATGATGAACGTGTGCCCGATAACGCCCGTCTGCACGCGGTTCGACAAGCCCACGCTGTTATCGGTCGACATCAACAGCAGGTTCGTCGGCGAGAAGGAGGAGGGGCGCTCGTAGTCGGTCACGAAGTAGCGCACAAACAGAGTGTGCTTGTCGTTGACCGTCCAATCGATCCTGGTGACGCCCTGGTTTTCGTTGCTCTTGGTCGGAATCGAGAAGTAGACCTTCCCGCAGGGGTCGGTAGAAACCGGTACGTACTTCAAGTACGCCAGCGCCACCTTGTTGAACAGCGCCGGGTCGATCTTATTGTTCACGAACGGGGCCTTCAGGGTCACGTTGCTCGATACGCACGGCGTGGACATCATCGCTGTGAAGTCGCCCGCCAGCGCCTGGGCCGTGGGAACGTAGGTGAACGTGGAACTCGGCGTCACTCTTTCGAGCGTGGCCTGATACCCGGCGAAGAAGAACAGCTTGTTCTTGACCACCGGCCCGCCGATCACGCCGCCGAGCTGGTTGCGCTTCAAACCGTCGCCGCCCGTCGCGAAGAAATTGCGGGCATTCACTGCCGTGTTCCGGATAAACCAGAACGCATCGCCGTGGAACTCATTGGTGCCGCCCTTGGTGACCACGTTGATCACGCCGCCGGGCTGGCTGCCATAGTTCGCCGGCAGAGAACTGGTCTCCACTTTGAATTCCTGCAGCGCGTCCGGGAAAGGCATCGGCAGTCCGATATTCGAAATCGGATCCATGTTCACGCCGCCGTCCAGCAGGAAGAGCGTCGAACCGCCCTGCCCGCCCGCTACGGAAAACGCGGTCGAAGTGGGATAGTTCTTGTTCGATACCAGAGATTGCCCGGCGCTCACCGGCACAAAGTCGTTCGCGCCGCCAGAGAGCGTCACCAGGGACGTGATCTGCCGCCCGTTCAACGGCAACTCGAGCACGCGCGCGTTATCGATAACCTGCCCAACGCCGGTGGAGTGCGTTTCCACCTGCGCTGCGTTTGCCTGCACTTCCACCTGTTCGGTAACTTGCCCGATCTTCAACGAGACGGGGATCGAAGGGTTCGAGTTCACCTGCAGGATGATCCCGGTCTGCACGTAGGTGGAAAACCCGGCTTTCGCTACCTGGAGCTTATAAGGACCCACAGCCAGCGCAGAGATAATATAGTTTCCGTCCGCGCCGCTTGTGACAGTCCGGACTACGCCGGTGTCGATGTTTTCGGCCTTGATTTCGGCGCCGGGAATAGCCGCGCCGGTTGCGTCCTGAACGGTTCCGCTAATCTGCGAAACCTGGCTGGCCTGCCCCCAAACCGGGACAGTAGCAATCAGGAAAACGATAAACGTTAAGACGATTTTCAGTTTCAAGCTTCAACTCCCCGTTCGACTCGTGCATCAGGGCTGCTACCCCATTCCGAAAGGCACCCATACTCTTTCGCGCACGGATGGTATACATTGGCGCTCCGTAAAGGATACAACAAGTATGCTGAATAGCATAAGGTATTTCGATAGGGCTCTAGAACACCTGATAGTCCACCCCTGAGATCCCCAATTTGGGGGAGACAGGCTTCCGTCTGCGATGCCAAGGCTGCTCCCGAACGAAATCCACCCCCCGAGTCCTGCCGCGACTTACGCACAACCCCGGGCGCCGGTGAGGTATTGCCGGCGCCCGGAAACGGATCAGGGATGGTGAGATTGGCTACGGACAGAGTAAGGGATTTGGGCGCCGCGCGGAACACCCATTAGGGGAACGGTGCTGCCCCCCATTCAGGGGAGTGCCGTCGGGTCGAGTTATTGCTAGGCCAGTGAGACGGCCGCACGTCCAGCCCGTGCGCCGCTTCGATTGGGAGTTAGTCCGAGTAGAAGCGGATTCCGATGAAAGGCCCGGTCATCGTCGTACGAATCCAGGATTCCTGTCTCGGGGAGGTGCGCAATTGGTAGGCGCGCGCTCCCGCGCGGACTTCCACTGGCCCAAACCGCAGATTCACGCTGGCGTCCGCGTCCCAGAGACGGGCGTGGTGCGGAATCGCGAAACCCGCGGCGTTGGCTTCCAGGCGGAGGTGGTCTCCGAGATACTCCTGCACACCCAGGCCCACCGCTGGCAAAATCGCAAAGCGCGTGCCATGCGCCCTGTAACTCAGTGGATTGCCACTGGAATCCACCAGGAAGTTCCCCGCGGAGTCTGTCGTCGCCAGTTCCGGCGCGTCCATGCCGCCCTTCAGCCCGGCATAGTGAAGCTGCCAAAGCGTCTTGAGACGGAAACTGCTCGTCTTCACCGGGTAAGGCCAAGTCAGGTAGTCGAACGACAGCTTGGCGATGCGCATCTTGTAACTCGTATCGAGCAAGGTCCCGCCTACATAGTGCCGGCCCCAATAGAAATCATAGGTATCGCCCGGCGCCTTTACCATTCCCACGCCGGAGGCGATTGAGTACGATAGCCTGAGCGTGTTGTGAAGTCCCGCCGCAATGCCAAACTCGAAACCCTGATCGTACTTCGGCTTTCCCGGCAGCAAGAGATCTCCCGGGTAATCGCTCGGCGAAGCCTCTCCTTTGGTCAGTAGCGGCTTGGGATTCACCGTCCAGACGGCCACGCCTATGGAGTACCCTCTTTCGCCGGGCCGCCGCAGATCCGGATACTTGGGTATCTCCGGTGCGACGGGCGTCGCTTGGCCTTCGGGCGGGGCTATCTGAGCGCCGAGGCGCGGAGCGCACAACCCGGACAGCAGGCACACACAGGCAAGAGCCGGCAAAAAATTCTTCACATCGACCTCGTTCGATCTCTCGGGGCAAGCGCTCCCGTCCGCCACGGGAAACCGGGGGCTCGGGTCGCCACAAAATTGTTTGCTTCTTCCCTATTTTGCATCATCGAGCCCACCCGGCGCACGTGTTCGGGCCGCGCACACTGTGGACTCGCCGCCGGCCGCCCCGCTACGCGGGCGCCGGCGGCCGGCCGTACAGGCTATTTTACGGCAGCGGCGGCGATCGCCGAAAGCAGGTCCGGAACCGCCGTATCGCGCACCAGTTGCGGATACTTCTCTCCGCCGCCGTACTCAAACCGG
>CAIYHG010000030.1 GCA_903925975.1 uncultured Acidobacteriia bacterium | reverse complement strand
GAGATGGTGATGCCTGGCGACAACGTGGACCTGTCGGTAGAGTTGATCACGCCGGTGGCCATGGACAAGGGCTTGCGCTTCGCGATTCGCGAAGGCGGCCGCACTGTCGGCGCCGGGACCGTAACCGAGATTCTGAAGTAGGCACACATGGCTCTTAGAGAACGCATTCGCATCCGGTTGAAGGCATACGACCATCGGGTGCTAGATCAATCCACGACCGAAATCGTCGACACGGCGAAGCGGACCGGCGCGCAAGTTGCCGGTCCGATCCCGCTGCCCACGTCACGCAGCGTGACGACGGTGCTGCGCTCGCCCCACGTCGATAAGAAGTCGCGGGAGCAGTTTGAAATCCGGACGCACAAGCGGCTGTTAGACATTCTGGAGCCGACCCAGCAGACAGTGGACGCGCTGATGAAGCTCGACCTGCCGGCCGGCGTGGATGTCGAAATTAAGGCGTTCGGCAAGTAAGGCCGCGGTTCGGGGCCGTGTCTGCGAAATCAGGCGGCGGCCACGGGCGGCTTCATTGAAAGATTGAGAGATTTGTTGGGCCGCAAGCGGGCGGCGGGCTCGGGTTTCCCCCGGCCCGGGGCGCCCGGCCCATGGCCCCTAAGGATGTTGACATGAGTCCAGGAATCCTTGGCAAGAAGATTGGAATGACGCAGATGTTTCGGCCGGATGGTCAGGCCGTACCGGTTACGCTGCTGAAGGCTGGCCCGTGCATGGTCGTGCAACGCAAGACTCCCACGGTGGATGGCTACGATGCCGTGCAACTCGGGCTGGTTGAGTTTATCAAGCCGCAGCGCATCAACAAGCCGACCACGGGCCGTTTGAAGAAGGCGGGCGTGGACGGAGCTAAGTTCATGCGCGAGTTCCCTCTGGGTCCGGACGGGGAAGATCTGAAGACCGGCGACCAAGTGCTGGTGGATCAGTTCAAACCCAAGGACATGGTTGACGTGATTGGCATCAGCAAAGGCCGGGGTTTTGCCGGCGTTGTGAAGCGCCATCACTTCCGTGGCGGCGAAGGCTCCCACGGATCCATGTTCCATCGCGCTCCCGGTTCGATCGGCGCATCCAGCTATCCTTCGCGCGTCCTTCCCGGCATGCGAATGGGCGGTCACATGGGCAACGCCCGCGTGACGGTACGGAACCTGGAAGTCATCGACGTGGATACCGAGGATAACGTGCTCGTAGTGAAGGGCGCGGTGCCCGGGCCGAACGGCGGATATGTAATGGTGCGGAGGTCGAAGAGGTAACTCGCCATGCCGACAGTCGATGTAGTGGATTTAAACAATCAAAAGGTCGGGCAGCTCGAGCTTGCCGACGAGGTCTTCGGCGCGGACGTCAATGAAGCCCTGCTGTACGAGGCCGTGCGGCACTATCAGGCCGGCTTGCGCGCGGGTACGCATAAGACCAAAGTACGGTCCGACGTTGCCGGCTCCGGAAAGAAGTTGTGGAAGCAGAAGGGCACCGGCCGGGCGCGCGTGGGTTCCATCCGCTCTCCCATATGGCGGGGCGGCGGCACGGTCCATGGACCGCAACCGCGCGACTACAGCTACAAACTGCCGCGGAAGATGATGCTCGGCGCGCTGCGCTCGGCATTGTCCGCCAAGGTGCGGGATGGCGAGTTGAAGATCGTGCAGGCCTTCAATTTCGCCGATCACAAGACCAAGAACGCGATGGGCGCGCTGGCAAAGCTGGAAGCGGGCCGCACGGTTCTGGTGGTGGATAACAGCGAGAACCGGAATCTGGGGCTGGGCGTTCGCAACCTGAAGGGCGTGACGCTGCTCTCCACGCGCGACGTGAACGCGTACCATCTGCTGGGCCACTCCAGCGTTCTGCTGAGCGAAGCCGCCGCGCAGAAGTTTTCGGAGGCGCTTGCAAAATGACCATCCATCAAGTGATTCGCCGCCCGCTGGTCACCGAAAAGGGCGTGCAAAAGAAAGATACCGAGCGCACTCTGTGTTTCGAAGTGTCGCTCGATGCGAATAAGACGCAGGTGAAGGCCGCGGTCGAGAAGCTTTTCAAAGTCAAGGTGGAGGAAGTGCGCACGGCGAATTTCGATGGCAAGATGCGCCGCCGCGGCCGCTTTATGGGCTACCGTCCGGACTGGAAGAAAGCTTACGTCAAGCTCAAGGAAGGGGAAAAGGTTCCCGATTTCGCGGGGGTGTAACGTATGCCGATCAAGAGTTATAGACCCGTCACGCCGACGCGGCGCTTCCAGACGGTAGTTTCGCGGGAAGACATCACAAAGCAGAAGCCGGAAAAAGGGCTCGTCGAGTCGAAGAAGCGCACCGGCGGCCGCAACAGCACCGGCCGTGTTACGTCGCGGTTCATCGGCGGCGGCGCCAAGAAAGCGTATCGTGTGGTCGATTTCAAGCGCGACAAGGACGGCATCCCAGCCGTTGTCGCGGCAATCGAATACGATCCCAACCGCTCGGCCCGCATCGCCCTGTTGAACTACGCAGACGGCGAGAAGCGCTACATTATTCAACCGGATGGTTTGAAGGTCGGCCAGAAGGTGATGTCCGGCCCGACCGCCGACATCCTCGTGGGCAATGCGCTGCCGATGAAGAACATGCCGGCCGGCACGATCGTTCACAATATCGAGTTCAAGCCCGGGAAGGGCGCCCAGATGGCGCGCTCGGCTGGTTCGCAGGCGCAGTTGGTTTCGAAGGAAGGCGGCACGGCGCTGTTGAAACTGCCTTCCGGTGAAGTGCGCCGCGTTCCGCTGGAGTGCATGGCGACCGTCGGGCAGGTGGGCAACGTCGAGCACGAGAACGTTTCGCTGGGCAAGGCGGGACGGACGCGGTGGCTCGGCAAGACTCCGCACAACCGCGGCGTCACGATGAACCCGGTGGATCACCCGCACGGCGGCGGCGAGGGAAAAACCTCGGGCGGCCGGCACCCGGTGACCCCGTGGGGCCAACCCACCCGTGGATTCAAAACGCGGAACAACAAGCGTACGGACAAGTGGATCGTGACGCGGAAGAGTAAGAAGAGGTAAGGAAATGGGCAGATCCGTCAGCAAGGGACCGTTTACCGACACCCACCTGGAGATCAAGGTGGCGACCCTCACGGCTTCCCGGGAGAAGAAAGTGGTTCGCACGTGGTCGCGGCGCTCCACCATCCTTCCGGAGTTTGTGGGCCAAACCATCGCGGTCCACAACGGCAAGAAGTTCATTCCGGTGTACGTCACCGAGAACATGGTTGGGCATAAGCTGGGCGAGTTCTCGCCCACCCGGACGTTCAAAGGCCACTCGGTTAAGGCGGCCACGGAGAAGTCGGCCAAGCCGGCATAGCGAGGGACGTATGGAAGCCAACACCCAAGTGAAAGCGGAAGCCAGATATATCCGGGTCTCGCCGCAGAAGGCGCGGCTGGTGGTGGACCTGATTCGCGGCAAGCAGGCGGGCGACGCGCGAAACACGCTGCGCGCCACCAACAAGCGGATCGCCCCGACCGTTCTGAAGGTCCTGGAATCGGCCATCGCCAACGCTCAGAACCGCAACGACGACGCGGACGTCGACCGGCTGTTCGTATCCGAGGCGTACGTGAACGAAGGCCCTCGCATGCGCCGCGTGCGACCGGCCCCGATGGGACGTGCTTACCGGTACCAGCGCCGCATGGCGCATATCGTCATCAAGGTGACGGAGAAGGAAGCATAGATGGGACAGAAAGTTCATCCGTACGGATTCCGGCTGGGTTTCAATAAGCCCTGGCGCTCGCGCTGGTTCGCCAAGCAGGGCTACGCCAAGCTATTGCAGGAAGACCTGGAGCTCAAGGCAGCGTTGCGGGAACGGTTGAAGTCGGCGGGCGTGAGCTCGATCGAAGTGGACCGCCCCGGGAACAAGCTGCGCGTCACCATCCGCACCTCCCGCCCCGGCATCATCATTGGCCGCAAGGGCGCGGAGATCGAAAAGCTCAAGCAGGACATGGCGCGCAAGACCAAGCGCGAAGTCTTCATCGACATTCAGGAAGTACACAAGCCGGAACTCGACGCCCAACTGGTTTGCGAATCGATCGGCCTGCAGCTCGAAAAACGCGTGGCATTCCGGCGCGCAATGCGCAAGGCCGTGGATTCCGCGCTGCGTTTCGGATGCAAGGGAATCAAGGTACGGGTTTCGGGCCGTTTGAATGGCGCGGAAATCGCCCGCAGCGAATGGTACCTTCAGGGGCAGCTGCCGCTGCACACCCTGCGCGCCGATATCGACTACGGCTTCGCCGAGGCGCACACCACGTACGGCGTTATCGGCATCAAGACCTGGATCTATAAAGGCGAAATTCTGGATCTGACGAAGCGTCGCGGCGGGTTGCTCCCCGAGCCCGAGCCGCGGCGTGAGCCGCGCGGCGAGCGGCGTGACCGTGGTGACCGCGGCGATCGTGGCGATCGTGGCGGGCGCGGCGGCCCCAGCAGAGACCGTGACCGCGGCGAACGCCAGGCGCCTCCGCCGGTTGTTGCCGCAGTGGAACCTGCCGGACCGGCGATGCAGACGCCGCCTCCCGACCTGCCGCGTCCCGCGGTAAGGCCGGCGGCTCCGATTCTGCCGCCGCTCATGTCGCCCCAGCAGCCTTCCTGGAAGCAGGAAGCCAGGCAGGAACCGGCAGCCGACAAGCCGGCCGACAAGCCTGAGAGCGAGAAGTAAGGACTGAGGAAAAACCGCCATGATGATGCCCAAGAAGGTCAAATACAGGAAGCAGCAGCGCGGCCGCATGACCGGCAAGGCGTGGCGCGGCTCTTCAATCTCGTTCGGCGAGTTCGGCCTCAAAGCGATGGAGTGCGCGTGGATTACGGACCGGCAAATTGAAGCGGCGCGCGTCGCCATGACGCGTTCGATCAAGCGCGGCGGCAAAGTCTGGATCCGGCTGTTCCCGGACAAGCCGATCACGAAGAAGCCGGCCGAAACGCGCATGGGAAAAGGCAAGGGCGCTCCCGAACAGTGGGTGGCGGTAATTCGCCCCGGAAAAATACTGTTTGAGATGGAGGGCGTGGACCGTGCGACGGCGCAGATTGCCATGTCGCTGGCCGCCGACAAGCTGCCCATTAAGACAAAATTCATCAGCCGGGAAGACGCGGAGTAACGATTATGAAGGCGCAAAAGGTTCGCGATTTCAACGAGAACGAATTGCGGCAGCAAATGCGAGATATGGACGAGCAGATGTTTCGTCTGCAGTTCCAGATGTCCATGGGCCAGATGGAAGGGTTGAAGAAGGTCCGCGCGATGCGCAGGGACCGCGCCCGCATTAACACCATCCTGCGCGAGCGAGAACTCGCTGGAGAGAAGAAGTAAATGGCCGAACAGGAACTGAAGCAGGGAATTAAGAACGAGAAGGTCGGCGAGGTGGTGTCCACCAAGATGGCGAAGACCATAGTGGTCGAGGTGAGCCGCCGCGTGCCGCACCCGCTGTATAAGCGCATCGTCGGCAAGCGCAAGAAGTTTTACGCGCACGACGAGGACGCATCGGCCAAACTGGGCGACGTGGTCCGGATCGTTGAGTGCCGGCCGCTGAGCAAACTCAAGCGGTGGCGGTTGGCCGAGGTTATCCGGCGCGCCGCGCAAGTGGGCGCACAGCCCGCGGATCTGGACGTGAAGGTTTAGTTTGGCGGGGCAGGCTAAGCGCCTGCCAATGCGGGTTGGCCGTGGGGCCTGCCCCACTGAGCGGAGCTAATTATGATTGGAATGCGAACGATTCTCGAGGTGGCCGATAACTCCGGCGCGCGCAGGCTGTCCTGTATTCTGCCGCGCGGAGGCGACCTCGGATTGCGCGCCGGCTTGGGGGATGTGGTTACGGCCAGCGTGAAAGAGGCCGCTCCCGATTCGGCCATCAAAAAGGGCAAAGTAGTGCGCTGCGTGATTGTCCGCATGCGCAAGGAGACCCGGCGTAAAGACGGTACGTACATCCGTTTCGACAACAACGCCGCGGTCCTGATCAACGACGTCGGCGAGCCGGTCGGGACCCGCGTGTTCGGGCCCGTCGCCAGGGAACTGCGCGAGAAGAAGTACATGAAAATCGTCTCGCTGGCTCCGGAGGTGATCTGATGGCGGTATCGCGAAAGAAGCCGGTCGAGGCCGTGCGCGTGGATCTGAAGAAGGAAGATACCGTAAAGGTGATTTCCGGACGCGACAAGGGAAAGACGGGCCGCGTGCTCAATGTGGATCGCCAGGCGGGCAAACTGCTGGTGGAACACGTCATGTTGATCAAGCGCCACACCCGCCCGAACCCGGCCAAGCAGATCAAGGGCGGCATTGCGGAGCGGGAAAGCATGATCGCGGCGTCGAACGTCATGGTCGTGTGCCCTTCCTGCGGCAAGGCGACTCGCATCGGACACCACCAGGAAACGCTGGCGGGCGGCAAGTCCCGCCGAACGAGAGTCTGCCGCAAGTGCGGCGCGACGCTCGATAGGAAGTGAGGATTCCATGGCAGCACGTTTGAGAGAGCATTACGCGAAGATCGTCGTTCCGGCGCTCACCAAGGAATTCGGATACACGAACCTTATGGCAGTTCCGAAGATCGAGAAGATCTCGATCAATATCGGGCTGGGCGAAGCCACGCAGAACGCCAAGCTGATGGATGGCGCGGTGGCGGAACTGACGCAGATCGTCGGCCAGAAGCCGTTGATTACGAAGGCGAAGAAGTCCATCTCGCAATTCAAACTGCGCGAGGGACAGGCCATCGGCTGCGCGGTCACATTGAGGGGCGATCGGATGTTCGAGTTCTTCGACCGCCTGGTGAACGTCGCTCTGCCGCGCGTCCGCGATTTTCGCGGCATTTCCACCAAGTCCTTCGACGGCCGCGGGAACTATACGCTGGGCATCAAGGATCAGTTGATTTTCCCTGAAATCGATTACTCCAAGGTGGAAAAGACCAAGGGTATGAACATTTCGATTACCACCACGGCCAGAACGGACGCGGAGGGGCTGGCGCTGCTGCGTCAAATGGGAATGCCGTTCCGGCAGTAGGAGATTAGAGATAAGATGGCCACCACCGCCAAAATCGCGAAAGACTTGAAACTGGAACTGGCCCGCAGGGCCAAGACGCCAAAGCTTCAATGCCGCCATCGCAACCGCTGCTGGCGCTGCGGGCGCCCGCGCGGCTACCTGCGCAAGTTCGGCATCTGCCGCCTGTGCTTCCGTCAGCTCGCCCTCAATGGCGAGATTCCCGGCGTGATCAAGGCGAGTTGGTAGGGGAGTAGAGACACTATGACGAGCGATCCCATTGCCGACATGCTTACTCGCGTGCGCAACGCGATCCGCGCGCGCCACCCGAAGGTGGACGTGCCGGCTTCCAAGCTGAAGACGGAAATCGCGCGCATTCTGAAAGAAGAAGGCTACATCACGAATTACAAAGTGGCCGAAGAAGGCGCTAAGAAGACCATCAAGATCTATCTTAAGTACGCGCCCGATAACGCTCCCGTGATTTCCGCCATCGAGCGCGTTTCGCGCCCCGGCTGCCGGGTGTACGTCGGTCAAACCGATATCCCGCGCGTACTGGGCGGGCTCGGCATCAACATTATGACCACGCCCCGCGGCGTGATGACCGGCCGCGATGCCCACAAGGGGCGCGTGGGCGGCGAAATTCTCTGCCGCGTCTGGTGATGAGGTTTTAGACTATGTCGAGAATTGGTAAGAAGCCGATCCCCCTGCCAAGCGGGGTGAAGGTGCAGATCGGCGCACAACTGGAAGTGACCGGGCCCAAGGGCAAGCTGACCGTTCCGATCCCGCAAGGGATCTCAATCGAGCAGACCAATGGGAACCTCGAGCTTAAGCGTACTAGCGACGAGCACGCGGCCCTGCACGGGCTGACGCGTGCTCTGGCCGCCAACGCGGTGCAGGGCGTTTCCGCGGGGTTCACGCGGGAACTCGATATCGTCGGCATCGGCTATCGCGCGGACGTGAAGGGCAAGGTCGCCACGTTCACTCTGGGCTACTCGCACGCGATCGAGGTTCTTCTGCCCGAGGGCGTGGATCTGAGAATCGATAAGCAGACCCACCTCGTGCTGAGCGGCCACGACCGCCAGTTGCTGGGGCAGGTCGCCGCCAATATCCGCGCGCTGCGCAAGCCGGACCCCTACAAGAACAAGGGCATCCGTTACACGGGCGAAGCCCTGCGCAAGAAGGTCGGTAAGACCGGGGCAGGTGGCAAATGATTCATAAGATCGAAAAGAAGGAAATCCGCAATCGCATTCACCGCCGGATACGGCGCAAGCTGGCGGGTACCGCGGAGCGTCCGCGTCTGGCCATTTTCCGCAGCGTGGCTCACATCTACGCGCAGGTTATCGACGATGCGGCCGGCAGAACGCTGGTCTCGGCTTCTTCCGTCGATAAGGGCGCGAAGACTAACGGCGGGAACGTGGCCGCCGCCAAGGCAATCGGCAAACTGGTTGCCGAGCGGGCCAAGGAAGCGGGCATCAAGCTGGTGGTCTTCGATCGCGGCGGATACCAGTATCACGGGCGGGTTAAGGCCCTGGCGGATGCGGCGCGCGAAGCGGGACTGGAGTTCTAACGAATGACTACGTCAGTGAAACGCATCGACCCGGCGGCGCTCAATCTGAAGGAACAGGTAGTCGCCATCAACCGCGTGACGAAGGTGGTCAAAGGCGGTAAGAACCTTAGCTTCTCGGCGCTGGTGGTGATCGGCGATCCATCCGCCAAGGTAGTGGGATACGGCGTAGGCAAGGCGAAAGAAGTTCCCTCGGCGATTCGCAAAGGGATCGAGGCCGCCAAGAAGGGCCTGCGCCACGTGAACGTGCTTGAGACGACGATTGCGCATCAGGTGCTCGGCGTGTTCGCCAGTTCTCAGGTGCTGCTCAAGCCGGCCCCTGCGGGCACCGGCGTGATCGCCGGCGGCGCCGTGCGCGCCGTTCTTACCGCTTGCGGCGTCCCCAACGTGCTGACGAAGTCGATCGGCCGCCGGAATCCGCACAACGTGGTGAAGGCGACCATCGTGGCGCTCGAATCGTTGCGCGACAGGAACGCCGTCGCCGAATTGCGCGGCATCGCCGTGGATAAGCTTTAGAGAGGTTGACCTCCTATGGAAGGTATGATCCGAATCAAACTGGTCCGCAGCCCGATCTGCACACCCGAGAAACACAAGAGGGTGGTGCGTGGCCTCGGTCTGCGGAAGCTGAATCAGGTGGTAGAGCGCCCCGATACTCCGGTATTCCGGGGGATGGTGAAGATGGCGCCGCACCTGTTGGAAGTAGTGGAGTAGATTCGCCGGCCGGGCGGCAGGAGGCTGGAATACGGCCCCGCTCCCGGTATGGCTTTGCTGGAAAAATGATTTTTGAGTTGAGCGCCGCGCGGCGGGATACGTTAACCGGCCCATTGACCAGCGGCGGGCTCTTGGGAGTTAAGAAATGAACCTCAGCGGATTGAAACCTCCGGCCGGGCAGAAGAAGGACCGCAAACGAATTGGGCGCGGCATGGGATCCGGCCACGGTAAGACGTCGACCCGTGGACACAAGGGGCAGCACGCCGGAACCGGCTTCAGCCTGATGCGCGGATTCGAGGGCGGCCAGATGCCGCTCCATCGACGCTTGCCGAAGCGCGGGTTCACGAACATTTTCAAGAAGCAGTATGCCATCGTGAACCTCGGCCGTCTGGAGAAGTTGGAAGGCGATACTTTCAACCTCGACCGCCTGGTGGAACTCGGCGTCGTGAAGAAGTCTGGAGAAGGATTGAAGATTCTGGGCACTGGGCAGTTGACCAGAAAGATCACGGTCGAAGCCCATCAGTTTTCGAAGTCGGCGGTTGAAAAAATCCAAAAGGCTGGAGGAACCGCGCAGGTGATCGGAGCAACAGCGGAATAGGCGCGCGGGGAATCGAAGGAAGCCATGAAGTTCTTTGAAGCGTTCGCCAATATCTTCCGCGTTCCGGATCTCCGGAAGAGGGTTCTGTTCACGCTGGCGTTGCTCGCGGTGTATCGCCTGGGCGGTCACATTCCGACGCCGGGCATCAACCTTCAGCGGTGGGAAGAGTTCTTTAATACCGCCTCCGGATCCATCTTCGGGTTTTTTGATATGTTTGCCGGTGGCAACATCCGCCGGCTCACGGTCTTCGCGCTCGGGATCATGCCGTACATTACGGCGTCGATCATCCTGCAGTTGTTGACCGTCGTGGTCCCTACCCTGGAAAAGCTCCAGAAGGAAGGCGAACTGGGACGGCGCAAGATCACTCAGTGGACGCGCTACCTGACGATCATTCTCTCGATCGTTCAGTCGTTCGGAATCGCGCAGGGACTGATGTCCATGCAGCAGGGCATCGTCATCAATCCGGGCTTCGGCTTCGTGATGCTGACAATCATTTCCCTGACCACCGGCACCGCGTTCATCATGTGGCTGGGCGAGCAGATCAGCGACCGCGGCATCGGTAACGGCATGTCCCTGATCATCTTCACCGGTATCGTGGTCGGGTTGCCGAACGCCATCAACAACATCTATCAGAACGTGTTCGTCACTCACGAGTGGAGCGCTATCACGCTGCTGGTGATTATGGTGCTGATGATTGTGGTGGTGGCCTTTATCGTCCTGGTGGAGCGTGGTGAGCGCCGCATTCCGGTGCAGTATGCCAAACGCGTAGTCGGGCGGAAGGTGATGGGCGGACAGTCCACCCACATGCCGCTCAAAGTGAACGCGGGCGGCGTCATCCCGGTTATATTCGCTTCGTCGATCCTGGCTTTCCCCTTGACCCTGCTTCAGGTGCCATGGGTGAAGAACATAGCTTGGCTGTCGGCGACCCTGCGCGCGATTCAACACGGAGAGCCGCTCTACTACCTGCTCTTCATCGCGGGCATCATTTTCTTCTGTTTCTTTTACGTTTCTATTATTTTCAATCCCAACGAAGCGGCCGACAACATGCGCAAGTACGGCGGCTTCATTCCGGGCATCCGGCCGGGCCGCAATACCGCAGACTACATGAACGCCATCCTGACCAAGATCACGGTTGTGGGCGGTATTTATCTAGCGATCCTGTGCCTGATTCCGGACCTGATGATTTCCGGCATCAAGCTGCAGCATCTGCCGTTCATAGGCAACTGGGTGGACACCACGTTCACCGCGGCGCACCTGCGGTTCCTGTTGGAAGGGTTGAACGTACAGTTCTATTTCGGCGGCACCTCGCTGCTGATCGTGGTGGGCGTTGCGATGGATACCATCAACCAGGTGGAAGCGCAGCTCATCATGAGGCATTACGAAGGGTTTACGCCGCGTTCCGGGCGCATCCGGGGGCGCCGGAGCAGCTTCTAGCGCGTGCGTTACAATGGAAAGATGCGTCTTCAGTTCGAGAGGGCCTGAGCAGGAGAGATGATCGTCCGCAAGACGCCTGCCGAACTGGAGAAGATGCGCCGCAGCGGTCTGTTGGTGTACCAGATCCTGCAGAAAATGAAAGAGATCGCAGTGGAGGGGGTCAGCACGATGGACCTCGAAGACGCCGCTGCGAAGATGATCGGCGATGCCGGAGCGAAGCCCGCTTTCAAGGGCTATTATGTGCCGGCGGCCGGTAAGACTTATCCGTTCGTGCTGTGCACGTCCGTGAACGAGGAAATCGTTCATGGAATGCCTAACCCGAAACGGATCTTGAAATCGGGCGACATCGTCTCGATAGATGTTGGCGTAAAGCTGGACGGATACTACGGCGACTCCGCGGTGACGGTTCCGATCGGGGAAGTGAGCGAGCAGACGCGGAAGTTGCTGGATGTTACGCGGGAATCGCTCGAATTGGCGATAGAGCGCGTGCGTGCGGGCAACCGGCTGTCTGACGTTTCGGCGGCGGTTGAAGAGCACGTCAAGAAGAACGGTTTTTCGGTCGTGCGTGAGTACGTGGGCCACGGCATCGGGACGCAGCTCCACGAGGAGCCGCAGGTCCCCAATTACGTGGACCGGCGGAATGACAACCCGCGGCTGAAAGAAGGAATGGTCCTGGCGGTGGAACCCATGGTGAACGCCGGCAGGCCGGAATCGGTGGTGCGAAGAGATGGCTGGACCGCGGTAGCCAGGGATGGTTCCAACTCAGCCCATTTCGAGCACTGCATCGCGATTACGAATGACGGGCCGTGGGTACTGACGAGGCCCTAAGTTTCGAGGCGGGTGGCCGGGTGGTTGAGGCCACGGTTCTGGAAGAGCGGCCCAGCGCCGTGTTTCTGGTTGCGCTGGAGACCCGGCAGAAGGTTTTGGCCCACTTGGTGGGCGTAGTGAAACGGAATTTCGTAAGGCTGGTTCCGGGCGACCGGGTCGAGGTGGAATTAGGTAGCCACGATCCGACGCGGGGCAGAATTATTCGGAAGCTGTAGGCCAGGCAGCGCGGGGTTAACCCGGCCCTGGCCGAAGCCCGCGCCCTGGTTGCAGGCGGTCCGGCGGCCGGGAGAGAGACAGAGATGAAGGTACGGGCATCCGTTAAGAAGATTTGCGATAAGTGCAAAGTGATCCACCGCGAAGGCGTGGTGCGCGTCATTTGCGTCAATCCGAAACACAAACAGAGGCAAGGGTAAAAAACCATGGCACGTATTGCCGGCGTAGATCTGCCGCCGTCCAAAAGGGCCGAAATCGGGCTTACATACATCTACGGCGTCGGCCGCACCCGTTCGCGCTCGCTCCTGCACCGGGCCGGGATCGATTTCGAGAAGAAGGTTCGCGACCTTACCGAAGACGAAGTTAACCGCGTCCGCCAGATTCTGGAAGAAGAAGGTGCGGTCGAAGGCGACTTGCGCAAGGAAATCTCGATGAATATCAAGCGCCACATCGAGATGGGCTCCTACCGCGGATTGCGGCATCGCCGCGGCCTGCCGGTCCGGGGACAGCGCACGCACACGAACGCTCGCACGCGCAAAGGACCGCGCCGCGGGACTGTAGCCAACAAGAAGAAAGCTTCGGCCAAGACATAGAGGGAGACCTATGGCGAAGGCGCCTGCAAAAAGTACCAAGAAGAAGAGCTTCAAGAAGAAGGAAAAGCGGGTTGTCCACACGGGCATCGTGCACATCCAGGCCACGTTTAATAACACGATCGTCACCATTTCCGACCAGGAAGGGAACACGATCGCATGGTCTAGTGCCGGCTCGTTGGGATTCCGCGGTTCGCGTAAGGGGACTCCATTCGCCGCGCAGCAAGCCACTATGACGGCCGCCAACAAGGCGGGCGAAAGCGGGCTTCGCTCGGTGGAGGTTCGCGTAAGCGGACCGGGGTCCGGCCGTGAGTCGGCCGTGCGCGCGCTGTCCACTGCCGGTATCGATGTTCGGGCTATTAAAGACGTGACGCCGATTCCGCACAACGGATGCCGCCCGCCCAAGAAGCGCAGAGTCTAGAGGACCGGGCCTGGGGATGTGTGCCCCGGTCCGGAGTTGAGCAAGCGGGAAGAAAGCCTGCCATGGCTGTAAACCGCACCTGGTTAGAAAGGTAAGGATAAGGAATTGGCAAGATACATCGGCCCGGTTTGCCGGCAATGCCGGCGCGAGGGCATGAAACTATTTTTGAAGGGCGAGCGCTGCCACAGCGAGAAGTGCGCTATCGAAAAGCGCAACTTCATTCCCGGGCAGCACGGCAAGGATCGGGCTAAGAAGATCGTCGGATACGGCCTCCAGCTCCGCGAGAAGCAAAAAGTACGGCGCATCTACGGCGTGTTGGAAACGCAGTTCCGGAACGCTTATGAGAAGGCCGCCGCAGCCAAGGGCATCACCGGCGAGAACCTCATGAGCGCCATGGAACGGCGCCTGGATAGCGTGATCTACCGCATGGGGTTCGGCACCAGCCGCGCCCAATCCCGTCAGATCGTCCGCCACGGCCACATCGAAGTCAACGGCCGCAAGCTCGACATCCCCTCGGCTGTGGTGAAGGTCGGTGATGTAATTTCCGTCCGCGAATCCAGCCGGAACAACCCCACGATCCTCGCGGCGCGCGACGCTACGGCGCACGCCCCCGCCCCCAACTGGATTGAAGTAGACCGTGAAGGTTTGAAGGGCCGCATTCAGGCCCTCCCGAAGCGTGAAGACTTGGTTCAGATCCAGTTAAACGAGCAGCTCATCGTCGAGTTGTACTCGAAGTAAGGATTGGGGGCCGCGGCGGCGCGGAGCTGGCGATACTCGCCGGCAGATGCCGCCGGGGCCCCAAACAAGAGGTTTTGCTTATGTTTAAGGGCTTCCAGAAACCCAAACGATTGGTCGCCAATACCGACACCCTTACGGAACGGTATGGCATGTTCACGGCCCAGCCTTTTCAGCGTGGCTTCGGCACGACAATCGGCAATAGCTTGCGGCGTGTGCTGTTGAGCTCGATCGAGGGCGCGGCGATCACCGCCGTTCGTATTGAAGGCGTCGAGCACGAGTTCAGCCCGATTCCGGGCGTGGTCGAAGACGCCACCGATATTATCCTCAACCTGAAACAGATTCCCTTCAAGATCATGGGTGAGGGCGTCAAGACCGTTCGCCTCGATATCACTCAGCCGGGAGACGTCCGCAGCGGCCAGATCGAAACCGACGCCGATGTGGAAGTGCTCGACCGCGATGTGCATATCGCCACCGTGAGCGAGGGCGGCAAGCTCCAGATCGAAATGCGCCTGAAGGGCGGCCGCGGGTATGTCAGCGCGGATAAGAACTTCGACGAGGATCTCGCGCTTGGCTACATCCCGATCGATTCGGTTCACTCTCCCGTGCGCAAGGTGAATTTCCAGGTAGAAGCGGCCCGTCTCGGTCAGATGACCGATTACGACAAGCTGACCCTGGAAGTGTGGACCAACGGCGCCGTTTCCCCGCAGGATGCCATCGGCTACGCCGCGAAGTTATTGAAGGATCACATGACGATCTTCATCAACTTCGAGGAACTCCCCGAGCAGACCGAGGAAGTCTCCGAGCGCGGACTCGACAAGATGAGCGAAGTTCTGAACCGCTCCGTCGAGGAACTCGAGCTCAGCGTCCGGTCTTACAACTGCCTGAAGAACGCCAACATCCAGAGCATCGGAGAGTTGGTGCAGAAGACCGAAGCCGAAATGCTCCGCACCAAGAATTTCGGCCGCAAGTCGCTCAACGAAATCAGAGAAATACTGGCGAACATGGGCCTGGCGCTCGGAATGCGGATTGACGCGCACGGCCGCCTGGTCGCTCCGCCGCAGCAGGCCGGCGGCATGACGGACCTTGGTCCCGAAGAAGAAGGCCAGCAGGATCAGATCGAGGGATAGTTCATGAGACACAAGGTTGCCGGATTCAAACTGAAACGGCCGGTGGACGCCCGGAACGCCTTGCTCCGCAATCTCGCTACCAGCGTGATTGAGCACGAGCGCATTGTGACCACGGTGCCCAAGGCCAAGGCCGTTCGTCCTCTGGTGGAGAAGATGATCACCCTGGCCAAGCAGGACACCCTGCACACCCGGCGGCAGGCTGCGGCCGTTCTGCGGACCCCGGCCTCGGTGAAGAAGTTGTTCGATACCCTGGGCACGCGTTTCGGGCAGCGCAACGGCGGTTACACGCGCATCACGCGCTTGGGCCCCCGGAAGGGCGATGGCGCCGAACAGGCTTTGCTCGAACTGGTAGGTTCCGAACTCGTGAAACGCGCCGCCGAGCGCGCCAAGCGCCGCGAAGAGCGCCTGAAGGCGCAGCGCGAAGGCCGCGAGATCGAAGACGAAGAGAACCAGTAGCTGTTTACGGGAGCGGGCCGGGGATCGGTAGATTCCCGGCCCGCCCTCTATTTTGCGGCGCGCTTCGCCGCGTGTGGTATTCGAACCTCCCAAGTTCACCCCCCTTCCAGCGCTTTCCTGAAACTTCCATACGTTTCGAGCGATCTTACTTGTCAGAAGCCTGCTCACTGGGTAAATCCGTGTTCCCCGGCGCTTTAAGGCCAGGCGGCGCGGATAGGAGCGGGTTTAGGTAGTTCGGCAACTGGAGGAGTAAGGATGCACAGTCGCTTGTTATTGACCGCCCTGCTAGCCGCGGGCGCTTTTCTATGCCACCCCATCAAGGGTAGCGCCGCCTCGCAGGATCACTGTTATCTGCGGGATGCCGCGGCTCCCACCGATTTGGCGATCTACACCGTCTGCGAACAGGGACAATTCTACGCGAGCTTGGATGGCGGAGCAACCTGGAAGACCTACCAGACGAATGCCCCCGAGGAACTACGCGCCATGGCGTTTCTGGATGCCTGGCGAGGCGTAGTTGTAGGAGAAAAGGGCGTTGCGCTCACTACCGCAGACGGCGGGAAGACCTGGAGCCGGCGCGAGACAGGGACAGACGAAAACCTGACTGCTGTCTACGCGAAAGACGGAGAGCTTTGGGCTTCGGGCTACAACGGTACTATTCTCCACTCTTCTGACGCCGGCCTCACCTGGAATAAACAGATCTCCGGTGTGAACCAAGCTATCGAGTCGATCTACTTCCTGGATGCATATCGCGGCTGGGCCGTGGGCTGGTCCGCGACAAATCTGCGCACCGAGGATGGAGGGCGCACATGGCTTCCGGGCGAAGCCAAGGATGCGATGTGGACGCTCTCTTCGGTCTGCTTCCGCGACGCCAAGAATGGATGGGCCGTCGGCTTTTCCGGGCAATTGCTGCGGTCTAGGGACGGCGGCGTGACATGGCAGAGCGAACAGTCTCCGGGAAACGCCTGGCTCACCTCGGTGACAGTGGACCGAAGCGGGCAGGTCTGGATGGTGACCGACTCCCAGTTGTACGTCAGCCGGAACGGCGAAGCCCCCTGGCAGGACGTATCGGTGAGAGACAAGATCTTCCTGGCCAAGACATTTTCCTCGCCTGATTCCTTCATGGTGGTGGGATCGCTTGGGTTGATCCGGCAGAACGGCGCCCAGTGGGACCGCATTGCAAGCTTGGCGCCGGCGGGAATGGCCGTAGCTGACCCGGCCTACGCGAGCACACGTCCCGTTATCGATTCAACCGAAACCAAGTGACGCCAGGCGGCTCAAACGGGCGCATGGAGCAGATCTCCACTCATCACGGTGACCGCCTGGCCTGCTAGGATGACCCGGTCCGCATGTGAGCGTACGCGGACAACTCCTCCGCGCGCCGAAGCCTGATACCCGACCATCTCCCGCTTTCCGAGCGCGGCGCTCCAGTAGGGAGCGAGGGCGCAGTGAGCGGAGCCGGTGACGGGGTCTTCATCCACGCCCACGGCCGGCGCGAAGAACCGCGACACGAAATCGAAATCCGCCGATGCGCTTCGCGCGGTGACAATAACTCCGCGCGCCTCCGTAGTCTTCAGTGCCGTGAAATCCGGCGTAACGGAGCGTAAGATCTCCTCCGACTCCACCTCGATCAAATAGTCGAACCGGCTTCGCGCGACCCTTACCGCGCCGCATCCCAGCGCATCGAGCAGGCCTCTTGGAGGGTCGGCGGGCTGCGGTACCGTCACGGGGAAATCCATTTCGATCCACTCGCCGCGCCGGTCCGCCAGAAGCTGCCCGCTTATCGTCAGGAAACGCGCTTGGGCGCCAGGGCGCAGGTGGCCGTCCTGCCAAAGGACGTGGGCGCTGGCGAGCGTGGCATGGCCGCAGAGGTCGACCTCAGTAGCCGGCGTGAACCAGCGCAGCCGGTAGCCGCCCTCTTCCGCAACCAGGAAGGCAGTTTCCGAGAGGTTCATTTCCCGCGCCACATCCTGCATCCACTCCGCGCGGGCCGCTCGCGGCAAGACGCAAACGGCGGCGGGATTGCCCGCAAACGGCCGATTTGTGAAGGCATCCACCTGTACGATGCGAATCGTCATGATCTAGCAGGTTACCGCACTTGAATCCTGCCGCGGCATGAGAGAGTCTAAGACTAGCAACGGGATGCGCTCTTCCATAGGTAAACTCGCAGCCGCCGTCGCGCTTCTGGCGGCGACGTGGCTTCTGGGAGAATTGCGAATCGAAGACCCCCGGCCCTGGGTGCGTCCCTACGAGGCATCGGGTCCAGTTCGGATACTTCAGTTTTACGCCAGCGCCGGCGCCGTACTGCCAGGGCAGACAGCGCGGCTGTGCTATGGGGTGGAGCACGCCAAGTCAGTGCGCATTTCGCCCCTGCTCGCCGAAGCGTATCCTTCAACGCGTCACTGTCTGGATGTCGTGCAGCAGCACACCACGCACTACACCATCCTTGCCGAAGGGTACGATGGCGCCGTGGCCACCAGGTCGCTCACGATCCCGGTTGCTACTCCACCCGTTCCCGAGCAGGTGTTCTTTGTCGCAGCCTCGGACTGCCGCGGCGTCTCCGAATGCGCAGCGATCGTCGAGCGCAAACGGCTTCTCGGCGGAGTCTAATTCTCTGGGTTGGCTGCGGCCGCGGATGGGGGTGCGGAGGAGCTTTCGGCGGGACCGCTCCCTTCGCCATTACGGGATTGCTCCAACAACCGGTCGTAAACGCCCCGTGCGGCCCTTTGGGCGGCGACCTTCTTCGTGCGTGCTTCCGCCTGCCCGCTCCACTCTTTTCCCACCCGCACTTCCACGGTGAAAAGCTTCGAGTGCTCCGGACCGCGCTCGTGGAGCATGACGTATCTCGGTTGCGGCAGATGTAACGACTGAGCGAGTTCCTGGAGCGCGCTCTTGAAGTTAGTGATGGAGGGGTGGGTTTCGAATCCAAATTCCTCGTCGCCGGCCGGCGGAGCGTCCAGCACGTGCTCGGATATGAACGAACGCGCAACTTCAATGCCGCCATCCAGGTAGACCGCCGCGATGAGCGCTTCGAGGCCATCCACCAGGAGCGTCTTCTTGGCCCGGCCTCCGCTCATTTCCTCGCTGCGTCCCAGTTCCAGGCACTCTCCCAGATCAAGCCGGCGCGCGACGCCGTGCAGATGCGCGGCGCTAACCAGATGGGCCTTTAATTGGGAAAGTTCCCCTTCATGGAAACCCGGATTCCGCAAGACAAGAATCTCCGCTACGAGAAAACCGAGGATCGAGTCGCCCAGAAACTCCAACTGTTCGTTATCCCCTTGCGGAGATCCGGGGCCCGTCCTGGTTTCGTTTGCCAGGGAACTGTGAGTCAGCGCGCGGCGCAGCAACTCGGCATCCGAGAACCGGTACCCGATCCTCGCCTCCAAAGCTGCTGCCTCCGCGCGCATGGAAGGGGTCTGACTACTTCGTGGGCGCCGGGGCCGGGGCCTGCGATGCCTTGGTCGCCACGTTCTTCACCGTTTGGGTGAAGTTCTTGATCGCCGGATTCAACTGCGGATCGGCGAGCAGCTTGTCGCAAACCGCGATGGCCTCGGCGTTCTTGCCGGATCCCTGCAAGGCAGAGGCATAGCGCGCCGTATACGTGATCTGAGCCGGATCGAGGTCGGTGGCGGCCTTGAACTCAGTCACCGCGACGTCGAGCTTCTTCCGGAGCAGAGCGGCCAGGCCGAAATTGTTGCGCACCTGAGCCTGCACGATCTTGGAGGCGTCGGCCCAATCCGAATCCGACATGCCCGGGTTCGGCTTCGGCCCCTTCAACGATTCCAGAGCCGCAGTCAGGTAGGCTTCCGCTTTCGTCAGCTTCTCTTCCCGGTCCAGATCTTTCTCGCCGGTCTGCTGGATGATGACTTCACCCGCGCCCATATTCGCCTGGATGTTCTTGGGATTCACTTGAAGGGCGCTCTCGAACGTGATTTGCGCCTTCATCGGGTTCCGCATCGTCTCGTATGCGTCGGCTTCCAACACCAACACGGTTTCCTTATACACGGAACTCGGAAATTTCTGCAGAAGTTCTTCCGCGTTCTTAATCGTGACGTCAGGGTTACCCTGCCCCTGAATCATCGCCTGCAGAAGCTGGCGTTCTTCCGGCGACACTTGCGGGCCGCTCGGCGCCGCTGCTGGCTGGCCCTTCTGCCCGCCTTTTTGTTGGGCGGTCTGTCCGCCTTTTTGCTGGGCCATGAGGCCGAAGACACCGGTGGCGAGGGCCAGGATGCCGGTGAGAATGATTCGTTTCATTTGCCAAAAACTCCTTCAAGATTTGCTTACTGGTTCGGATTCGGATTAATGCTCTTGTTCTTGAGGCCGTCGCTAGCCGCACTGCGAGCCATATCGGACGCGCCGTTAACTTTCAACGCCTGTTCAAAATTCAGGGCCGCCTCCTGGCCATCGCCGGCGGCGAGCGCCAACCGGCCCAGATAGACGTAGGCCCAAGCCTTCACTTGCTCGTCGGGGCCGGATTCGAGCGTCTTAACAAACAGACCCTCGGCGGTTTCAGGATCTTTCTGAAGAATTGCGACCCGTGCCAGGCCGTAATATGCCGCTGCCTGTTCCGGCCCTGCGCCCAACGCGGCCGCTTTCGTATATAACGCCTTTGCCTTTTCCAGGTTGGCCGGGTCGGCGGCGCGCCCCAGGTAGGACCGCACGGCATCCGCCAGCGCGCGCGCGGCGGCCGATAGCGTCGGAGTCACTGGCTCCGCCGGAGTCGATCGCGGAGCGGACTTGGACTCGAATTCCACGCTTGCCAGTCTGGCGTCTTCCTTCGCGAGATCGATCGCCTTCACCATGTCCGCGAAATAGTCGCCCATCGAGGCCTGCTGGCCTTCGTACGCCGGCAGTTGTTCGGCGAAGAACGGCGCCAGAATGTATCCGTGCGCCAGAGCTCTCTGCGCCGCCCCCGGATCGTGGTCCATTCTTCCTTCAATAGCTTTGATCAGAGACTCCATCACCAGCAGCGGGAAGTCCTCTTTGTACGCCGTGTCTAGCGCCGGTGCCCGCAGCGCATTCTCCGCGATCGGATTCTTGCGATCGAGGATTTCTCTGGACCGAGCGACAATCGAATCGAGCACGTAATGCAGATACGCGTGCCGGATATCGAAAATTCGCGCCTGCGGAGAGGCCGTTACCACGATCGTAAGATCTGCTCCGTAGTTGCGCATCTGGATCTGATCGGGCGCCCCGAGTAAGTCCACATAGATCTGGAAACGGCGTCCGCTGACTCCCGACGTCGGTTGTCTCAGATATACGTTGGCCGCCAGCACCGCATCCGATACCGGGCCGTGATAGCGCGCAATGTACTGGTCGATCACTTCCTGCGATCGTTCCCACAACTCCGCGATGTTCGCCTCTTTGTAGAAACGGGCCAGCACCGGCGCCAGGTCCTTCAGCGGCGCGACGTCAGGGGGCAGATCCACATCCCGTTGCGTGAAGATGAAGTCCGGCGGTCCTTCGACGGTCAGCGCAAACGAAATATACTGGCTAAGTTCTTCGACGTCCGTATGTTGCCGGTGCACCTCGAAGAATCGTTTCAGAACCGGGAGTGACGGCGGATTCCTACGAGCGATTTCGGCCCGAACCTCGTCCCGAATCGGATGATTGTCGGCAGAAGACAAATCGGCCGAATAGCCTGCCGCGTTGATTGCCGCCATCACCGTGAACAGCGTTGGGCTTGCGTCGAGCTGCTGCTGGGCCCGCGCCGGTATGGCCGAAATGACAATCGCCAAGAGGGCTGGGAGGAAAAACTGCGTCAAAGCGAATCCGCCTACGATACCACTAGTTTAGCGTACTTAGGCTGCTTTCGTGGGCCTCTTCACAACGCCTCCTCACAAGGCGTGCCGGTACCCCTCGCGCTCCAGAATTTCCACCGGCGAGCCAAAGAGATCGCTCAAAGCCCCCGCATCGAGGGCTTGATGGACCGGACCGTCGAATCGGATTTGGCCGTCTCGAATCATGATCACCCGTTTGATTTCTGGGATGATGTCCGGTAAGTGGTGCGTTACCATCACGATGCCAACGCCGCGCGCCGCCAGCCGCCGCAGAATGTCACGCAGCTCGCGCATCGAGCGCAGGTCCAGGCTTGCCGTGGGCTCGTCCAGCACGAGCGTTCCGGGGTCGTGAACCAGGGCGCGGGCGATCAGCGTCCGCCGGGCTTCACCCGAGGAGAGCTCGTTTACCGGCCGGTTCGCCAGACTAGCTATTTCGAGTAATTCCATCGCCTCCCGGGCTTTTCGCTCCATCCCGGCGGTCACCGGGTGGTACGGCCAAATTCCAACGCTGCCGAAGAACCCGGAGAGCACGATCTCCAAGGTGGAAAAGTCGCGGGTGCAAAGCGCCATCCAGTCGTTCGAGACGATGCCGAAGTGGTGGCGCAAATCGAACAGATTCCAGACTTCCTGATCCATGATGCGCAGCGACCAGGGTTCGGGCTTCATCACCGGGTAGAGTTCCCGTGAAATAACCTTGATCAGCGTGGATTTCCCGGACCCGTTGGGTCCCACGATGGCGACGTTCTCACCGAGCGCAATCGAAAGCGTCACTCCGTCCAACACGTTGCGGCCGCCCCGGCGGACGGTGAGATTTTGAAAATCGATCAGCGGCGCGCCGCCGCCTCGCTCAGCGCCCACGAATCACCCATTCCATTCCGCCCACGATGGATCGGCCGGGCATGCGAACGCCAGGCATATCTTCGTAGCTCACGTTGTTTAAGTTCGAAACCTGGATGAACGGACGGACAGGGCCCCTTGCCGACGCCGCGGCCGCCTCGCAAATCGCGTAGGGCGCGCCGCCCAGCCGGTCCATTGCTCCGAGGCGGGCCCGAACCACAACCGTCCCAGCCAGGCGCCCGCTCCACGAAGCCACTCCCGATTGGCGGGGATACTGGAACGTGTACTTGGTATAGCCGGTGGGCACGGTGTCCTGAGTCCCTCTTTGCGCGGTGTAGCGAAGATCGAACTGGCTCCCCCTGGGAGCGCTCACCCTAAGCGAACCCTCGATGCCGAGGAAGTTCAGGTTCTGAATGTTCAAGGCGCGCCAGATATCGTTCGGCGAGAGCCGGAAATAATCGATGCCGTCGCGTTGCCGCCGGGCGAAGACGGTGGCCTGCGCCTGTACCCCGCGGACGGGGTTCCAGTCGCCTCCAACCTCGTAGCTCCAGGCGCGCTCAGGCCGAAGCCCGGGGCTGCCGGCGTTTCCCGGGTCGTGATAGTACAGGTCGGTATAGCTCGGGACACGAAACGCGCGGCTTGCCGAGGCGCGCAGTTTCCACCGCGAAGAGAGCCACACGCCGCCTGCCACGGTGGGGCTGAACTCTCCGGAGAAACGGCGATACACTTCTTCCCGCGCCGAAATGGAAAGCGAGAAGCGCCGCAGAACGCGAAAATCCGCCGCTGCGTAAACCGCGCCCCGCGCGCGCTCGTGGTTTCTCAGATTTGAGCTGACGATGGCTTCCCGTGTGCCCTCGACGCCGTAGTGGACGGTAATCGAGGGACGAAGCGTCTCGTGGCGGCGCAGCGCGCCCTGCCACGATTCCGTGGCGTGGCGATTCACGAAGAACGACGGCCGGTCGCGGTAGAGCACGAACAGATCGCTGTGGCGGCGGAACCCGAAACTCGCCGAGGTGTTGGCGCCGAAAGCTTGCTGCCAGCCGGCCAGCCACGTCTTGGTGTCTTCCCACGAATTGAAATTGCCGTAGAACTGATCGGCGCCGAAAGGATGATCCATGTACGCCAGCGTGAAATCCCCTGGTCCCCATCCGGTACGCAGCGAGCCTGTGGCCGAAGCCTGCAAGTTCCGGTAGTCGCGGCCAGGCATGAAGCCGGATGAGAAATCGCGGGATGCCGCCAATTGGCCTGACAACCGGCCCGCGGCGCCGGCGACGGATCCACGCTCCTGGTTGATGCCGAAACTGCCCACGGCGGCCCGGAGACGAAGTTCGGCCGTTTCCGGAGCGGCCGTGACGATATTCACCACCCCGGCGACCGCATCCGACCCGTACATCGTCGATCCCGACCCGCGCAGCGTTTCCACGCGGCTTACCGCTTCGAGCGGCACGGGGATATCCATATCGTGATGCCCGGATTGCGGGTCGTTCATGCGCAGGCCGTTCACCAGCACAAGCGTCTGCCCGAAGTTGGACCCGCGGATCGAAAGGTCCGCCTGCACTCCGCCCGGAGCGCGTTCGCGCAGGTCTATGGAGGGGTCGAGCTTCAGCAGGTCGGCGACACTCTCCACCAGCAGAGCTTCCTCTCGGGCTTGAATGCTCGTTACCGTGCGGTCGATCTCGTCCAGGGAAAGCGGCTCAAAGGAACCCGTCACCACCACGGTTTCGCGCGGCAGCGAAGGAATCGCAGCCGGGTCCGCCGCGGTGGAAGGAGATTGAGCGAAAACGGAAAGGGCGGCAAGAATACCCAGGAAAGTGAAGCGCAAACACTATTGTAAGGGGTTTCAGCGGGGAAGTGGGCCGGAGCGCGGCG
>CAIYHG010000029.1 GCA_903925975.1 uncultured Acidobacteriia bacterium | reverse complement strand
TGACTGGAATGTAGACGGTCCGTCTGCCATTGACGTGCGCGTAAGCGGTGACGATATCCGTGCCGTTTTCGATCGTACCGATGTCCCGCAAGTACACTGTGGCGCCGGAGACGGGGCGGATCGGCGTGCTCAGGAGATCGGGGAGGTTGCCGCCCAGCGCCGCGTTGGTTCGCGCGATGCGGTTGAGCTTCTCCGTAAAGACGTTGCCGGATGGCATTACCAAGGTGGCCTTGCCGACTGCGGCAATCGCCTCGTCGGGAGAGATCCGATACTGCTGAAGCTTCTCCGGATCGAGCGTGATGACGATGGTCCTCTGGTTTCCGCCGAAGGGCGGGGGAGCGGACACGCCGGGGAGAGTCGCGAACAGCGGACGCACGCGGTTGAGCGCGAAGTCCTGCATCTCGCCTTGCGTCCGGGTGGCGCTGCTGAACACCAGTTGCCCGACGGCCACACTCCCCGCGTCGAAGCGCGTGATGAACGGAGGGACCGTTCCAGGGGGCATGAAGGCGCGCGCGCGGTTGACATAGCCGACGGTCTCCGACATCGCCTGGCTCATGTTGGCGCCATTGTGAAAGACCAGCTTCATGAGCGCCGCACCCTGGATGCTTTTGCTCTCGACATGATCGAGTCCGGTGATGTAGAGGAAGTGATACTCGTAGTAATACGTGAGGTAGCCTTCCATCTGGGCCGGGTCCATGCCGCCGTAGGGCTGGGCGACGTAGATTGCGGGATCGCCCACCTGCGGGAAGATGTCGACGGGCATTCGCTGCAACGCGAGCGCTGCGCAAAGGGCAATGGCGATCAGGGCGACGACGACCGTTGCGGGCCGGGTGAGAGCGGCAAGGACTAAGCGCATTTCTTCCTACTCTCGGCGGAAGTCATCGGCTGGCCTCGACGACGAATGGCTGAATATCTCCCGCGGCCGCAGCCGCGGCGAGCAGGCCGCGCCACACACTGAGGCGGGCCAGCGCGTCATCGATCTCCGACTGCGTGAGCAGCCGTTGGGCATCCGCCACTTCGGCGATGTTCCCTAGACCCGCCTGGTAGCGAGCGGTCGCTTGCCGCTCCGCGGAGCGCGCGGCGGAGACCTGCACTGGGGTGTTCGCCGCAATTCTCCGGGCGCCGTCGAGGCTTGCAGCCGCCCGGTTGAAGTCGGCGCGAAGGCCAACCGCAATCAATTGCGATCGCGCCATCTGTGCCCGGATCGTAGCCGACTGCGCGGCCTCCCGGGCCTTGATTGCCGGTAGATCGAACAAGGGGAAGGTTACGCTGAAGCCAAGCGCGTAATTCTGCACGCTCGGCGCGAGGCCGTTCAGGCCCCCGAGCCGTTCTCCGTTGGTTTCGGCACCCGTCCCGCGGGCGTACGCCGAGGCCTGCAAATAAAAGTGCGGAAAATAGGACCGTTCGAGCGCCCTGAGCTGGGCCTTGGCCTGCTCCACAGCGGCGTCTTGCTCGACCGCAAGGGGATTCGCAGTAGTGTCTGGGGGCACGACCGCCTGCTCCGGGGGCAACTGAAGCAACCCCGGCGCGGAAATCAGGATCTGGGCGGGCTCCATTCCCACGAACTGAGACAGCGTCGCACGCGCGACTTCGGTTGCCTGTTGGGCCTGGATGAGTTGGGTTCTCGCCGCCGCTAATTCCGCTTCCGCGCGGGAGGCGTCCGCGCCCGGTCGCAATTGCGCGTTCACCAGAGCTTGGGTCGTCCCCAGAACAACATCCGCCCGGTCCACTCCAGCCTGTGCCGCGCGAACGGTCTCCTGAGCCGCCGCCAATGTGAGATAGGCATCGGCCGCAGTTGTCGCTACCTCAAATTGAGTGCGCTTAAGGCCGGCTTCCGACTGAGCTCGCGCGGCGGCTGCAGCGGCGACGTTGCCCCCGCGCAGACCGAAATCGAATGGTTCCCAAGTCACCAGCGCGCCGATGGCGCTCCCAAAGACCGAGCCGAAGTTGTTCGAGCCAAGTACCGGTCCGGAGATGGACGGGATGACGCTCTGCGGCAGCAGCAGCCCGAAGACATTGTTTCTGGTGGCCCGATTGACCTGTGCCAACGCGTCTACCCGTGGCAGGTAGGCGGTCCGCGCGAGCTGAATCCCCGCGGAAGCCGCGCCGATCTGTTCCTGCGATACGCGAACGGAGGGGTAGTTGCGCAAAGCGCCCTCGACCGCCTGGGTCAGCGTCAGCGCGCTGGGCGGGGCAACCGGTTGGCCGAAAATTACAGTGCTTGCCCCCATCAGAACTGCAAACACCCGCGCCGCGAGAGGTGACCGTTCCGGGTTCTTTCTCATGTCCGCTATCCGCCTTCCATGAGTTCTCGCAACAGTTCGAAAACCTTGTCCTT
>CAIYHG010000028.1 GCA_903925975.1 uncultured Acidobacteriia bacterium | reverse complement strand
GGCGCGCCCCGGGGCCGCCGCGGGCGGAGCCGCAGGCGCCCCCGCCGGAACCGCCGCCGCGCCCGGAGCCCCTGGAGCTGCGCCCCGGCCCGGGAATCCCGCCGCGCCCACTTCGCCCGGATTTCCGAAGATGCCCGTAGTGTTCTGCCCCGGCACCGTTCCGTATCCGGGCGCCATCTTCTGATTGGCGTTTCCGTTCGTCATCACCACCAGCATCGGCTTTGCCTTGCCGGCTGCGATCAGGTTGTCCAGGATCACGCTGGCGCGTCCCATGTTATTCCACGCGTCTTCATCGCCGCCCGCGCCGTGCAGAAGGTACAGCACCGGGTATTTCTGATTGCCGCCGGCGTAGCCCGCGGGCGTGTAGACGTACATGCGGCGCTCGAGCTTCAGCGTCGGCGAGTTGTACCACACGATGTTGACGTTTCCGTGCGGCACATCTTTGATGGCGTAGTTTTCGGAAAGCGGCCCGGAGATGATGAAGAAATTCATGTACCGCGTTCCATCCCGAAGCAGGTTCGCATTGGTGGGGTCGAGCACTCCGACGCCATCCACGTTGAACGTGTAGTTCCACAGCTCGGGAGCCAGCGGACCCACCGTAGCCGACCAGATGCCCTGATCGTCCTTGGTCATCTTGATGCCGCGCCCCTGAGGCCAGTCTCCATTCAGGAGCACGTCCGTTGCATTCGGCGCCCTAAGCCGGAACGTCACGCTATTATCCGCCTGGATTTCCGCCGACCGCACGGCAGGCAGCGCCGGACCACGCCCCGGAGCCGCCGGCGGCGCCGCGGCCGGCGGCTGTTGCGCAAATGCCGCCAGCGCCAGTAACAGAACTGAAACCACGAGCTTCATTTTCATGGAACCCCTTTCCTTCAACTAAGATCTTAATTGAATTAGCAGACAAAAGAGCCCGAAATACTGAAGCAGTTGGGAAGTTGCGGAGTCTCCGCGAGGCCCCGAAGGGCGGCTCCGCCCGGCATCTCAAAGCGGCGTTCCAGGCGTTTGACTTGCGTCTTATGGTGAGCGTAGGATGGAAAGCGTATGATTCGCTCCTACAGGGATGCAGAGACGCGGCGCCTGATGGAGCGGCAAGCCAGCCTCAAGTACAAGAACGTGGAAAGGACCGCTTTGATAAGGCTGCGGTTCCTGAATGCTGCGACGTCACTGAGCGACCTCCGGCTGCCGGGGCTTCATTTGGAACCGCTCAAAGCCGACAGGAAAGGGCAGCACAGCATCCGCATCAATGACCGCTACCGGGTCTGCTTCGAGTGGCGGGATGGCGATGCCTACAATGTCGAGATCGTGGACTACCATTAGGGGAAACGAAACATGGCTAGTAGCAAGAAGAAACTACCGCCGGTACATCCCGGCGAAGCCCTGCAAGAGATCATGAACGAGGCCGGGCTGTCCGCTAATGCGCTTGCCCTCGCTCTGCGGGTCCCGGGGAACCGGATCACCGCCATCCTGAACAGACAGCGCGGCATAACGGCGGACACCGCGCTCCGATTGGGCCGCTATTTCGGAACCTCCGCGCAACTCTGGATGAACCTCCAGTCCACCTACGAACTGGAAGCCGCAGAGGACACACTGTCCGACCAGATCCTAAGGGAAGTCATGCCGCGAGCCGCTGCTTAGACCGCGTCAGGCGGCCAGCAGACCCGGGCTCAACTGGAGCCGAGGGGAAAACCGGGGTACAGACCGCACCTAACCCTCGCGTTGGGCCGCGGCCGGCTACGCGCGAGACCCAGGAGTTTCTTGGCCCCGAGCGGAGGCAGTCACAGTCTTCTTGCCTCGTCTCAGCTATAACTTAGCCGGGGTACCCAGTGCCCTGCATGCTAGAGTGAAGCCGGATGATGGCCTGCGCGCCGCCGGAATGCCGAATGCGGGCGCCCGGCCGGATTGGCTTCGTTCCCGCTGTTTGTGGCGCGCCCATTTTTGGGCGCCGTCTCGACATCCGTGTCGAGATTCTTCGGCTCAAGGACCTGTATTGATCGGCGGTGCTTTCGAGAGTCGGCCATTTCGATTTCCGGGGGCGGCGAACCGGTCATCCCGGATTTCGTTCCCTCCGCCCGTGAAATCTCCTCAACGCTGGCTCTGCAGGACGCGCGGCCCCTTACGCCACCCCGGGGGATTCGCCTGAATTTGGCTTCGTTTGCTTAAAGGCTGCACAGGTCCATGCAGCCTTTTCAGCAGCTTGCAGCCGTTGAATGGGTTCGTTTCGTATTTTGCGCTTGGCTGCGAAATGGGTTTATTCCGCTCGATGAAACTACAGAAAGAGGGGCTGATTTGCGAAGAAGATGGTTGCTTCCCGCGCCCACTTAGGGGGAAGTGGTGGCCAGGGACGGAATCGAACCGCCGACGCCAGCCTTTTCAGGGCTGCGCTCTACCAGCTGAGCTACCTGGCCGGGGAAACTTTAGTCTAGCAAGTGCGCAGCGCGATGCGCAATTCGAGATCGCACCGCGCTGCCTGCAATTCCTCGCTGCGGCGGCCCGGCTGGCGCCGGACCGCGTTGGGGACGGGCCGGGAGGCCTATCCCACTGGACTGCCGCTTATTGCACTTCGGAGAGCGCGGCGCCGGTCGCTTGCTCTACTTCGGCGTGGAGGCTGTTGCCGTGGGCGTCCATGGTGACGATGGCGGCGAAGCCTTTCGCGCGGACGTGCCACATCGCTTCGGGGATGCCGAACTCGAACAGGTGCACGCCCTTCACTTCTTCGAGCGTGCGCGCGTAGTATTGCGCGGCGCCGCCGATGGCGTTCAGGTAGACGGCTCCGAAATCCTTCAGCGCGGCGGCGGTCTTCGCGCCCATGCCGCCTTTGCCGATCACGGCGCGGACGCCGTAGCGCTTGATCACGTCGGCTTCGTAAGGCTCTTCGCGGCTGCTGGTGGTGGGGCCAGCGGCTTTCACGGTCCACTTGTCGCCCTCTTTGAGCATCACGGGGCCGCAGTGGTAGAGCACGGCGCCGTTCAGATCCACCGGGGGCGGGTTCTTCATTAGATAGGCGTGGACGTTGTCGCGGCCGGTGAACATATCGCCATCGATCAGGACCACGTCGCCCACTTTGAGCGCGCGCACCTGCTCTTCGGTGAGCGGCGGGGGTGAGCACCACTTCGCGGCCGGTGAGCGGGAAGCCGGCGCTGCGGGCCATGGACTGCACGGGCTGCTCAGGGTCGCGGTAAAGCCACTTGGTAATCGCGCCGGTTTGCGCGTTGAGGCGCACGCCCAGGCGGCGATAGGCCCAGCAATCGTAGGCCACGGAGACGAAGAAGCTGGCGGGCAGGCGGTTGGCGGCGCCGATCTTGCAGCCGATCAGCGAAACCTTGCCGCCGAAGCCCATGGCGCCCACGCCGATGGCATTGGCTTGCTCCATGATGTCGGCTTCGAGCTTGGCCAGCACGGGGTCCGGGTTCGCGTCATCGAGCGTGCGCAGAAGCTGCTGCTTGGCGAACTCGTAGCCGCCGGCGCGGTCGCTACCGATGCAAACGCCCAAGGCGCCGGGCGCGCAGCCGTGGCCCTGCGCCTGCCATACGGCGTGCAGGATGCACCTGCGGACGCCTTCGAGGTTGCGGTCGGCGCGGCCGAGGTGGTCGAGGTTGCAGGGAACGGAGTACTGAATGTTCTTGTTTTCGCAGCCTCCGCCCTTGAGGATGAGCTTCACTTCGATCTCGTCCTCTTCCCACTGCTCGAAGTGGATCGCGGGCGTGCCGGGGCCAAGGTTGTTGCCGCTGTTCTTGCCGGTGATGGAGTCCACCGAGTTCGGGCGGAGTTTGCCGCGGCGGGTGGCTTCGGCGATAGCCTCGCGGATCGCTTTCTTAATGGCGATCTGATTGACGCCCACGGGGGTGTGGACGAAGAAGGTCGGAAGACCGGTGTCCTGGCAGATGGCGCCTTCGTCCTGAAAGGCCATGTCGGTATTCAGGAGCATGACGTCGAGCGCCTGCGAGGACTGCGACCCCGGCGTTTCGACGTTGGCGGCGAGGGCCATGGCGGCCCGCACGTCAGGAGGAAGGTTCGTCGAAGTCTGGATGACGAGGTCCAATAGGCTGGGAAATAGGGAATCCATTATGTTCTCCGGAAGGCTTATTTTATGGCAATTACAGAGACGGGTGGTAGGCGCGTTGGAGCACCGAGTTTGGGACGCTTGCGAAAACCAGGAGGAACGCGTGACCTCCGCTTCCTCCGCGATCTCAGGTTTGACCTTTTGAATCTTCTCCGCGTTCGTCTCCGCGTCTCTGCGACTCCGCGTCAAAGAGAGGCGGCTAATTTTGCGTACACCCGGCTGATCGGGGGGCGTGCGGGTCAACTAGAATCAATGTAGGCCATGGCCACGATTCAGAAGCAGGCCGCCAGGCCCGCGTTGCTTCGCCAACTCGGGTTCTTCAGCGCGACGGCGCTGGTAATCTCCAACATGATCGGCACGGGGATCTTCGCCACCACCGGCTACATGGCCGGCGATTTGGGCAGCGGCGGATTGATTCTGGCGTGCTGGGGCGTTGGGGCGCTGTTCGCCATCGCGGGCGCGCTGAGCTACTCCGAACTGGGCATCAATTACCCGAGCTCGGGCGGCGAGTACGTCTATCTCACGCAAGCCTACGGCCCCGAGTGGGGCTTCATGACGGGGTGGGTTTCGTTCTTCGCAGGCTTCTCGGCTCCCATCGCAGCTTCGGCGCTGGTGTTTTCCGATTACCTGGGCCACTTCTTCCCCGCTCTGCAGCTTTCGGCGCCGGGCGTCGTGGTGGGCAGCGGGGCATTTTCGTTGCGGCTGGGCGCGGGGCAGTTGCTGGCGTCGTGTTTGATCGCGGCGTTCACCGTTTTGAACTGCTTCGGGCTGGGGCGCACGGCCAAGGTGCAGAACGTTCTCACCAGTTCGAAACTGGTGATATTGATCGGATTCCTGCTGCTCGGTTTCATAGCGGGGCACGGGAACTGGGGCAACTTCACCACGCACGCGGTGCGCACTTCGCAGGTGGGCTTGCCGGCGCAGTTCTTCCTGAGCCTGTTGTGGGTGATGGTGGGGTATAGCGGCTGGAACGCGGCCACGTATGTGGCCGAAGAGATCCGGCGGCCCGAGCGCACGCTGCCGCTGGCGCTGGCGGCGGGCACCTTGATCGTCGCCACGCTCTACCTGGCGCTGAACGTAATCTTCATATATGCCACGCCGCTCGAACAGATGAAGGGCGTGACGGCCGTGGGCGCGCTTTCGGCTTCGAACCTATTCGGGCCGGGCGTGGCGGGAGCATTTTCGGCGCTGATGGCGCTGTGCATCGTTTCCACCGTAAGCGCCATGGTGACCATCGGGCCGCGCGTGTATTACGCCATGGCGAAGAACAAGGCGTTCTTCGGAGCGGCGGCCACGGTGCATCCGCGATGGCACACGCCGGTGGTGGCGATTGTGAGCCAGGGAGTCTGCGCCATGCTCATGACGCTGACTTCGTTCCGCGAACTGCTGACGTATATCGGCATGAGCCTGACGCTGTTTACGGTGCTCTCTGTGGCGTCGGTGATGATCTTCCGCAAGCGGCGCGCGGGATGGCAGCGGCTGCGCGCGGTGGATTTTGCGTACCCGATGATTCCGCTCTCCTATGTGATCGTGGGCGCGGCAATGATGGCCTACGGCGTGGTGCAGGCCCCTTGGGCGTCCCTGCTTGCGTTCGGAACCGTGGGCGCGGGCGCGCTCGCATACCACTTCGGGCTGCGGCCGCCGCACGAGGCGTGATCGCCTAGCCGGCCGTCGAGCTTACCGATTGGGGAACCGCACGATTAGGGGGATGGCTCCGTCACCGCTCCTTCGCGGTTGGGGCTCCGAATCGGGAGTTGTGGCAGGCAGTTTGCTATTGCAGGATGGGCAGCGTCTGGTAGTCCTTCGGGACGTAGAGGCTGCCTTCGGTCAGGCCTTGAGGGGCTTGGCGCGTTAGCTGCTGGCTGAGGTCGCGCCATGTGCAGCGGGAGGCCAGTGCTTCGGCGAAGGCACCGGCTATGGCTTCCACTTGGTCTGTGGTTTCGTGCGCAAACTCCAGGCGGAAATTGAGGATGCCGGCAGCTAGCCACAGTTCCATGTGCGCGGCTGCGTGCTGCGCTTCGGCGCCGAACACGGTGTTGCGGCAGCCTACGTCGGCCATCACCGGGTGATTGCGTCCAGATGCGTCGCGCAACGCGATTTGATGCACGTCGCAGGGGCGGCCGCAATCGCGGTAGCTTGTGCCGTGCGAGAGGAAGCGGCAGAAGACGCAATGCTCGGTGTGGAACACCGGCAGGTGCTGGTAGGCGACGGCTTCGATGCGCGCGGCGCCGGTGCGGCGCGCGAGTTCGGCTACCTGTTCGGCATTCAGGTCGTGCGTGGGCGTGAGCGTTTCAAGGCCCAGGCGCAACAGTTCCGCGGCGGTGATTGCGTTGGCCGCGTTCAGGCTGAAATCGCCGATCAGCGCGGGGTGCGGTCTCTCGCGCAAGGCGCGCAGCAGGCCGCCCGAACGCACCAGGATGGGGCAGCCACAACCGAGTAGGAAATCCGCGATGCGTTCCTCGCCTGGTTTGAGCACGCGGGGCGCGGCGACGCGCACAGCGATGCCGGCGGCGCGCACGCGGTCGAGCGAGGGACGGAGGCCGTAGAGATCGAGATAGTCGAGCGTGATCGTGGCGGGGCGCGCGGCAAGGGCGCCTTCCAACTGCTCGGGAGTGCGCGCCAGAAGGTGCAGGCGCGGCGAGCCCAGGGCTTGATCCTCCGAGGCTGTGGCGAATCCTTCGATTTCCCGAAGGGCGGCCTGGGGATCGCTCACGGCGATCCCGCGCGGCGCGGTTTGAAGGCGCTCTAGTTCGGCTACGGCGCGGCGGCGCATGTCGTTCAATACGGAACTGGGGGCGAAGGGAGCGCCTTCGGCTTCGAGGTGGATGCCCTCCAACTCATAGGCAGTGTTGCCGAGGCGGCCGAATTGGGCGGCGAGGTAGTCGGAGGAAAGCGCGCGATCACGGGCGTGGCCAAGCGGAGCGGCGGATTGGACGACGGCGTGGAATCCTGCGGCGATCCACTCGGTTTCGAGCGGGGCTCCCTCGCGCGCTACCACGTGGACGGTGACTTTCTGTTTCCGCAGCGGCGCGGCGGGCTCGAGATAGGGGCGGGCGGCGCGGTCTGTTTCGGGATCATGAGTGCGCCAGACCAAGTCGCCGCGGCGGATGCGGCGCGGGTCGAGCGCGCCGTTAGCAAAGCGCAATTCGACTAAGTTGCCACGGGCGGCGGCCTGAAATACGCGCCCGCCTTCCTCGGGTTCTTCGGGGCTGCGCCAATCGGCGGCGTCGAAGACGATGCCGTCGCCTGGCTTCAGAGGCGCGAGTCGATGGGATTCGGCAGGCTCGATGAGCACGGCTTCGGCGCCGGCCTGCGCCACCCTTCCGGCGAGCACGCCGCGGTGGCGCGGGGCGCGGCCCTGCACTACGGCCTGATGATTCGTGCCCGTCAGAAAATGCGGGCCGAAGCCGCGGGAGTAAACCTGCTCCAATTCCAGCGTGGTTCGTGGGTCCACGGGACGGGCGGCGCCGTTCCAAGCCTCGTCCACTGCTTGCCGGTACGTGCGTGTGGTGAGCGCCACGTAATCGGCATCCTTGTAGCGGCCTTCGATCTTGAGCGCGGAGATGCCGATTTCGAGGATCTGGGGAATCAGCTCCAAGGCGCACAGGTCGTCCGGCGAGAGCAGGTAGCGCGCGTCGCCGAGGGGCGTGAGCTTGCCATCCACCAGCATTTCGTAGGGCAGGCGGCAGGCTTGGGCGCACTGGCCACGGTTGGCGCTGCGGCCGCCCCATGCCTCCGATGAGAAACACTGGCCGGAATACGCTACGCAGAGAGCGCCGTGGACGAAGATCTCCAGCTCGCCATCGGTTTGGCTGCGGATCTGGCGGATTTCATCGAGCGAAAGTTCGCGGGCGAGGGTGACGCGCGTTGCGCCAAGATCCTGCGCAAGTTTCACGCCATCGGCGCTGGTGACGCTCATCTGCGTGCTGGCGTGCAGTTCCAGGGCGGGCGCAATGCGGCGGGCCAGTTTGAGAATGCCCAGGTCCTGCACGATGATGGCGTCGGCGCCGGCTTCGGCGATAGAGGCCAGGGCGCGCGCGGCTTCGGAGAGTTCGTGTTCGAAGACAAGCGTGTTGAATGTTACGAAGCCACGGACGCCGCGGGCGTGCAGCGTGCGCATGACCTCAGGCAGTTCGCTCAGGGTGAAGCCCACCTTGGCGCGCGCGGTGAAATGCTTGAGGCCGAAATAGACGGAATCGGCGCCGGCCTCGATGGCGGCGCGGAGTTGCGGCCAGTACCCGGCCGGGCTCATGATCTCGGGTTTCAAGCGGGAGGGCATGCGAGGGATTACCTAACCAGTGTAACGTCTCCGTCGGAGGGACGTTCGCATTCTCATGACTCCCCCGCCACCCCGCCCCGGCGATGCTAGACTCTTAACTTAATGCCCAAAGCGACGCACCTGGAGTGTAGTGTGTGCAACGCGACAAGCCCGGCGGATCGCCCTGCCGGCGTCTGCGCGTGCGGCGGCCCGCTGCTGGTCCGCTACGATCTGTCCAAGGTGCGGCGTCACTGGCGCCGGCGCGGAGTGGCGCACGGGCCCGCGAACATGTGGCGCTACGCCCCGGTCCTGGCGCCGGCGGCGGAGTCGGTTGTGTCGCTCGGCGAGGGGTGGACTCCGCTGATTCGGACGCGGCGGCTGGGCTCGCGCATCGGCGCGGATTCGCTCTGGGTCAAGGACGAGGGTCTGAATCCGACGGGTTCGTTCAAGGCGCGCGGCTTGGCCTGCGCCGTCTCCATGTGCGTGGAACTAGGGATTCGCAAAGTGGCGATTCCCTCGGCGGGAAACGCCGCGAGCGCGCTGGCGGCCTACGCGGCCGCGGCGGGCATTGAGGCGCACATCTTCATGCCTCGGGACGTGCCGCAGGCGAACTATCTGGAATGCTGTGCCTATGGAGCGCACGTCACGCTGATCGATGGACTGATCAGCGACTGCGCCCGGGTGATGGCCGAACAGGCGCCCGAAGGCGGCTGGTTCGATATTGGCACGCTGAAGGAGCCGTACCGCATCGAAGGTAAGAAAACGATGGGTTATGAGGTTGCCGAGCAGATGGATTGGGAACTGCCCGCTGCGATTCTCTACCCCACGGGCGGCGGCGTGGGACTCATCGGCATGTGGAAGGCGTTCGATGAGATGGATCAGCTGGGGTGGATTGGCTCGCGGCGCCGGCCGAAGATGATTGCGGTGCAGGCCGAGGGCTGCCAGCCAGTGGTGCGCGCATTTCAAGAAAATGCCGAACGCTGCGAGTTCTGGCCGGATGCGCACACCGTCGCGGCGGGGCTGCGCGTTCCCAAGCCGTTCGGCGACAGGCTGATACTGCAGGCGCTCCGGGCGAGCCACGGCACGGCGATTGCCGTCAGCGATGACGAAGCGCTGGAAGCGGGGCGCGCGCTGGCGGCCGAGGAAGGCATCTACGCGGCGCCCGAAGGCGCTGCCTGCGTGGCGGCGGCGCAGCGGCTGCTTGCTTCGGGCTTTCTCAAGAGTTCGGACCGCATCGTCATTTACAATACGGGCTCCGGTTTGAAGTACCCGGAAGCCTATGCGACCAGGTTTCCCAGGACTGGCTCCGGCGAGCGGGATAAGCTCGGCGGGTTGATTACGCCCCGATGAAAGAACTCGCGTTGAATGCGCTGGACGCGGCGGCGCAGCGCGGCATCTCGTATGCGGATGTGCGCGCCGTCGAACTGCGCGAGCGCGAAATCACCACGAAGAACGGCCGCGCGGGGCACGTCTCCAGTTCGGAATCGATGGGCATTGGTATCCGCGTAATCGCTTCGGGCCGGTGGGGCTTTGCGGCGACAGACGATCTGACGCGCGAAGGCATCGAGGCTGCCGCGGCGCTGGCGGTCGAGATCGCCGGCGCGAGCGCCGAAACCGGCGAACGCGACGTGCGGCTCGCCCCCGAAGACAAGCACGAAGCCGTGTGGGTTTCGCCCTACCGGGTAGATCCGTTTTCCATTCCCGTGGACCGGAGCCTAGCCGCGCTTCTGGCGGTGGATGCGGAATTGCGGCATAACCCGGGCGTGAAACTGGCGGAAGCGTCGATGCAGTTCGCCCGAACGCGGCAGGTTTTCGCGTCCACGGCCGGCAGCCTGGTCGACCAGACGCGGGTAACCAGCGGCGCGGGCTACTCGGCTCTCAGCTTCAAGGACGGCGAGATCCAGAGGCGGTCGTATCCTAACTCGTTCGGAGGCCAGTATCAGCTCAAGGGCTACGAACTGGTGGACGAACTGCGGCTGCTCGAAAACGCTCCCCGGATCGCGGAAGAAGCAGTTGCGCTGCACAGCGCGGACCAGTGCCCCGAGGGCGAATTCGATTTGATTTTGGATAGCTCCCAGCTCGGGCTACAGATTCACGAATCAATCGGTCACCCAATTGAACTCGACCGCGTGCTTGGCAGCGAAGCTAACTACGCGGGCATGAGCTTCCTCACGCTCGATCAGTTGGACCGGCTGCGCTACGGCTCCGAGATCGTCAACGTGACCTGCGACGCTACGATCGAGCACGGACCGGGACTGGGCACGTTTGCCTTCGACGACGAGGGCGTGCCGGCGCAACGCAACGACATCATTCGGGGCGGGCGCTTTGTGGGCTACATGACGTCGCGCGAAACGGCGTCGGCGGTGGGGCGGAAACGCTCGAACGGCTGCATGCGCGCCGACGGCTGGGGCCGTATTCCGCTGATCCGCATGACCAACGTCAGCCTGGAACCGGGCGCGCAGTCGCTGGAAGAGGTATTCGGCGCCGGGCACGCGATCTACATGGAAACGAACCGGAGCTGGTCGATTGACGACAAGCGGTACAACTTCCAGTTCGGGTGCGAGATCGCGTGGGAAATGCGCGACGGGAAGCGAATCCGCATGTTGAAGAACCCAAGCTACAGCGGCATCACGACGGAATTCTGGAACCGCTGCGAGGCCATTGCGGGGCGCGAGCACTGGACGCTTTGGGGCGTGCCCAACTGCGGCAAGGGGCAACCGGAACAGGTGATGGGAACGGGGCACGGCGCCAGCCCGGCGCGGTTCCGCGGGATTCGAGTAGGGAGCGCGTATGCCGGGTGAGCTTTCTGCGGCCGGAAAGGCGGGCGCTTCGGGGCGCTGCCCCGCCCAGTACGAAGACATCTTCCAGCAGGTGGTGGATGAGGCGCGGGCGCTGGGCGTGGCGGAAGTAGAGGCCATTGTCGCCGGCGGCGAGCACGCGCTGACGCGTTTCGCGAACAACGAAATTCACCAGAACGTGGCCGAGCGGACGGTGCAGCTTTCGGTGCGGCCGGTGATCGGCGGGCGCACGGCGCGCGCTTCCACGAACCGGCTGGACAGAGAGTCCATTCGGCAGGCAGTTCGGGAAGCGGTGGCGATCACGCTGCTCATTGCGCCGGACCCGGATCTGCCGTCGCTGGCTCCTCCGGCTACGTACGAGCCCGTGGAGCGCTGGTTCGAAGCTACCGCGCAAGTGGCGCCGCGCGAGCGCGCGCTGGCGGTGGCGGAAGCGATTGGAGTGGTGCAGGGCCACGGCCAAACGGCCGCCGGGATTTACTCCACCGACGCGTCGTTCTTCGGCGTGCTCAACACGCGGGGCGTCTCGGCCTGGTACCGCGAAACGATGGCGCGGTTTTCCATCACGGCGATGGCTCCGGGCAGTTCGGGTTGGGCCAAGGCCTGCGCATGCTATCACGGCGATCTGGACCCGGCTCAACTGGCCGCCACCGCGGCGGAGAAAGCTCGGGCGGGGCGCGAGCCGCGCGAACTGCCGCCCGGACGCTACGACGTGATTCTGGAGCCCGCGGCGGCGCTCGATCTCACCGGGCAGATGTTCGGCGATTACAGCGCCACGGCGATTCGCGACGGACGCAGTTTTCTCAATGATCGACTGGGCCGGAAGGTTTTCGGCGAGAACATCGAGATCTACGATGACGCCTATCATCCGCTGCAATCCGGGCCTCCGTTCGACGGCGAGGGCGCCCCACGCCAGCAGCTACGGCTGGTGACGGCCGGGGTAGTGCGCGAGATCGCCTATTCGCGCGAGGCGGCGGCGAAAGCGGGCGTGGCGGCCACGGGGCACGGGTTTCCGCTGCCGAACGAACTTGGCGAAGCGCCGGCGAATATCGTGATGACCGGCGGCGATTCGTCGGTAGAAGAGATGATCGCGTCCACGGAGCGCGGGATTCTTGTGACCAGGCTGTGGTACATCCGCGAAGTGGACCCTTACGACAAGATCTTCACGGGCATGACACGCGACGGCACGTTCCTGGTGGAGAACGGGCGCGTGGTGGCGGGACTGCGGAATTTCCGCTTCAATCAGAGCCTGATTGAGATGCTCGAAAACGTGGAGATGATGGGGCAACCGGTGCGCGCTTCGGGCGAAGAGAGCCCGGAGATGGTTGTGCCGGCAATGAAGGTGAGGGGCTTCAACTTCACGGAAGTGACGCGGTTCTAGGAGCTTGGTGAAGAGGCCTTGGCAGGCGAAACCGCCTGCCCCACCAAGGCTGGCATCTCTTTGGCGGGGTCTGCTTGGACAGCCCGGAGTTCTTTCGCAAACTTCTGACTCAGGACACTAGGGGACTTCGGTCACCGGCTCTGTTCGAGTTCGTCCAGAAGGATGGCGAGGCGCGGGGCGATTTCCATTCTGCCGCCGAAGCGCATAGCGTTATAGCCTTCGGTGAAATCGGCCACGACCGAATTCAACGGGCCTTCCGGCAGCGAGGCGACGAACTCTGCCGGCGTAAACCACCCGGGTTTCTCGAAGCCCTTCCGCCGCAGGATGCGCAGCAGGCGCGCATAGAGCATGGTGGCGTCGCTCGCGACGGCCTCGCCCCGGCGAACACGCTCAGTGCGGCGGCGGGTGAGCGCGAAGCGGAAGAGCGGCGGCGCTATCCACCAGAGGCAAATGGCCAGCGCCAACGCAGCCCCAGCGATCACGAGGGACCGGCGGGTGATGGCCGGCTTGTAATTCCGCCAGCTATTCTGCACGGCCAAAACGGCATCGAACCAGCGAATCCCCACCCGCCGCGCGCCTTGCTCCATGCGGCCCGCGAGCGTCCCCTGCCGGCCCATGTTATAGCCGACCACCCAATCCTGCCAGAAAATCTGGCCGGCATCGAGGTAGAGACTGAGTTGGGTCAGAAGCCCCGGCGTGTCTTCGGAATCGGAGGGCGTAGGGTCGAACGTGGTCCAGCCGTAACCGGGCATCCAGGCTTCCACCCACGCGTGGGCGTCGGAGGCGCGGACCACCCACAGGCCGGTGAGACTGTTGAACTCGCCGCCGTGGAAGCCCGTCGCCAGCCGCGAGGGAATGCCGAGCGTCCGCAGCATCACGGCCATGGCCGAAGCGAAATACTCGCAGTGGCCCTTCTTTCGCGTGAACAGGAAATTCGCCAAAGGGTCGGCGATTTCGCTATCGGGGAGTTTCAGGGTGTAACCGTAGTCCCTGCGGAGGCGCGCTTCGATGGCTTGCGCTTTGGCTAAATCGCTGCCGGCGCCGCCCGCCAGGGAGCGCGCCAGCGCGGGAATGCGCTGGTCCAATGCCGCGGGCAACTGCATGAACCGTTCGCGCTCGCTTAGAGGCAGAATGGGCGGCGGAACGCGCGGCGGGGCTGCAATGGGCGGCGCCGGAAGCAGCGTGTAGGCTTCATACCGGAACCCCGGCACGATGCGGCCCGTCACGCTGTAATCGCCGTCTTCGGTCTCCATCAGCCGGGTTTCCCGCAGGTCCACTCTTTCGGGCAGCCCCGCGAAAAACAGAGTATTGGACTCAGCGGAATCGAACGCCACGGCATAGTTCAGACGCAAGCCGCGGACGCGGGGGTGATCGCCGAGATCGGCCTGCCCGTTACTCATGGGAACGCGCGTCTTGCGAGGGTTCACGTTCGCCCACCTGCGGCCGTCGAAATCGGAGAGCGCGGCCCCGCGCCACATCAGGGCGCCGGGCGGGTCCGGCGTGAACATGCGGACGTGCATCACGGGGCGGGAACTGGTTTTGATCTCGCCGATTTCGCCCAGGTTCACCTGGTCGGCAAAGCCGGGCAGAACCAGGTCGCGGGCGAAATGCGAAAAAGCGGCGTTCGCCGTGCGCGGCAGAAAGAAGAACAGCCCTGAGGTGAGAGCCAGGATGGCGATTCCCACCAGGGCGGAAAGCAAAGCCAGGCGCGGGTGGAAGAACCGCACCGGCCCGCGCGCGGTGGCCGAGCCGCGAGCCATCGACCGGCGAATCTCCGAACTGGCCAGCGCCGCTATGGTGAAGAACACGAAGAGCGCGAGGCCGGCGAAGAAGTTGAAATCGATCGAGAGCAGCGCGGCGGCCAGCAATTCCAGCACGGCGATCGCGGCCACGTAGACGTGGTCGCGCTCCGAGCGCGAGCTCAACACTTTCACCGAGACAAGAAAGAACGCCAGGTGGACGGTAGCGCCCAGCAGGTCGCGGGAAATCAGAAAGAAGTCGAGCAGGAAGAAGCCTGCGTACAATGCGGCGGCGATGGTCAGCGCCCGCTCGCCGAGCTTGAGCGGCACGACGCCCCAAATCGTCAGGGCGCGCAGAAGTAGCGCGGCTGCCACCAAGGCAATCGTGGGCGCGTCAAGGTACCGTGAACTGGCGACCGCGAGGAAGCCGCTCGACACCAGGCCGAGCAGCGCGAACTCGAAGAACCGCTCGACGGAGACCGAAGCGCTCGCGTCCGAACGCCGCATATGCATCTAGTCTATCAACCGAAGCAGAGGCTACACTGAAAGACACACACATGAGCAACGAGACTATCGGCCTGGTGGTGGAGGCAGCCGGCAAGACGGGCGTGCTGCACCTGCTGACCGGAGTGATTGCGCGGCACGAGGGCGATATCGTATCCGTCGAGATTCTCGAGAACCAGCCCGAGCGAGCGCGCACCTATTTCGAGATCGAAGTACCGGGCGGGCCGGAGCCGCTGCTCGAGGAATTGCGAGCGCTCCCGATTGTGCGCGATGTGCAGGTGGTCAATACGTTCGGCCGCATATACGGGAAACGGATCATCATCATGGGCGGCGGGGCGCAGGTGGGGCAGGTGGCGATCGGCGCCATCTCGGAAGCGGACCGCCACAACATTCGCGGCGAGCACATCTCGGTGGATACGATCCCTCTGGTGGGCGAGCAGAAACTGGCGGACGCGGTGCGCGCGGTGGCGCGGCTGCCGCGCGCGAAGGCGCTGGTGCTGGCCGGGTCGCTTATGGGGGGCGAGATCGAAACCGCCGTCCGCGAAGTTCGCCAGGCCGGACTGCTGGTGATCAGCCTGAACATGGCCGGCAGCGTACCGCAGGCGGCCGACCTGGTAGTAACCGACCCCGTGCAGGCCGGCGTGATGGCCGTGATGGCCGTGGCGGAGACGGCCAAATTCAATTTGGAACGGCTGACGCGCAGGGTGTTCTAGGCGCATATCCCCGGCCGGGTCCACGGATCACGGCGGGCCGCGAAGGCGCGCACGATAGAATGAGATAGATGGATAACCGCCGCATGTGCCCGCATTGCCGGGCATTTATCACTAACAAAGACCACGTTTGCCCGTACTGCCATGAGGTGGTGGGTCCGCGCGCGGCCGACCGCCGCAATGCAGCGGACATCATCGGCGGATTCATCCCGCACGCGCGCTTTAATACGGTCCTGATTCTTCTCATCAATTTCGGGCTTTTCGCGGCCACGGCGATCTACAGCATGAGGCTGGGGGGCGGCGGCGCGATGAATGTGGATGTGCGGACGCTGGTGGAATTCGGCGCCAAGTACGCGCCCCTGATCTCCATGGGGCAATGGTGGCGCCTGATTACGGCGGGGTTCCTGCACGGCGGACTGATGCACATCCTCATGAATTCCTGGGTGCTGTTCGACCTGGGCGCCCAAGTGGAAGAGATCTACGGCGCCAGCCGCATGTGGGTGATCTATCTGGTTTCGAGCATTGCCGGATTCTACCTGAGCATGGTGATGAATCCCGGCGCGCCCTCGGTGGGCGCTTCCGCGGCCATCTTCGGATTGATCGGGGCCATGATCGCCCTGGGGATCAAGCACAGGGGAACCCTCGGCAGCGCGGTTCGCGGCTTGTATATCCGGTGGGCGATATACGGGCTGCTGTTCAGCCTCTTTCCCGGCATCGATATGGCCGCGCACGTAGGCGGGCTGGCGGCCGGGTTCGGCATCGCGTATGTGGCGGGCGTGGCGCGGTATGAAAGCGCGGCGAGCGAGAAGATCTGGCGCATGGCCGCCTGGGCGTGCATCCTGCTGACGGTTATCAGCTTCCTGCAGGCGTATACCACGTTCCGCCGGACCGCGGGCCTGATAGGGCGAGTGGAGACGTTCATCTCCAGCGAGCGCAAGGGCTGACGCTTGCAACACGCGCTTTAGCGCCTGCTCACGAACGGGTTGCCGCGAATTAGGAACCGTAGCGGCCAATCCGCGCATTCGCCGATGCCGATGCGCGGGGTGACCTCGATCTCAAAGGCGCACTTCCCGGTGGGCCGCCGCACTACCAACGCCCCGCGAGTGACGTCGGCCCCGTTTTGGGCGCGGGTGACGCCCAGGGCCATGGTGAGCTTGGCCGGCCCGGACGCCAAGTCTCCCAGGCGGCGCGCGGCGGGGCGGCGGCTCCGCATCAACTCGATCCCGTTCACCGGCTCCAACGCGCGGATCAGCACGCACCCGGGTTGCCCCGGCGGTTCGGCCACCAGATTCAGGCACTCGTACATGCCGTAAATCAAATAGACGTAAGCGTGGCCGGGGGGGCCGAAGATTACCTGGGTGCGGCTGGTGATGCCGCGCGCCGAGTGCGATGCCAGGTCGTCGCCGCCGAGGTAGGCCTCGGTTTCCACGATCATTCCCGCCGCGGGGCCATGCACCAGAACCGCGCCGAGCAGGCCTCGCGCCACCTCGACGGTGGGCCGTTCATAGAACGCGCGGTTGAGAATGGGGCCAAATCGCATGTTTTGGGACGGCCTACAGCCGGGCGGCGGAGCCCGGAACACCATCTTCGCCCATCCGGCCGCTACAATGAAACGTCTATGAGATTGTTTGTCGGCCTCGATCTGCCGGGTGACACGATCCGGAACCTGGAGCGGCTACTGGCGATACTGCGGCCAAAAGCCAGGATATCCTGGACGGCGCCGGCTAACCTGCACATCACCACGAAGTTCATTGGGGAATGGCCGGAGGAGCGCATGGATGAGCTCAAGCTCGCGCTCGGCGGGCTCGCCCCGAGGGGCAAGATCCCGGTGCGTATCCGGCGTTTGGGTTTCTTCCCGGACGCGCAGTCTCCGCGCATTTTCTGGTGCGGCGTCGATGCCCCGGCATTGGAGACGCTGGCGAAGGATACCGACTCCGCCGCGGCGGCTTTGGGCATTCAATCGGAAGCGCGCTCGTTTTCCCCGCACCTGACGCTGGGGCGCATCAAGGACCGGTTGGATATGCGGCCGCTCAACGAGGCCATCGCAGCGCTGCCCTCTCCCGAATTCGGGGCCTTCGAAGCGCGTTGTTTTTTCCTCTACCGGAGCCAAACATTATCGACTGGTTCTGTGTACACTAAACTTGCGGAGTTTCCGTTCTCAAGCTAATGAATTCGATTCTTGCCCTGGCGATTGCGTATCTTCTGGGCGCGATCCCTTTTGGATACGTTCTGGTCAGGTTCAAAACCGGCGCTGACGTGCGCCAGGCCGGCAGCGGCAATATCGGAGCGACGAATGTCTTCCGGACCAGCGGGCGCGGCATCGGCATTGCGACCCTGCTTCTCGATATCGCCAAGGGCTACGCGGCGGTGTGGATTGCGGGCCGGCTGACGGATCACAGCGCCCTATGGATGAGTGCGGCGGCGTTAGCGGTGATGGCCGGGCACGCTTACCCGGCGTTCCTCCGGTTCCGCGGCGGAAAAGCCGTGGCCAGCTTCGTGGGCGCGTTCCTTTGCCTTACGCCAGTGGCGCTGGGGGCCACAATGGTTGTGTTCGTGGCCGCAGTGGCGTGGACGCGCTACATCTCGATGGGATCGATCATCGGCGCGGCTACGTTCCCCCTGGCCGTGTGGATTCTGACAAAGCCGCCTCTGGCGGTGCTGGCGGCTTCGGCGATAGGCGGCGCCTTCATCATCTACAGGCACCGCGGCAATATGCAGCGGCTCCGCGAGGGAACGGAGCACGCATTCACCCTCGGGGCTAAGAAGAAGTGAGCAGGCTTGCCATCATAGGCGCCGGGAGTTGGGGCGCCGCGCTATCAATCGCTCTCGCGCCGCGTTTCTCGCAGGTGCGGCTCTGGGTTTATGAGAAGGACCTTGCCGAGCGCATGCGCGAGAGCAGGGTCAATGACCTGTACCTTCCCAGCGCGCGGATTGCGGACAACGTGGAGCCGGTGACGGATTTGGCCGCGGCTCTCGAAGGGGCGGAGATCGTCCTCAGCGTGATGCCGTCGCATCTGGTGCGCTCGCTTTACTCGGAGATGCTGCCCTCGCTCTCGGAGGAAATGATCTTCGTCAGCGCCACCAAGGGGCTCGAAAACGGCTCGCTGCTGCGCATGACGGAAGTGATCCGGCGCGTAGTGGGAAAGCGCTTCGAACCCAAAGTGGCGGTGATATCCGGGCCCACGTTTGCCGCCGAAGTGGCCCGCCTGGAACCTAGCGCGCTGGTGGCGGCGTCGGAAGACGCCGGCGTTGCGGCGCGCGTGCAGCAGAGCTTCGCCGGACCCATGTTTCGCCTCTACACCTCATCCGACCCGGTGGGCGTGGAAATCGGCGGCGCAATCAAGAACGTGGTGGCGCTGGGCGCGGGCGTGTTGAACGGACTAGGGTTGGGGCAAAACGTGACCGCCGCGCTGATTACGCGTGGGTTGGCCGAGATGACCCGCCTCTCAATAGCCATGGGGGGGCATCCACGCACCATGTCGGGCCTGGCCGGGTTGGGGGACCTGGTGCTGACCTGCACCGGGCAGCTGAGCCGGAACCGCTCGGTGGGGATTGCGCTGGCCCAAGGGCGCAAGCTGGACGAAATCGTGGGCTCGATGAATATGGTGGCCGAGGGGGTCAAGACGACCGCCGCGGCCGTGGATCTGGCGCGCAGGCATGCTGTGGAAATGCCCATAGCCGAACAGATGTTCCAGATCTTGCACTTCGACCTTCCGCCTCGGGAAGCGATGCAGCGGCTAATGGAGCGTTCTCTAAAGGGAGAGTAGCCCGCGCCGGCTGCCCCACCCGAATTCCGCCGCAACCTTTTGGCGGAATATGTGTTTAGGGTCTATATGGGAGGAGCCACGGCGGCGCTCGAACACGACGCTCAATTGATGCTTCGCATCAAAGACGGCGACGACGCCAGCTTCGCCCTGCTCCTGGATAAGTACCGGACGCCGGTGGTGCGCTTTCTCTACCGCATGGTGCAGAACCAGGCGGTGGCCGAGGATCTGGCGCAGGAAGTGTTCCTGCGGGTGTACCGTTCGCGCGCCGCTTACGAACCCAAGGCGCGGTTTACCACGTGGCTGTTCCGCATTGCCGTCCGCCTTGCCCTGAACTGGTTCCGCGATGGCAAGCAGGAACGCGGGGTGGAATCCGAGGGGCTGGAACTGGCTCGCGACGGGCGTCCCTCCGTGGAAGATGCGCTGGTGCATCGGGTCAAGCTGGACGAAGTGCGCAGAGCGGTGGCGGAACTGCCGCCGAAACAGCGCGCCGCGGTTTTGATGCACAAGTACGAGGAAATGGATTATTCGCAAATAGCCAAGGCGCTTGAGTGTTCCGAATCGGCGGTGAAATCGCTGCTGTTCCGGGCCTACGAGCACCTGCGGGCCAGGTTGGCCCATTTGGCGTAGCCGAGGTGTTTATGAGCCGTATGGCATGCGGGGGAGAAACGGAATGGCTGGTGGGCTTGGCGGCCGGGCAACTGGGCGCTGAGGGCCGGGCCAGCCTCGAACGGCATCTGGAGAATTGCGCGGAGTGCCGCGGCGCGGCAGCCGGACAGGCCGCTGTGTGGGCCGCGCTCGAAGAGTGGGAAGCCGCCCCGGTTTCCGAGGATTTCGACCAGCGACTGTACCGCAAGATCGGGCGCGAGGCCGCATGGCGGGACCGCGCGCTCCGGGGCTGGCGCCTTGCCTTCGCCAGGGCGATGCCTCTGGCCGCCGCGGCCGGAATTGCCGTGATGGCGGTCTTTCTGGCCGGCCGTCCGGTGGGGGTGGAGCCGTTGCCGCGGGCCGCAACGTTTGAAGCCCAACCGCTCGGCCCGCAGCAGGTGCAGGAGGCTATTGAGGACTTCGATTTCCTGCGGGACGTAGACGCCCTGGCATCCGCGGATCCGACGTTGTGAGGGGGCTACCATGCGTATGATCGCCAAAGCCGCGCTTCTGCTGCTGACGGCCGCGGGCCTATACGCGCAGCAGGCAGGGGGCTCACCGGAGCCTGAGGCAGCGCCCGGCGTTCAGCCGGGGGCCGTCAAGGCGCCCAAAGCGGCTGCGCCCATTCTCATCAATCCGGCCAGCCCGGCCGCGCGCCTGATGCTGGCCACGCCCGACGAGCGGGAGCGCGCTCTGGCCAGCTTCCCGCCCGAGCGCCAGACGCAGATCCGGCGCCAGTTGCAGTGGTTCGATAGCCTTCCCCGGCCCCAGCAACAGGTCCAGATTCGCCGCCTGGAGCGCTTCGCCAAACTGCCGCAGGCCGCTCGCCTGCGGATACGCCAGCGGATTCAGGATTTCAACTTGCTGCCGCCCGCCCGCAAGCAGGCATTAAGGCGCGTGCTGCAGAACCTGGAAAGCCTGGCGCCCCGGCAGCGCGCCAATCGATTGAATAGCAAGGCATTTCAAGACCGCTTCTCCCCCGCCGAACGGGCCATTCTCGCCGACCTGGCTGCCTTGCTGCCGCCGATGTGAGCTTTCGCCCGTGGCTGCGGCGGAATGAGTGAAACTACGCATTGTATTGCCCCTGAAATTCTGGTATCGTCTTCTGACCAAAAGAGGCAATTAGCCGATTTTGGTGAGCGCTGGAGGGCTTTATGGAAATCGCACATGCCCTTTCCGCCAAGAGATGCCTGCGATACAGGCAGATGCTGATCGAAAAAAGCCGCGCCATTCTGCGAGGGCTGGGGTCGCGAGTGGATGCGATCACAAGAACTGACCGCATTTCAGAGGACGATTGGGCCACGCTGGCCCACGACGAATTCGTCTCCCTGAAACTGCATGGCATGGATGAGGCCCAACTACGGCTTGTGGAGGAGGCCCTGGCACGCCTGAAGAACGGGGATTTCGGGGTGTGCCTGCGATGCGAAGCGGCTATCGCCCCCAAGCGACTGGACGCCATTCCCTGGGCGCGATACTGCGTCAGGTGCCAGGAAAAGATCAGGGATTCTTCCGAGCCGGAACCGGGCCTGTTCCGGGCAAGGCCCTGGCACGGCTTCGATTCCGGGAACTCGGGAAACTAGCGGTTAGCTCTGCGGAACGGCTGCCACGTGGGAGTCCAGCATCTTCTGCACTTCCGACTTCCCGACGGCGCCGACACGTTGCTCTACCACGCGCCCGGCCTTGAAGAGCAGGAGGGTCGGAATGCCGCGAACGTTGTAGCGCATTGCCGTATCGCCGTTGGCGTCCACGTCCACCTTGCCTACTTTCACGCGGCCCGCGTACTCCCCGGCCACCGCATCGATCGTGGGCGACATCATCCGGCACGGGCCGCACCATTCGGCCCAAAAATCCACCAGTACCGGCACTTCCGACCGGAGCACGTCCTGGTCAAAGCTGGCGTCGGTAATGGTTACAATATTCTGACCTGCCATTTCATCTCCTGTGTAATTAGAATCCTCAACCAGGCGAAAGATTCAGGGCCGGCCCAACAGGCGCCGGTACAGCGCGGAGTAGCTCGCCGCGGAGGCGGTCCAGGAAAAATCCTTCGCCATTCCGCGAAGCATGATTTCCCGCCACTTATCGCGGTTTGCGAACTCCCGCACGGCTTCTCGAACCGATTTCAGGAGGGCCGCTCCGGAATACTCGCCGAACTTGAATCCCGTTCCTTCTTCGATGGTATCATCGAGGCCGCCGGTGGCGCGGACCACCGGGACCGTGCCGTATTTCAGGCTGTAGATCTGGTTGAGGCCGCACGGTTCGTACTGGCTGGGCATCAGGAAGATGTCCGAGCCGGCCTCGATGCGGTGCGCCAGTCCGGTGTCGAAACCGATGCGAACGGCGAACCTGCCGGGGAACTCGGCCGCAAGCCGGGTGAAACGCTCCTCGTATTCCGGGTCGCCATTTCCGAGGGCCGTCAGGTAGACGTCCTCCGCGGCGATTTCCGCGGCCACTTTCGCGATCAAGTCGGCGCCCTTCTGCCGCGTGAAGCGCGAAACAATGCCGATGAGCGGGCGATCGATCGCCTCTGGCGGCAGTCCCATTTCTTCGAGCAGACGCGCCTTGCAGATGCGCTTGCCGGCGAGATCGCGCGGCGAGTAGTTGGCCGGAATGTGAATGTCGGTTTCCGGGTTCCAATCCGTATAATCCGCCCCGTTCAGGAAGCCGGAGAGGGCGCCCGCCCGTGCGCGCAACGACCCATCCAAGCCGAAGCCGTACTCCGGCGTCTGGATTTCTTTGGCGTAGGTAGGGCTGACGGTGTTCAGCGCGTCGGCCAGCATGATGCCGCTCTTGAGATAGCTGATCCGTCCGAAGAACTCCAGGGCATCGGGGCGGTAGAGCGAGGCGTCGAGGGCGGCTTCCGGCATCGCCGTTTTCGGGAAGAGACCCTGATAGCCCAGATTGTGGATGGTGAAGAGCGTCTTGACGGCGAGAAACGTGGGGTCGGAGTTGAACGTGGTGCGCAGGTAGGCCGGGACGAGGCCCGTCTGCCAGTCGTTACAGTGCAGGATATCCGCGCGGAAGATGTGCCGCGCCACGGCCAGAGCGCCGCGGCAGAACACGGCGAAGCGAATGTGATTATCCGGATAGTCCACTCCGGATTCGCCATAGAGGCCATCGCGGAGATAGAGTTGCGGGCAATCCAGCAAATAGAACGGGTACTCCCCCACGGCCTGATAAACCGAGCAATCGTAGCGTACCGGGCCGAGGAATATGGGCAGCGGCTCGAACACGCGCCGCAATCCGGCCAATTCGATGGAACCGTAGCGCGGAATCAGTACGGCTGGCTGATCGCCGAGTTCCTGCAGCGCCTTGGGAAGCGAACCGACCACGTCGGCCAAACCGCCTGTCTTGGCCAGAGGGGCCGCCTCGGAGGAGATGATGAGGACGCGGGCCACACCGGAATTGTAGCAGGAGCGGCGGGGCGCCCCGGCGCAAAGACGGCAAGGTGAGGCTGCGGGGCCAGAGCGCTTGGTGGGGCAGGCGGTTTCGCCAGCCATCGTGACAGGATGCGGCAGGCGAAACCGCCGGCCCCAACAACCGCTCAGGCCCCGCAGCCTCCCCGTGCCGTCTT
>CAIYHG010000027.1 GCA_903925975.1 uncultured Acidobacteriia bacterium | reverse complement strand
CGCCGAGGAGCGCCAGGCCGTAGCCGCGCACAGGGCCGCGAAGGCCGCGTAGGCCGCCGACCAGACCAGCGCCTGGGTTCGCGAAGTCATGTGCGGTTCCACCAGGAAGGGGTAGGTCAGCAGCGCCAGCATGGAAGCCAGGTTCGACAAAGCAAAAAGCCGGTAGGGCATTCCGCTCTTCCGCGTACGGGCGTACCACGCCTGCAACAGCGGACTCGTGGACGAGAGCAGGAAATAGGGCAGGCCCACCGTAAGCGCCAGGACCGCAAGAATCCGCAGCGAGGGATGCGCCGCGGCAGCGCTCCTCCAGGATGGATTGGGCAGAATCGGCAACGCCGCCAGACTGGCAGCAAGCAGCGCGGTATGCACCCACGCCTGCCTGCGCGGGCGCAATTTCTCATGCGCCCAATGCGCGTAAATGTAGCCCAGAAGCAACATCACCTGGAAGAACAGCATGCAAGTGGTCCAGACCGCGGACGATCCGCCGAACCAGGGCAGAATGATCTTCGCGATGATCGGCTGTACCTGAAACAGCAGGAAAGCCGACAGAAAAATGGTGAGCGAGTAAAGTACCATGCGGGACCGGATTTGTTAGGAACGTACGATTCTGACCCGCTTGCGCCACCGCCGTCAAGCGAGCCCGCGGATGGCCGCAATCGAACGCCCGGCCGGGAAGCAAAAAACGGCCCAGGATGGATATTGACTACGCCCCGGCATAAAGAGATAATCGCATCTGAAAATATTCGAAGCCGCGGGCCTGAGAGAATCGAAGCGTCTCTGAATTACCGCAACCGGCGCAGTGTAGACCGCACCTCTCGGACCCCGCATTCGGCTCTCGCGCAGGCCCGGTTTGCCGCGGCCTTCGCACGCGGGTTCTCTTTATGCCCGCAATGGAGTGCGAGTCAGCCCCCCTGGATACGGCCGGCCCGTATGGAAGCGATTCCGTTGCTGGAACTTGTGCCGGGGCGCCGCGACGGAAGACGCGTTGATCTAGTCCAGCCCAATCGATCGAGACAGATTGATCCACCCCGGGAGCACTGTCTTCCCGCGGATATTAGGGATCGAACAGGTCAACAAACCCGGCCGGCTCCGGGCTGAACGGACCGGGGATGGGGAAAACAACGCCATGAAGGTTCTGAACGTGAACGGCGCGCCGGAAAGCGCATGTAATTGTGAGAACTCACTGGAGCACTGGAAGCGATACAGCGGTCAGGTTTTGTCATCATATTGCGCGGTAAAGATCTGCCTCAAGCCGCCCGAGGCGGGAGCGCAGGTCCAAAAGGAAGGTCCGGGAGATAAGCCCTGGTTCATCGTGCCTGTCTGCGGCGATCATAATGCACTCACCGGCAAGGCGCTCGAGATCGGCGACCGCATCGCTCTGGCGCCGGCCGATACCGGGGCTACGTGTGGGGCTAGGGCGTTGGCGGCATCCGCCTGATGCGGCGATAGAGCTCACTCTTGCGCGGGGGTTCCCGCCGGAGGGCGAACCGAAGTGCGGCGCAACTAATTCCCGCCTTCCGGGTATTATATTCGTGTAGCGTTTCGGCCCGAGCATAAAGCGGGTCCGCGCCGCTGCCGCGGACAGACGGGAGCGCTCTGTTCAGGAGGAGTCACATGAGATTAGCAGTCGGACTATTCGCGATAGCAGTTGCGGGGATGGCTCAACAGCCAGCGGCAGCGCCACAGCCTGCCCAGCCGCAAAGGCCGGGGCAGCAGATGCAGCAAATGCAGCCCATGCAGCAGCAGATGCAGCCGATGCAGCAGCAAATGCTGCAACAGATGCAGCAGCAGATGCAGCCGGTGCGGCAGCAGATGCAGCAGATGCAACAGCAAGTGCAGCAGATGCGGCAGCAAATGCAGCAGATGCGGCAGATGCCACAGCAAACCCGCATGCCGCAAATGGCGCAGCCTGGAGCCCGCAACGTTCAACCGGCGCCGGCGCGCTCCGCAACCGCTCGCCTGCTGAACGGACCGGCGGGCCGGTGGTGGACCAATCCAAATCTGGTGCAACGGCTCAGCATCACGGCGGATCAACAGAAGAAGTTAGACGACGTGTTCCAGCAGCAGCGCCTGCAGATGATCGACCGTAACGCCGCCGTGCAGAAGGAAAGCGCGATCCTGGAGCCGCTCGCCGCCGCCGACCAGCCCGATGAAGCCAAGATCATCGCTCAGGTGGACAAACTGGCACTGGCACGCACGGAGCTCGAGAAGGCGCGGGTGCGGATGGCGCTGGCCATGCGCCGTGTCCTTAACCCGGACCAATGGAAGCGGCTGAATACGCCTCAGCCTCAGCCTAATCCCGTGCCGGCGGCGGCCCCGGTTCCGAATCCGCCCGCTCCGCCGAACGCCCAGCCCGCCAACCCCCCGGCGCGCTAAACGCTACGACTGCACGCTGAATCGGCGCCGGTTCCGGCCGGCGTTCCGAGCCTGATACGCCCAATCGGCTTGCCTCGCAAACCAGCGGAGGCAAGCCGATTTCCTCGCGGAAGCCAGAGCGTCACAACAACCCCCATCCCTGTGATCGGAGTCACTGAGTTCCCCCGAAGCCCACTGCAAAATGGGTTTGAGTGGAGGAGAACGAAATGCCCGATACCCAGACCGTTGGAGAGTTGGCGGCCCAATCGCTCGCGGCCGTGCGCGTTTTTGAGAAATACGGAATCGATTATTGCTGCGGCGGCAAGCAGCCGCTAGCAGACGCCTGCCGCGCGAAAGGCTACGACGCCGAATCGCTGCGGAGCGAATTGGAAGCGGCCATTGCCGGCCCGGCGCCGTGGGGGGCCGACTGGCACACCGCGCCGCTGGCGGACTTGATCGAACACATTCTGGCCACGCACCACGAATATCTGAAGCGCGAACTCCCCGCCGTGCAGACACGGCTCGAAAAAGTCTACAGAATCTACAACGAACGCTACGGCCCCACGCTCGTCGGGTTGCCCGAGGTCTTCAACGCCTTGAAGACCGAACTCGAGGCGCACCTGATGAAAGAAGAGCGGATACTATTCCCGGCCATCGCCGGGATGGAAGCCGCCGCGCAATCTGGCGGGCCGGCGCCGGCGAACCACTGCGGCTCGGTATCCAACCCCATTCGGGTGATGGAAGCGGAGCATGAAAGTGCGGGGAACGCGCTAGCTGCGATCCACCGCATCACCGGCGATTTCAGCGTGCCGGAATACGGCTGCGCCACCTACCGGGCCCTCATGAGCGGACTGAGCGAGCTCGAACAGGACTTGCACCGGCACATTCACCTCGAAAACAACGTCCTGTTCCCGAGGGCGGAAGAATTAGAGAATTCGCAGCGATAGCTGCGGGGCGTGCTGGAGTTAGGTGGGGCAGGCGGTTTCGCCTGCCATCCTGCACTGGGCCAGGGCAGCACTCCGGCGGTAATCGGGCATTTCGGACGCGGCAGG
>CAIYHG010000026.1 GCA_903925975.1 uncultured Acidobacteriia bacterium | reverse complement strand
TGCTTGCGAGGAATACCCATCGTCCCAGTAGCAGCAATTCTGCACCCAAATGGTGAAACGCCGCACTCCGCCGCACCTGCGCCCCGCTCTCATTCCGCTCGACTCCGATTTACCTTACGGACGGATCAGGGCCGCGGACGGCGAGTCTGGCAGATGGCGCATGGCATTCCCTTAGTATAGAAGTTGGAGGCCGAAACGCAGGATGACGCGGACGAATCTGTTCCTCAAAGTGGAAATCGAGCATGACCGAGACGAGCCGCCGGAGCGCATCGGCCAGGAAATATGCAACCGCGTCAGGAAGCTCTACGGCGTCCGCGACGTTGAACTCTCGAACCACGCGGCCGTCGAGGAATAGCCGGGGAAGGACTATTCGGGAGCGGGGCCGATCAACTGCTCGTAGGCGCGGCGGAAATACCCATCCGTCATGCCGGCGATGTAATCGCAGACCACGCGGTGGGGCGGCTCGGACAGGGTCCTGTCGACGTAGGGCTGGGGCAGGCTCCCGGGTTTCTCCATGAAGAAGCCGAACAACTCGGCGATCATTCTCATGGAGCGACCGCGGTCCTCGCGCAATTCCGGCGCGGAATAGACGCGGCGGTACAGGAAGCGCTTGAGGGCGAGGCTGGTTTCGCACGCCTCGTTTGAGAATGCGGCGATGCGGCGCGGGCAGGCGCGCACGTCCTCGAAATCGGCTACGCCGGCAGCCTCGGCGCTCAGAACGATGCCCTCAATAAGCCCGGAGACCAGCCAATCGATGAGTTGGCGCAGGCCCTCATTGAAGCGTTCCCGCTCACTCGCTCCTGGAAACTGGGTTTCCACGGCTTCGTAGATGGCGCTATAGGCGGGCACACATTCCGCCACGTCGGCCGCGGTCAGCATGCCCGCGGAGAAGCCGTCGTCCAGATCGGCGGTGTTGTACGCTGCCTCGTCGGCCAGATCGATCAGTTGCGCTTCAAGCACGGGCCGCTGGCCCGGCAGGTACTCATCCAGTTCCGGGCGTTCGCCCGGCGTCAGGTCGGCGGAGTGCTTGACGATTCCTTCACGCACCTCGAAGGTCAGGTTCAGCCCGGGGAAACGGGCATAACGCTGTTCGAAAGTCTCGACAATGCGCAAGGCATGAACATTGTGCTCGAAACGCTCGCCGTAGCGCTGCATTTGCCGGTTCAGTTCCTCCTGCCCGGCGTGGGCGAAGGGGGGATGGCCGATATCGTGTGCCAGGGCCAGGGCTTCAGTCAGGTCTTCGTCCAGGCCGAGAACCCCCGCCAGCGTGCGCGCTATCTGCGCGACTTCGATGGTGTGGGTGAGCCGGTTTCGGAAGTGATCCGAAAGGCCCGGGGTGAAGACCTGGGTTTTGGCCTCTAAGCGCCGGAACGCGCGGGCGTGAACTACGCGATCGCGATCCCGTTGAAACTCATTGCGATAAGGGTGGGCGGGCTCAGGATAACGCCGGCCCGAGCTCTTTTCGACCGGGAATCGCAGCCGGGCCAGCATCGGGGTCCGCGCCTAGCGCGGAATTTCGCCGTCCAAAGCGGTAGCCACCTGCCCCGTTGAACCGGCAGCTTTGAGTAGCGGCTCCAACAGCTTACGCGCCTCGGCCGGCTTGACCGGGGCAAGCTGACGGGCCAGGGTAACGGTGGCCTGATCTTTGGAAACGAAAAGCGACGGAGTCTGGATCAATTCGCGCAGCAGTTTCTCGCCCTCGGCGGCTCTACCTTCGCCGAAATAGACCTGCGCCAAAGTGAGCTTGGCCAGCGAGCCGTAGTTGTCGCCGCTCTTCTGGGACGCCGCGGTCAAGAACTTCTCCGCCTCGGCGTAATTGCCCTCCGCGGCGCGGAACGAACCCAAATAATACTGGGCGATAAGGGCTTCGTCGCTTCCCGAGTACTTGCTGACGATCTCGTTGAAGCGTTTGAGAGTCTCCTGCTCCTTGGCCTGATCGGTCGGAAAGGAGAGAGCTGCGCCCTCCGCAGCCCCGACGGGAGCATCGCTCGCCGCGATGGCATCGGTCAATGCCGTCTGGCGCGCGGATTGCTGATGGCGGGCGTAGAACGTGTAGCCCACGATCAGCGCCACTACCGCCAAGGCGATTCCGCCGTAGCGCAACAGCTCCTTCCCGTGTTCCTCGAAGAAGCTGACTGTGTGTTCTACCTCAAGGGCGAACCTGTCTGTTTTTAGTTCTTTTCGGGTGATTCTAGCCACGAAAACCTCAGATGTTTTGGAATCTCTATGATATCACGACCGGCCGAAATCCAACCGCAACGGCATGAGGCTCAATTTGCCGGGTCTGAGGCAGGATCACGGGCGGGTGGGAAACAAACCCAATATTGGGCCGCGGGCGCTGCGCGGTCAGCAGCGGCGATTGCGTTGCGGGCGGTTCGTATTCCTGCTGGGCGCCAAGGTCAGCGTCACTGGCCTGCTCGGATTCGAGGCGGTTCAACTGCTCCAGGGCGCGGCGGTACACGCGTTCGGCAGAGTCGATGCGGCGCTGCAAGCGGGTGAAGACGTCCATGGAGCGGACGAAGGTGGCGCCCAGGGCGAGATCGCCCGGCGGTACCTGGCCGTTCAGCACTGGATAGTCCCAGAGCTGTGCCTCGACTTTACGAAGACGGCGGAGCTGCCATTCGGCGTTGACCAGCGAATCCACCAGGAAGCGCGCGTCGGGCGTAGCGGGGCGGAAGCGCTCGTGGTACTCGGAAGCGAGTTGTTCCAAAGCCCACTGGTCCTCTCCGCGGATCACCTGCGACTTGGCATCGACGCCGGTCTTGAGGGCATTGAAGCAGGACACGGCCTTACCCGCGGCGGAGCGCGGTCCGGTAGACTTCAGAGCATTGCGGCGATTGGCCTCGATTTGACGTAAAGTGGCCATAAGTTCTCCCGCTGAGAGAGTAACAGGCGAGCGGAGGAGGATCATGGCGCGGAATGGATCAAGTGGCTGAATATACAGGGCTTATGGAGTGATTTTGGCACGTGACTGAAGAAGGTCTCATCAGTTTCGCGGCGCGCGAAAGCTGGGGAGTTAGGGCGGCCCAAACGCCGCGAAAGTGAGGAGACCGCTCGGTGAACTAAACCGCAGGAGAGT
>CAIYHG010000025.1 GCA_903925975.1 uncultured Acidobacteriia bacterium | reverse complement strand
CCACGCGGACGCGCCATTGATTTTCTGCGCCTGCCATTTTCGTCACGCCGTGCGGCCGGGGGTCAGTTTCCAAGGCGCGCAGGGCGGCAACGATGCGCGAGAACATGTTGCCCTCCAAGGCGTCGAGCGCCTTTTGCGCCGGGCGCGTCAACCGGACGATGTAGGTCACGCGCGGGCCTTCCGAGTGCGGATAAATTCATTGAGGGTCACGGCGCTCTCCGGATGCTTGCGGTACTGGGCCAGCGCCTTGCGCGCGTCGCGCTGGTCCTCCGCGTCCTCGATGCGCTGCAAGACTTCGAGCTCATCCGCGGACACCAAGGCAGCGATAGGTTTGCCCCGGCGGGCGATCAGGATGCGCTCGCCGCCGTAGCACACGCGGTTGAGCGCCTCGGCCAGTCCGTTCCGCGCCTGCACAATAGTCATGGTCGTCATGGTTCTGTTCCTTATGGCCAGAATGTACATAACGATCATGCTGGCGTCAAGCGGTGGCTTCGGAGCGCCCTGCGCATCTGCGCCGACAAACAACGACGGGTGGGCCGGCTTGTCCTCAAGCCGGCCTTGTTGAGTTCAACAAAGGCTCAGGGAAATGACGGGGCGCTTTTTCGACAGAATCATTGACGGCAGAATCATAAGAAACCGGAGCCCGCGGCCTTCAATCCAACAGCAAACCCAGCGCATTTTGTTGTAGGCCGGGTCTCCGACCCGGCGCAACCGACCGTAACGAATCTGTTCAGGTGCGGGAAAGTTCGGGCGGCGCAGCGGTCAGAGATCGCCGCGGAAGGCGCGGTCGAGAATGGCGGGCAGGAGGGCATCGAGTTCGACGGCGGTCTCGGCTTGCAGCCGTTTCAGCGCGTTCACTTGCGCCTGCAACGCCTCCAATTCCGTCACAATCCGGCGCTGCTCGGGGAGCGACGGCAACTTCAGATTAAATCGTCGAAGGGCACTGATGTTTAGATGCGGCGCGGCTGAACCTTTGGACAATGGCAAGATCTGTTCTTCCTGTAAGAGCGGCGAAAGAAGTTGGTGAAGAAAAAAGCCCGGCAATATGCGCCCGGTATCTGGTCGAAGCATCATCACGCGCTGACCAAGGCTAAAGCGTTGATCAGGCTGGATGAGGGCGCACTTTCCAGTACCGCCGCCCTCGCGGACGAGAACAATATCGCCAGCTCTTGGTTCTCCGCGAACCGTTCGGTGTCTGAATTCCTCTTCATCGGTTCGCTGCGCACCGTCAAGATCAAGCGTGCCGTAACCCACATCGGGCGAGCGCACGCACGGAATGCCGGTTTCTGAAAGCCGTGGATTGCTGTGAAGATTGTCGATTATCTCTGCACACGCGTCTTCGAGCGCCACTATTTTCGCATGGCATTCCGAAATCATCGTGCGACGCGCTGTGGTGAGCAGCGCCTCGGCTTCTGAGGTGGCTTGATGGCGGAGGGTGCGGGCTTCGGCGATTTGGGCGGCCAGTTCCTCGATCCGCGCCACCACCCGCCGCTGCTCATCCAGAGGCGGTAGTGGGATTTCGAGTGCGTAGAACTTATCCTCCTGCAAGCGTACGCGATTCGTCGTGCCTTCGCTGGCGTGAATGCAT
>CAIYHG010000024.1 GCA_903925975.1 uncultured Acidobacteriia bacterium | reverse complement strand
GGTAGGCAGAGAAAGCCAGCCGTTGGGGAGCCGGAAGACGAAGCGCCCGGCAATCTTGTTTGCGATGCTCAGAGCCGGTCATGACGGCGGTGGGCAAGGCTGTGAATCGGGTCACTTGGAACCATTTTTTTATTTAGGGCCGACAACTCTCGGTGCGGACGCCAGAGAGTGGGAATACCGCGCTTTGTGGCGTGGGCTTTAGCCTGCCGGGCCGAGATTCATCTCGGCCTTCTGCTGACCGTGCCGTCCTGGACGGCGTTTTTCACGGCTAACGCTTTGCGGCCTCGCCTCTGGCTGTGCCCACTTCAACGTAGCGATTCACGTAGGCTTGGAAGGCGGCTGCCAGGGCTTCGCGCATGGCGCCGGAGTTCCCCATCGGGCGTCCCTCGATCTCGGCCACCCGCAGCAGGTTGCGCGTCGTGGAGGTGATGAAAACCTCGTCCGCGGCGTCCAAATCGGCGGGTAACAAGGCCTTTTCGACCACCTCGATGCCGGGAACGCGGATCTCGTGCAGCAGCACTTCCCTTGTGATGCCCGGCAGGCATCCGGAACTGAGCGGCGGAGTCCAGACCTGGTTCCCGTAGGCTGCGAACAGATTGGCGGAGGTGCATTCGGCGGCTTCGCCGCGTTCATTGAGCAGGATCACCTCGTCGAAGCCCCGCATTTGGGCCGATTCCAGCCACGTCAGGTTCATGGCCCAGGAAAGCGTCTTGGCGCCGGCGAACTGCGAAGCGGCGTGGCGCGCATGGGCCGTGCAGGCCAGCCGGACACTCGATCCCCAGTGTTTCGAATCGGCGGTGAGAGCGATCACGTCGCTGGCGCCGCCCTTGGGCGGGCCGGCCCACATTCCACCGGAGTTCCGCACCACGGCCAGGCGCAGGGTAGAGTTTTGGGCATGATTGGCCTCCACGAGTTGGAACAGCATGCGCCGGGTCTCTTCAGGATCGGAGGGAAGCGTGACGTGCAGCGCGGCGGCGTCCCGGGACATGCGCGCCCAGTGACGGTCGTACTCGAAGAATACCCCGTCGATCACGCGCATGGTAGTGAAAATGCCCCAGCCGGAAAGCAGGCCGAGTTGGCCCGCCGAAAGGGTGGGGCAGGCGTTGTCCACGAGAGCGCCGTTGTGCAAAACGAGAGGATGGATCACTAACTCATTCTAGTGGCTTGCGCCCGTCTACTTCCAGTTGGGGAAGGGATTCGTGCGTGCAGTGCGGCAAGCGGCGATCAGCTCGGGGATGAGCTTGCGCCGCTCGAATAGACGCTCCAGAACCTCCTGCAGGGCATCCTCTTCCCCTTCCACCCAATCCGCCGGGACGCGCTTCCAGGCCTCGTCGAGGGCTTCCTCCGGGAAGTGAAGCACCTGGTCGAGCCAGGGCTGGAAATCGTCGAGCGAGCGCACCCCGTCGTAGACCAGCCGGCGCGGGTAGAGGCCCTGCAAGGGCGAATCCGGGAAATCCCAGTTGGGGCCGTTGAAGGCGAAGCCGTGGTCGATCATGCGGGCGACGAATCCGGGCGCGCGGGCGCGTCCCCGATCCACCATGGCCCGGTAGAAGATCGATTGCCGGCCGTCGGCGTTACCGGTCCACTTGTCAAAGACCAGGATCGCGCGAAAATCTTCCAGGTTGGCCACGCGCCCCAGCAGCGAATCGGGCAGGAAATCGTAAACCGCGGTGAGGCCGGGGTCGCCGGGGTAGCGCGAGCCGAAGTGCCAGCCCGGCTCCACGGGGACGCGGGCCGAGCCGAGCGTGATGTGGGCGTCCTCGTTGGCAGCCAGGAACCCGGGGCTAATGCCGATCAACGCAGTGCGCGGCGCGGATACTTGAAGATAGTCCAGCAGCACCGACGAGACGAGTTCATTGACCAGGACCCTGCGATGCTGGGGGTTATTTCGGAACTTGACCACATACCAATTGGCATCGTCGGCTTCGAGGAGGTGCGCCTGCGCGCCCCCGCGCATTTTGCGAACGTGCCGGATTGCTGTAAGCGGCATCTGAAGGGAATGAAGTAAGATGATCGAGGGGCGGGCGACGGCGCCTGCTCCGCCGATTTAGATCCGGCCGATTGCGGGCAAGCTAAGACACGCCCCACCTGCTGGTTACACAATAAACGGAGGAACCAACACCGATGGCAGAACCAGGCCAACCCACCAACGCAAGTCCAGATGAAACCCCCGCTCCCGCCGGTCCCACCCGCAGCAAAGACGACGTTGCTTTGGAACTGATGAAGTTCATCGCCGTTGCCACCGGGTACGGAAAACCACCGCTAGGCGGGGCCGGTTTCTCGGCCAAACCTGTTTCCCGGACCCCGGAAGAACAGGCAGAGTCCCTGCTGGAACTTTTTGAGCGCTGCCGGAGCGTGGTCTACAAAGACAAATAGCCGACCTTGGCGCCGGCGGCTAACGGTCGGACCGTTGCCGCCGGGCACAAAATCGACGTTAACGCTTCTTCCCGACCTTCTTGGCTGGGGCCTTCTTCGCGATCTTCTTTACAACCTTCTTTACAACTTTCTTCGCGGGGGCCTTCTTTACCGCTTTCTTTACGGGCGCCTTCTTCGCGACTTTTTTCGCGGGAGCTTTCTTGGCGACCTTCTTGGCCGGGGCTTTCTTTGCCACCTTTTTCACCGCTTTCTTTACTGGGGCTTTCTTGGCCGGAGCCTTCTTCACGGCCTTCTTAACCGGGGCTTTTTTCGGAGCCGCAGCCTTCTTCACGGGTTTCTTGGGGGGAGGCGGGGGCGCGATTTCCGGGGCAGCAGGAGCCACGGGTTCAGCTATTGGAGGTGCGAATACGTCGGTGTCCATGTCTTCTTCGTCTTCCTCGTCCTCTTCGAACTCATCGAGTTTGGAGTCTTCCGAATGCTCTCCGTCTTCGTAGTCCTGGAAGTCTTCCATCTCATCCTCGTCGTTGGGAGCGAACTTCGGGCTATAGAACATTAAGCAAGCCTCCTGTATTCAGGGCCGATCACCCATAGAATACCCCTTTTTGAGAGCGAGACAATAGCGAAAACAAGAAGGGCGGGAATTTCGGCGCTCTAGCGAGACGCCGTATGCACGATTGCAGGGGCGCTCGTGACCGGCCTGACTGCCGTGGACTTCGCTTTGGCGGCAGAGGTCTTAGCGGCTGCGGGCTTCGATGCCGACGCTGCCGCGGGCTTCGCGGCGGCCTTCGCCTTGGCGGTGGATGCGGCGGCCGTCTTAGCGTTCGTGGAGGCGGGCGCCTTGGCAGTGGCGGTCTTGGCGGCTGCTGGTTTGGAGGCCGCCGTGGCGGTGGTCTTCCTGACAACAGGCTTCTTCGCGGCCACGGTCTTCTTAGCCGGAGCGGGCGGGCGCGTGACCGGAATCAGAATGCGGTCGCCCTCAACCGCACCGCCGGGATCGATGCTATTCACGGCGACAACAGTGTCGGCCTTGGTCCCATAGCGCTGCGCGATTGCCGTCAGGGTCTCTCCGGGCCCCACTGTATGCAGGCGCCAGGCATCCCTGTGATCCGCCGGAATCAACTGCAGCACTGCGCTGATCTGCGTTCCCTCGCCCTTGGGAACGTGCAGGGCGTAGCCTGCCGGCGCGACAGTCTTCAGCAGGGAGGGGTTGAGCGCGGTGAGTTCAGTCAGCGGCGTTTCCGTGATGTCGGATACCAAAGCAAGACTGGTGACGGCTGCCAATTCCACGGTGTCGTATTCGGCGGGCGGGTCGAAATCGATGTTCTCGATGCCGTAGGCGGCGGCGTTCTTTTCCATGATCGCCATGGCGACGATGATCGGAACGTAGTTGGTGGTCTCGGCCGGCAGCACGCCCCGGGCGCGCAATTCCCAGAAATCCGCGTAGCCTGTGTGCTCCACTGCCTTCTCGACGTTGACGGGCCCGCAATTGTAAGCGGCGATGGCCAGGTACCAATCCCCGAATTCGGCATAGAGATCGCGCAGGTGCCGGGCGGCGGCTCGCGTGGCCTTTTCCGGATCCATGCGGTCATCCGCGTAGACCGTGCGCATCAACCCGTACTCCTGCCCGCGCCACGCCAGGAACTGCCACATTCCCCCGGCCTTCATGCGCGACACGGCCCTGGGAATGAAGCCCGATTCGGCCTGGGCCAGGCGGATGAGATCTTGCGGCACGCCTTCTTCGTCCAGAATGCGCTGGATCATCGCCTTATAGCGGCCGGACCGGCGCAGGCCGGCTATCAGCGTCTTCTTGCCTTTGGTGCTGAAGTAGTGGATGTAGCCCAAAACCGCGTCGTTCACCGAAAGCGGCAACTGCGAAACGGTGGCGGCCACCTGTTCCCGCACCAAATCCTTCAGTTTCGGATCGACCGGGAAGGTCATTTCCAGGATGTCTTCGAAAGGCGCTTCATCGAACTGGTCGGCCTGAACCGTCGCGGAGGCGCCCAAACCGGCCAGGTCGTAACGGTGGATCGAGTCCACCATGGAGTCCAGCAAGGCTTGGTAGGCGCGCCGGTCAGCCGGATTCAGTTCGAGGGCGTCCAGCAGCGAATCCACCGCGGCGTCAAACTCCAGCCGTGCGCTCGGCATGTCACCGGCCTGATAGTATCTCTTGCCGCGCTGGAATCTGCGGTCGGCCTGCTGGGCAAGGGCGTCGGCCTGCGCCTTTAGCTCTGAAATCTGCCGGTTGGCGGTGAGAAAGCCCGGGACGTCTTTGCTGAGGAAGGGATTGGGTTGGGGCGCCGAGGGAGGGTCCGAAAAATCCACTGCGCTTGCGTATTCAGCGCCTGAGGGCAGGAACGCCGTGCGGAATCTGGCTTGTTGCTGAGTGTAGCCGCAGCCAGTGCCGATAGCCGCGACCGCCAAGAGAAGAATAGTTATTCGGGCTTTCGTTCGAACTTCCATTCCGCCTCGAACCAGAACCTACACACTTCTCTACCGCCCGATCCCCAGCTAGCTTTCAAAAGTGTACCTTATGTTACAGAACGGTTGCAACGGCGTTGAGGGGCGGCCCAGCGGGTGGGCCGCCCTCAAGGACAGAACTACTCCTCTTCTTCCTCTTCGCCTTCTTTGGCAGCCTTGGCGGCGGCTACGATCTTGTCCGCCTGGAGCGCCGGCACGAAGTCGTAATGATCGAACTCCATGCTGAAAGAGGCGCGGCCCTGGGTCATGGCCGTGAGGTCGCTCTGGTAGCTCAACATTTCGGCCATGGGAACCTGGGCGCGGATAAACTGCGCGCTCCCCTTGGTCTCCATCCCCGAAATACGGCCCCGCCGGCCGTTGAGATCGCCCATCAGGTCGCCGGCGTACTCCACCGGGGCCTGGATCTCGACGTTCATGACCGGTTCGAGCAACGAGGGCTTGGCATACTGCATGGCGGCCCTAAAGGCCTTGCGGGCGGCCAGTTTGAAGGCCAGTTCCGACGAGTCCACATCGTGGTAAGAACCGTCGTAGACCACCACCCGGAAATCCACCATGGGGTATCCGGCCAGGAAGCCCTTCTCGGCGGTTTCGATGATGCCCTTCTCGACCGCCGGAATGAAGTTCTTCGGAATCGCGCCGCCGAAGATTTCGTTGACGAACTCGAACTGGCCGCCGCGCGGCAGAGGCTCCATGCGGATCCAGCAATCTCCGAACTGCCCGTGGCCTCCGGTCTGCTTCTTGTGGCGGCCCTGCACGTCGGCATTACCGCGGATGGTCTCGCGGTAGGGAATCTTGGGAGCCTTGAGCGTAACCTCAACCCCGTAGCGCCTCTTCATGCGGCTGACGACTACCTCGACGTGCTGCTGGCCGGACCCGGCGAGCAGGAATTCGCGCGTCTGGGCATCGCGGTAGAAGCGTAAGGATTGATCCTCTTCGAGGATGCGGTGGACGGCGTTGCCCATGCGGTCTTCGTCGTTGCGCGAACTCGCCTGAATCGCGAAAGCGATGGAGGGTTCGGGCAACTTCACGGGCGGGTAAACCAGGTTCACGCCCTTGTCGGCGAGGGTATCGCCTGTGAGCGTATCCTTCAGCTTGGCGATTGCGCCGATGTCGCCGGCCCTGACTTCCGTTACCGGCTGCAGGGTTTTGCCTTGCGGGACGGAGATGTGGGCCAAGCGTTCGGATGTGCCGCGGGTCAAGTTCTGGATCGTGGCGTCGTTCTTCATCACTCCGGTGACCACCTTGAAATAGGTGATGCGTCCGGCGAACGGGTCGGCCATGGTCTTAAAGACGAACATCGACGGCGGCTCGTTCTCGTTGAACTTGCGCGTGGTTTCCTGGTCGTTGACGATAGCCGCGACTCCTTCGCGCTCGGCGGGCGAGGGCACGTTCTCGGCGATGAAGTTCAGAATGAGGTCCGCGCCGATATTGTGCAGGGCGGAAGCGCACAAAACCGGGAAGATGCGCATTTCGCGGAAGCCTTGCCTCAGGCCCTCGACGATCTGCTCGGCGGAGAGGGCGCCTTTTTCGAAGTATTCCTCCATAAGGGCGTCGTTGCCCTCAGCCACCATCTCAATCAGCGCTTCGTGGGCCTTCTGCGCGGCGTCGGCCAAGGAGGCTGGAATATCGCCTTCCTTGCCCTTGCCGTCGCCATCGGGCGTGTAGGTGAACGCCCTCATGCGGACCAGGTCGATCACGCCCGCGAAATCGCGTTCGGCTCCCAGCGGAATCTGCACGGGGACGGCGGAGCGGCCAAAGTTTGCCTGCACGCTTTCCAGGGCGCGGAAGAAATCGGCGCGCTCGCGGTCGAGCTTATTGATAATAACGGCGCGAGGCAATTTATAATCGTCCGCGAATTGCCAGACTTTCTCCGTCTGCACCTCCACGCCTCCGACCCCATCCACCAGAACCAGGGTGGAATCGGCGGCCACGAGCGCGGCCCGCGTATCGTTGATAAAGATGTTGTACCCGGGAGTATCGAGTATGTTGATCTTGGCTTTCTTCCACTCCGCCACGGCGATGGCAGTAGAGATCGAGATCTTACGGGAGACTTCCTCCTCGTCAAAATCCGTGATCGTGTTGCCTTCATCGACGCGGAGCAGACGGTTGGTTGCCCCGGCTGTGAATAGCAACCCGGCGGTGAGCGTCGTCTTGCCGGAATCGCCGTGGCCCACCACACCGACATTCCGGATGTCCTTGCTTTCGTAGACTTTCACGGTATTTACTCCCTGGCTGTGAAATTCTCGGGGTTAAACGGAATAGTAACACGTGACAGACGGGTTAACGCTCCCCTCCGGAGCGCCGCCGGAGGCGCCGGAAAACGCCTCTTGCCCCCGTGCGCGTGCCGCGACGAAATGCCGGCGAGAAAGGCGGGCTCACCCTCGCGCTCCGGCTTCTTCCGGCCGATAAGGGGCTATACGAGAAGTGGCTCTGGTTTCTTCAATGCCGGAAATCAAGTTGGAAGATCCCGGGAATGCCTGTTCGGGGCCGATGGAGGCGGAGATACGCCGCCGGCTGTGTAATCTCCCCCGATTGAACCCCGCGGCTACGCGCCTGCTGGCGCTTTCCGCCTCCGCGCATGCGGAACTGGAGGACTACGAAGGAATCTTCGCGTCGGACCCTTCTCTGACGGCGGAACTGCTTCTGCTGGCCAATTCGGCGGAGTTCGCCATACGCGGCTCAGCGACCAATATTCGATTCGCGCTGATCCTGCTGGGAACGGAGCGGCTGCGGAGCTTTGCGGTGAGCCTTGCCATGGGGCGCTACGCGCGGTTTGCGGGCGCGCGCGGTCGCCTGATCTGGGAACACAGCATGGCTACGGCCGTAATCTCCGAGGAACTGGGCGGGCTTGCCGGAACGGCGAGCCCGTATCTTTACACGGCGGGCCTGACTCACGATCTAGGGCGCCTGGGGCTGCTTCTGACCGATGGCCGGCAGTACTCCGAGGCCATTGACAGGGTTTTCAGAGACAGGGAAGAGGCGCTCTCGGTCGAGAGACTGAGCTTCGGCGTGACTCACTGCCAGACCGGGGAATTTCTCGCCCGCACCTGGCGGTTCCCCGAGCTCCTTTGCCGCGTGATCCGGCTGCATCATGACCCGCCGGGAACCAGCGACGACCGCCTGCTTCACACCATTCGGGCGGGCTGCATTCTCGCCGCGAAACTGGGATATCCCGAGGTGGCGCTAGAGGAACCGGAGCCGCTCGCGCCCGAATTCGACGATTTGCCGGAGGCGGGTTTGCAGGCGCTGGCCGAAGCGGTGGAGAAGCGTCTAAAATTGTGCGCCGCGCCGCTGGCCTAGCCGCGATTTCTCACCAGCGTGCGGCGGACGGGCGCTGATGGGCAAAAGAGGCGGGGTGGCTGGGGCTTTCTCGGCGCAGCGAAAAATAGTGGTCAGTTGCGGCCTGTAGCGAGGGATTCTGAGGGCTCTCCGGTG
>CAIYHG010000023.1 GCA_903925975.1 uncultured Acidobacteriia bacterium | reverse complement strand
GCCGCCGCTGCGCCAGCCCCGGCCGCCGCCGCACCAGCCGCCCCAGCAGCCACCACATCTTTATTGGAGCTCACCTGAACAACCCTGGTTGCGCCGCTTACTGGCGTCGCACCCGCGAGTAGCGTACCTGAGATTTCCACTCGCTTGTCCACCGAGTCTTTCAGGTCTGTGCCGCGCACCTCAAAAGTGACGTTCGTTGTTTGGTCCGTCACAACGAACTTCCCGCCCGGCGCGGTACGTACGATGCCGGTTATTTTGACGGCGTTCGCGGCCGCGGCTTGCGGCGTGAAGGCCAGCGCCATTCCAGGATGGATGCTCGCAACTAGGACGCCGTCCGAATTGCGCACCGTCGCCGCGCCGTCTTTCGCGAAGACCGTAACGTTCTTGAGCCCCGTCAGATCCACTTGAACGAGCGAGTTCTTTTCCGTGGCCGCAATTTGTAGAGAGGCCGCCTGGATCGTATGGTTGCCCGACTCACGGATCATGCCGGAGCCTTGCTCTAAAACCGTACAGTCGCGATACACCCTGGCGCGCGAGTTCGGCAACAAAGTGACTTGAGTGTCGTTCAATTGCAGCACGGAGCGCGCCAGCGTGGTTTCCACCATGTCGCCGTCGAACAACGTCCCGTTATTGTGAACGATTGCGCCCCCGACTCGGAAGTCTCCAGTAGACTTGACAACTCCGATCGACGAGGTCGCGCCCATCAGCAGGCTAGCAGCAGCAAATAAACAAAGAAGGTATCTCACGGTACTTGTTCTCCAGGTAGTTCTTAATTATAAGCCGCAGTACAGCAATCCCCAAGAAAAAACGGACCCAGAAGGCAATTTTGTGTGACTCTATTTGTCGCTGTACTCCAAATGTCTTACTGTGATTTGCGTAATTGGGACGATATCGATCAAGCCCATTGCGATTGTCGGCGGATCAGGCAGAATGGATTAGTGATGAAGCGGGTAGTCGGCATCGCCATTGTGTTGACAGGATTCGGCTTTGCGGCAGCGTGGTCCGTCCGGGCCGGGTGGGCTGATTACTGGGCTCAAAAAGATACTGCCGCGGCGATGCATAAAGCCGCCGCAATTCTACCCGGTAGCTCTGTCTACCACTACCGTCTAGGTATATTGATCTCGGATGAAGACCCTCGGGGCGCGGCAAAAGCTCTGGAGCGCGCGGTGGCTCTGAATCCGTACGATGCGCGCTCATGGATCGAGCTGGCCCTCCGAAATGAAGCGGACGGCCAGATTGCCCAAGCCGAGCAGCGCCTTCTTCACGCAGCGTCAGTGGACAGGCAATACCTACCCAAGTGGACGCTCGCAAACTTCTATTTCCGTCGAAACGACGAAAGTCGGTTTTGGTTTTGGGCGAAAGCGGCGGCCGCAATGGCTTATAGCGACTGGTCCCCCTTCTTCCGGCTCTGCGGGAATGTTGTGGAAGATGGCAATCTTCTGGATAGGCTGGACATCCGAAAGCCGGACGCCCCTGCGGCTTATCTATCTTATCTGCTGACAATCGACCGTCCGGATCTGACGGGGCCTGTCGTACGGCGGCTTGTGGATCACCCGCGCGCCGAGGATCTCCCCATGCTGCTCAATGCGTGCGACAGCCTGATCCAGGCTAAACAGGTGGAAGGCGCGGCTGCTATATGGAACGGCCTGGTTAAGACCGGCCAGATTCACCGCAAACCATTACCGGCCTCCGAGTCGGTTGTTTTCGAGGACTATTTCGCCGAATCGCCCCTCTCCCAGGGCTTCGACTGGCTGATACCCCAGGCGCCTGGGACCAGCGCTTCACGGGAAGAGCCCACCGGGCTGCGCGTGACCTTCTCAGGCGAGCAACCGGAGAACTGCGAGTCTCTGATCCGGTTCGCACCTGTTGCGGCAAATCGGGATTATACGCTCCAGGCCTCGTACTCCACGTCTGGAATAGCCCAAGGGTCGGGCCTGCGGTGGCGCGTCACTGACGGGTATACGGGCGCGCTTCTGGCGGAAGGCCCGCACCTGTCTTCCGAGCGCGAGGGTCGCTCCGAGATCGTTTTCCGAACTCCCCCGGCATGCCACCTGGCGCGCCTGGCTCTGTATTACAGACGAACGCCAGGCACCACGCGCATCGAAGGATCTATCATCCTGCGCCGCATGTCCCTTCTGCCCGCGCCGCGGTAGCGGCCCACGACCGCTTCAGGGCGCCGTGACGATGGCGACCGCGCCGCCAGTGCGGAATTGATCGCGATCCGGAACGGATACGTCCCGCTGAAACTACTGCGGCCCATCAAGCTCGTCTCCTGCGTGAGGGCCATGATGCCGCACATCGCCCTACGGATCCCAGTCTGCCCCCGGCTCGCCTCCGGACGATGCGACACGGCGCTTCCGCACTAAAGAAAAGGTCTCGATGGGCCGAACTATGGTCCGAGGTCTCATGCGAATCGTATATCTTCTTCTCGCCGGATGCACCGCGGTTTGCGCGAGCGCCAGTCAAGAGAGCGCTCCTCCGTTATTCTTTCTGAGGAATCACGCGCAGGCGCCCTCTTCGGTAAAATTCATCGGCCAGGCTCCCAGACTGACCGTCTATTTCTCGCCTGGGGAAGCCTTACTCCGTAACGCTGGAGGTGCGCTTCGGATGCGGTTCGAAGGCGCGGGCGCAGCAAATCCCGAGCCGGTAGAACAGCTGTCTGGGGAGCTGAACATTCTGGTTGGCGGACCCGAGCAATGGTCCCGAGGCGAGCCGATCTATGCCGGCATCTCCTACCGTGGCCTTTATCCAGGCATCGACATGATCTACGGGGCCGCCGGACGAAATCTGAAGTCGGAATTCATCGTCGCGGCAGCGGCCGACCCTGCGGTTATCCGTGTCCGCTATTCCGGAGCGGAGGTCTTGGGCCTCGAGCCGGATGGTTCGCTTCGTATCCGTTTTGGCGGCGAAGAGTTCCACGAAGCGGCCCCGACGATCTATCAGGAAATAGACGGCGCCCGAACGGCCGTGCCAGGCGCTTTCGTCCTGGTTGGCGATGTCGTGAGTTTCGAAATCGGCGCGTACGATCGTTCCCGGCCTCTGGTAATCGATCCCGCGATTTCCTACAGCACTCTGCTGGGCGGCTCGGGGGCCGACCTGGCAACGGCAATTGCGCTGGATTCCAAAGGCGCGGCCTATGTCGCCGGATTCACCGAGTCTTACGATTTTCCCACTGCCGGGGCCGCTCAGAGCGCGAATGCCGGCGGCAATGATGCGTTCATTGCGAAACTCAGCCCTAACGGCTTGTCTTTGGTCTATTGCACCTATATAGGGGGCTCCGGTGACGACCGCGCGGCGGCGATTGCGGTTGACTCAAGCGGGGCCGCCTACGTCACCGGGTCCACCACGTCACAGAACTTTCCTCTCCGCGGCGCAGCGCAATCCAGCCCCGGGGGAGGCCGCGACGCATTCGCCCTGAAATTATCTCCCGCCGGAAACACCCTCATTTACAGCTCCTACCTCGGTGGAAGCGGACCGGACACCGGCAACGCCATTGCCGTGGATAGCGCCGGAGACGCATATATTGCGGGCGATACGTCGTCGCTCAACTTCCCCGCCGGCGGATTTCAGAGAAGCGATAAAGGCGGGCAGGATGCCTTCGTAGCTAAACTCTCGCCCGATGGAACCCGTTTGGTCTACAGCACTTATTTAGGCGGAACGAATACGGACCACGCGGCCGCTATCGCCGTCGATGCTACCGCATCGGCGTGGGTGGCGGGCTCCACGTGGTCGACGAACTTCCCCACTGCGCAAGCTTTTCAGGGGGCGCTTGCCGGTGGGCAGGACGCTTTTGTCGCCCGCTTGAGCGCGGATGGAAACGCTCTGCCGTTCAGTTCCTATTTAGGGGGCGCTAACGGCGCAACGGCCTATCCGGAGGCGGCGCAGGCCATCGCTCTCGATGCGCAGGGGAATGCCTATTTGGCGGGGGTGACCAGTTCCTCTAACTTCCCTCTGATGTTGGCGGCTCAATCCGTGCGCAACGGCCTGACGGATGCGTTCGTTACAAAAGTAACCGCATTAGGCTCCCTCGCCTACAGCACGTATTTTGGAGGCTCCGGTCCCGAGGTCGCAAATGCGATCGCAGTCGATGCGAACGGCTCCGCATACGTCACCGGCTACACGTATTCCACAGACCTGCCGGTCACAAGCAACGCTATGAGCAATGCCAGCGCAGGCGAGTATGACGCCTTTCTCGCCAGACTTGCCCCGAACGGTTCGCTGGACTACGCGAGCTACCTGGGCGGCATGAGCGCGGATACCGCGACGGCTATCGCCACTTCATCCGGGAACGTGTATATATGCGGCTGGACGCTATCGGGCGATTTCCCTTTGGCGTCCCCATATCAAGGCGTTGACGGCAACGGTTACGGCGGATTCATCGTCAAGCAGAATTTTGCCCCTCCAACGAATACCGGCGCGTCGCCTTCCTCGGGCTGGGGCGTCTCTCAGACGTTCAGTTTCCAATTCACTGATTCAAAGAATCCGCCCAGCCTGACAAGCGTGGGGGTGTTATTCAACTCTGCGGCGAACACGGCCAAGGCCTGCGCCGTCATCTTCAACCCTGCCCTGAATACTCTATCGCTGCTCACCGACGACGGGCAGGCGCAAGGGACTATAAGCCCGGGTGGTGGATCGCAGCTGAACTCCTACTGCGTCTTGAACGGCGCCGGGTCCACCGCCTCACAATCCGGGGCCGTGCTGACGTTGAAGCTGGCGCTTACCTTTCAGGCGGCCAGCACAGGCCACAGGAATATCTATATGCAATCCTCGAACTCGGTTGCAGCGACGAACTGGCAGCAGTCGGGCAGTTGGATCACGCCAGCGCTAATTACCAGCCCCAGCCCCGGTTCCAGGCTCCCGGGTTCCGCCGTAACGTTCCGCTGGTCCACAAGCGGCGATTTCCCAAGCTATTGGTTCTCGGCGAACAGAGGATCTCCTGGCTGGTTCATTAATTCCAGCGCCGGTTCGAACTCGTCAATCACACTGACTAATATTCCCACCGATGGCGGGAATATCATCGTGCGCCTGTATTCACAAAACGGCTCGTCCTGGGTTTACGCCGATTTCAGCTTTACCGCAGCCTCGCCGGCGCCGCTATCGTTTGGGGCTGCGACCATTACGCCGGTAATCATTGTGCCGGTCTCAGGCGCCACCCTCTTCGCCCCTGCCGTCACCTTTGGGTGGCTTCCCTCCCCCGGCGTCTCCGAATACTGGCTTTATCTCAGTACGGCTAGCGTCGGCCGAAATGAGTTGTACTCGGCCAGCCAGGGATCGAACACATCCAAAACCTTCACGGGCTTGCCGCCAGGGCGAAACCTTCTTTACGTGCGCCTATGGTGGCGAACCGGCACTACTTGGGCTTATAGCGATCTTGTATATACGATTGCGGGCTAGAAACGGCAGGTAGTGATACGGTATCTCAATCTTATACCGTGCTATTTTCGAGTACCGGTGGTCGGGATTGTTCCCAGGGATGCGCTGGTCAAGAGCTCTACTCCCCTGCTCCGCCTGACCCACCTCAGCCCGGCCGCCTCGCGGCGCGCCAGAATAGCGGGCTCGGAATAGATGCGATAGCGCTTGCCTTCCCGATTGGCGGAATTCTCAGCCTGTAGAACATCGATGGCGAGTTTGCGCTCCAGCGTTCGGAGGTTCGCTTTGACGGTCACCCAACTCAGCCGGACCAGGTTGGCCAGCCGGTCATAACCAATTCGCAACGTCCTGCTGGCGCCGGCCTCGGCGTCCTCGGGATCGGCCGCCTGCCAGAGCGTTCGATAGACCTCCTGCTCAGCCAGTGAATGCCCGTCCGCAACGTTCTGTGTTCGCCTGATGCGGCCGCGCGCCCGGCTCAGTCCCTGTACGGTATAAGCTTCTTGTGCCGTAATGGCTTGTTCTACCGTTAAGGCTTGTGTGGATTCTTTCGCGGTTTCTTTTACCGCAATAGATTCTGTTACGGCGCCAGCTCCTTCTACGGCATTACTTTCGAGTACGGAGACTGTTTCTGCTACGGTATCCGCCGTTATTACGGTAAGTGAATCTTGTACCGTATCACCCGACAATACCGTACCAGAATTAGGAGGAGCCTCGGGCGCGTCGAGAAAAGACACAAATCCCGACATCCCCGCGTTGCCCATGATCTCTTCGTAGCTGATGGGCTCAAGTTCGCGACGGGGTTGCTGTTTCCGCGGTTTGGTTTTCGTCCTTGCCTGGTGTTCCATTGAGCAGGCTCATCAATTCTTCAAAAGCGGCATGGTAATCTTCCAGTGCCTTGGATCGCGGTTCGAAGTCGGCCAGAAATCGCTTTGCGCGGTTGCATTTCGTTACTGTCGTATCGGTGCGAATGCCATGCAGCAGGGGAATTCGCGTCCGCGCGGACAGCTCTTTGAGCGATTCGCTCACCACTTCCGTAATTTGCAGCCGGCGGTCCACCATCACGGGCAACAGCGCCAAAGGCTGGATGTCGGTGCGGATCAGCGAACTCAGCATACGGGCTGTCTCTATGCTCGCGGCCGCCCCCTGAAGGCTTAGGGGATCCATGCTGACAGGGATCAGCAGACGCTTCCCGTAGACCATGGCGCACGTTTGCAGCAGGTTAATGGAGGGAGCGACGTCGATCAATACCGCGTCATACCCCGATTCCACCTGTGCGAACAGGTTGTTGAAGACAAATTCCCGCGCCACTTGCCCCATTAAGTGGCCCTCCGTCTTCACGGTTTCCCGGTTGCCGCAGAGCACATCCACGCCGGGCGTAGCTTCCACCACGCAGTCCTTAAACAGGTGGTTATAGACCACGAAATCGTGCAGGTACTTGGTCGGCTTTAAGCCTAGAACCGTTCCCATGGACCCCTGGGGATCCGTATCGATGATCAAAACCCGCCTGCCGCCGTCGGCCAAATATCGCGCGAAGGTGGCAACTGTTGTGGTCTTTGCGACCCCGCCGCGCTGGTTGGAAATGACCAGCCGAATCATCTCGCCCCGTTCCTTTCTTTCAAAACCCGCCGGATTGCCTCGACGTCTTCAAGGGTCCAGAGCCGGTACCGGTTCGAGGGATTACGCTGAGGTTCGGCTATAAATTCGTCTCTTAGCCAATTCTTGAGCGTTCTCTTGCTGATTCCAAGGATGTCGGCCACCTCGGCGGTGCGTAAGTAGGGTAATTCCGCCCGAATACTCGTAGGCATGCAAATAACAATGATAAGATGCCACGGTATGGCCGTCAACACTAAACTGGGTAAAGTGGGTAAAGTACTGTTATTTCCGGCGGAATTAGGGTTTCTTGTACCGTATACCTTTCCGGTACGGTATTCTGCATTTTTACGGTGCAATGACCGTACCTCAACGTAAGAATTTCTCCTCCTATTGCCTCTCCCGCTCCAGTCAAGTGTTTGGATGGCCGCCTGTACGCTCCCCGTACTCCAAGGTATAGACGCCCGTACCGATAAGGAACATCCCCGTACCTAAACGTAATCAGAGCCGTACTTAAACGTAAAGCCCCCCGTACTTAAACATAACAGAATTGTATGTAAGTGTTTTACTGTCAACACATTACGTAAAGTCACAGTTTTTCATAGTTTGTCTTTATAGAAGTTTCATACAACATCACGGGCGCTCCTTGTTTTTGTTGTTTGCCTTATGACACGATGCTATTGGAACGAATGCGCCGGAAACCTCCAGAAGGACAACTTCTCCTCCCAACGCCAACGCCGCCACCGGCGCGCCGCACCATTGTGCGCGTCGAGAAAAACGTCAACACCTTTGGTTTTTTTACGCCATCCAGCAAGCGTCTCAGGAGTTCGTCAAAAACGGTTGCGCTGCAAGTGCGCACCGAGGACGGCAAGCGGGTGCAAGCCAAAGCCACTATATACCCAGCCGCCGAATTAGGACTCCCAACTACAGCGGATCAAGATAAGTACTTTGCTTTTCAGAAGATACTGGAACAAATCCGCAAGATACGCGGCTCTATATCGAACCCCATACAGTTCTCTTCGGCCTCGATGATCGAGGTCCTCGGCATGACCGATGGCGGCAAGAACTACCGCGAAATATGGGAATGGCTTCGGCGTATGACGCTTACCGGCGTCGAATCGGAAGGGGTAATTTACTTCGCGGGACGGAAACGGTATGCCCGAGATTTATTTCACGTTTTTCAGCGCTCGGTGGCAATTTCTACCGCTCCCTCGCGGTCCCGGCCGGGCCGAATCAGACTTAGCCCAGCTTCCGCAGTTTGAAGAACAAAGTCTGTGTTTTCAGTGGGGGGAGCGGCGAGTTTCCACTACATCGCCGCGTTTTCCAGCGCCGCCGGTAGTTTCAACCCCAGCCGCTGAAGCAGGATCAACTGATGCTCAGT
>CAIYHG010000022.1 GCA_903925975.1 uncultured Acidobacteriia bacterium | reverse complement strand
TGCCCGCCGCGACATCGCACTTGGCTTGGTCCTTGTCCACCAGAGCGGCTCGTTCGGCCGCGTATTTCTTCGAGAGCATTCCAGCGACCGGCACCTTGGCGAAGCGCGGGTCCGCCACATAGCGGGCCAGATCCTGATACGCCAGCTTCTGCGATTCGATCTTCAGGTGGAACGTTTCGGGGCTGGAGGGATTCATCTTCGGAAACGGAAACGTCTCCATGATATTCAGCATCTCGAGCGCCGCCACGCCTTGACTGTTGGGAGGCATTTCGTAGATGGTCCAGCCGCGGTAGTTGGTCGAAATCGGCGTGACCCATTCGGCCTGGTACTCGGCGAAATCCTCGACTGCCAAGGTTCCTCCGAGCCACTCCGACAACAGGAGGATCATCTTGGGGATCTCGCCTTTGTAGAAGCCCGCAGCGCCGCTCGCGGCCACCAATTGAAGGGCCTTGGCCAGCGCCGGATTGCGGAACACCTGCCCCAACGCCGGGGCCGCCCCGTCGGGGAGAAAAATCGGCCCTGCTACGCTATCGATGGCGAGTTTGGCGGTGGATCTGCGCCACGCCTGCTGGATCAGTTCCGTGACCGGGAATCCATTGGACGCGTAGTAAATGGCGGGCTTGAGGACTTCCGCCCAGGGCAGCCGCCCGAAGCGCTTGTGGAGTTTCTCCCATCCATCCACGCAGCCGGGAACCGTCACCGTCTGGATGCCCTCTTGCGGCATCGAGGTGAAGCCCTTGCCCTTCATGACCTCGATAGATTGGCCCTTGGCGGCCCAACCGCTGGCGTTCAGTCCGGAGAGCGTGCGCGTCTTCGCGTCCCAGTAAAGGACGAACAGGTCGCCCCCGATGCCGTTCGACATCGGCTCCACTACGCCCATCACGGCATTCGCGGCAATCGCCGCATCCGCCGCCGATCCGCCGCGCGCCAGCACTTGCGCCCCGGCTTGCGAGGCGAGCGTTTGGTTGGTGGCGACAATGCCCTGGCGCGTGATCACCATCGAGCGGGCCTGCGCCCTGCCCGCCCATAGGCACTCGGTCTGCGACGCCAGCATCAACGCCGCCAGTATTGCACATCTCACGCGGGGTCCCATGGCATCACCATTCTACAGTGAAAGCCAGGGACCGCCTGTGTGTTTCCGGGTTGCGGGCGGGCGCGACTCTCCCAGCGCACCGGTTCAGGCGAATCTGTCGAGAATCGCCATCACTTTGGAGAAGATGCCGGAGACGGTGCTGGCAATGGGAGGAAAGGCGGCGCCGCCGGCGACGGACACGAACCCGGCCATCAGAGCGTACTCAACTAGGTCCTGCCCGCGCTCATCGCGGCAGAAGCCCTTCGCAACGGAAACCCACGGGGAACTCTCAGGCACCGGTGTACCTCCTGCATTCAGCATGCGCGCAACTGTAGGCAGGAGGCATCCGATCTAAACATTAGAATCACCCGGGATTCACACTGCGGAAAGGACACCCCAAGTGCCGCCTAGATCCCCGCCAACCGGTACGAGCTAAGCACAACGTCATCCACGCCC
>CAIYHG010000021.1 GCA_903925975.1 uncultured Acidobacteriia bacterium | reverse complement strand
GTGCCCACCGCGCGACGGCGCGGTGTAACGAAAAGAAATGCTTGATTCCGCTGGATTTCTCACCCCACTCGGAGCGTCAGACCTTGGGGTTAGGGCCCTTCGGAGGATGGCCTTCCGATACTGCCCGCCGGCGCGGGCTTCGGCGCGGCTCCGATACACCCCGCTGGAGCGTGCGCTGGACCATGGCGAGCGAAATCCCTAGTTTGCGACCGATAGCCCGATAACTCATTCCTCCGTCCCGCATGTCCGCTACTCTCACCCGATCGACGATCTTGCGCGGCCGGCCGCAATGCACCCCGCGAGCGCGCGCCGCCAGCAGGCCGGCCCGAATCCGCTCCTGTGCGAGCGCGCGCTCGAACTCGGCCACTGCCGAGAGCATATGGATAAGCAGTCGGCCCACGGGCGAGCTCTCATCCGTATCCAAGCCCTGCGTCGTCGCGATCCAGCGCACCCCAAGCGAGTGTAACTCCTGCAGGCTCGCTACCAGATTTGCTACCGACCGTCCCCAGCGATCCAGCTTCCACACCAGGATGCAATCGACTTCCCGTTTGCGCGCGGCCTGCATCAGCCGGTCGAGCTCGGGGCGTGAGGCTTTGGCGCCGCTCCATCCGGTATCCACGTATTCGCCGGCCAGGTCCCAGCCCCGCGCCTTGATGTAGGTACGCAGCTCGCGGAGCTGGAGCGCGCAGTCCTGATCGGCGGTGGAAACGCGGACGTAGATGGCCGCTCTCACACCCGGACAGCCTTGGCCATCTTGGCTTTCTTCCCGCGGGATCTCTTCGGCTTGCCCCATCGCCTCTCCGCCATGTGCCTGGCGTGGGCCGATCTCTCCTCAGGCGTCATCGACGCCTGGCGTTTTCGCCCGAGGGCTTGCGCTGCCGTATCCATGATTCGATGCTATCATGCTAGCGCTAATATTGTTTCAATTATTTTTGCGATTTCGCTTGACATGCTAGCGCTAGCATTGTACGATGAAACATGAGCACAGAGATTTTCATCGGCATGCGGATGTGCGCGGATGGTCGAATCCGTGCGGTATACAGCGACAGTCGTGGAGAGTTTGTTCGGATCTCGGGCTGCAAGGTCCGCAAATTCTAAAGAGACATGAGCAACACACATAAATGCGACGAATGCGGGGCGGGCGGAGAGCACAAAATCTGGTGTTCTTTCGCAGCCGCTCAGGAGCCGCTTACAGTTACGGAGCGCACTTGGTTCGCGCTTACCAGCGATGGTCGGCGCTTGAAGTTCACGATGGGCATCAATGCCAACGCCGAGAAAGCGCTCGACTGGGCGCAACGGCATAGCCACATTTTGCAGTTCGAGCGGCTTGCGTATTCTACGCAAATCGTGTCCGTCGAAGCTGGCGAAGAAAGCAACAGGAGCGTATAAATGGCCCACGAAATCATGGATAACGCCGGGACTGGCCGCGTCCGCTGGACAGCGGCCACACAACGCCATCTTGCGTGCGATCCGCGCGTTATCGAGTGGCGAGAGGACGGCGAAGAGCTTGAGTTTTCGTATCGGCTCGCGGGCGACCCTACGGGCATATGGAAAGTTGGGGCGCGTGATCTTCGGATTGATGACTTGAGCTAAAGCTCCGCTGAGCCTGTCTCGGCTGCCCGACCAGCAAAAAAGGTCACATCGAATCCATTCGATCGGGAGAAACAAAATGAGCACGGCTCGATACGCAACATGCGACGCAGAAGGCTACTACGGAGACCACTCCGTGGTCTATTCCACACACCTCACAATGGCGCTTGCCCGAGCTGAGGCGGCGCGGGCGAATCGCAGGTACGAGCACGCCAAATTCCAGGCCGTTTACCTGCCGGGCGGTGCGCGAAAAGGGCAGCAGAT
>CAIYHG010000020.1 GCA_903925975.1 uncultured Acidobacteriia bacterium | reverse complement strand
GAGATTCCACGCTACGGGCGGCATTCGATCGGCTGCAGACTGAGATTGACCGCTGTTGCCGGGAGGAAAACCTCGCCGCCTAAAACTTGACTCATTTGAATTACAATCTCTTGGGTAAGGACTCTAGCCTGGACGGAGGTAATGCTCGCCGAGTTGCACCGGCGCTTTCCCCGCAACCTCTGCATGCAGAGCATGGGCAGCTTCGACAGCGCCTCGGTGCGGCCGTCCTACCGCCGCCATTCCCTGATGCCGGCGAACGACGTAGCGCAGGTGCACCGCTACCTGGACCTGGGGGCATCGCTCGACGTCTGCAAGGGTCCCGTGGACGTGCTGGCCGCCGACGCCGTGCGGGAGATCCTGAGCTATGCGCCGGCGAAGCCGGTGATCCTCGCCGAATCGGGCGCCGTCGAGCCGCGGCACTCGGGTCCGTTCAAGCTGTATCGCGCCGACAAGGAAGGGACTCTGCTGCACGACATCCTGTTCGCCCCCTTCTTTGCGGGCGCCGCCGGCTGCGGGCAGATCTGGCACTGGGATTCCTACGTCGACCCCAACGACCTGTGGTGGCATTTTGGGCGCTTCGCGGATGTCGTGAAGGGGATCGACCCCGCGCGAGAGCGCTTCCAGCCGTCGATGATCGAGCACGAGCGCCTGCGCATCTACCGGCTCGAGGGGCGCAGCACGACGCTGCTCTGGTGCCGCGACACGAAGAACGACTGGCGCGCCGAGCTCGAGCGCGGAGAGAAGCCCGAGACGCTATCCGGTGTGAGCATCGAAGCGCCGTCGGGACACGTCCGCGCCTACGATCCGTGGACCGGCAAGTGGAGCGAGGCTGTCCGTAAAGGCGGCCGCGTGCAACTTCCCGACTTCCGCCGATCCGTAGTCTTGCGCGCAGGGTGAAGCTGGCGCGAGCTTACGCCCGCCGGAGGAAGTAGCGGTCGGGAAGGAGCTTCCAGATCAGCACCATCGAGAGCGGGTGCATCAGGCCGGCGATCAGGAAGATCGGCGCGTAGGTGAAGCGCGCGACCACCCATCCCGTGCCGAGGTTGGCCAGCATCCCGCCGATGGCGCCGCCCATTCCCGTGAAGCCGGTGGCGGTCCCCACTTCGGTGCCGCTGAACAAGTCGATGGGGAGCGCCTGGATGTTCGCCACATAGAAGGCATGGCCGAAGGTCACGCAGCAGGTGGCGGCAATCGCCATCCACACCGCCGGCACATGCGGGGCGAGGATGGCTGCCGGCATCATCGCCGCTCCAAGCAGCATGACGAACTTACGCGCGCGCGGCAGGCTCCAACCGGAGCGCATCAGGCGCCCGGAGAGCCAGCCGCCCAGCGGGTAACCGATGGCGCCAAAGATGAAGGGCACTCCGGCGTATCGGCCCACCATGGCCAGATCGAAGCCGCGCTCCTTGGTCAGATACTCCGGGAGCCAGAAGATGAGGAAATACATGACGGGGTCCGTGAGGAAGCGCGCCAGGATCAGCGTGTAGCATTCGCGCATCCCCATCACCTTGCGCCAATCGATGCTCGCTGCGGCCGCCGGCGCGGCTTGCTCCGGCGGTTCCACCTGGTCTTTCATTTGCGCATACTCATCGGCGCGCAGCCAGCGGCTCTTGTGGGGAGGCTGGTAGAGGATGAGCCATGCAATCAGCCACACCAAGCCGACCGCGCCTGTGAATACAAAAGCGAATCGCCAACCGTAGCGCAACGTGAGAAATGCGATTACAGGGGGCGCCAGCAGGGAGCCCACCGAAGAGCCGGCATTAAAGATGCCGATCCCGAGTGCGCGTTGAGAGGGAGGGAACCACTCCCCCACGGCCTTCGCCGCGGCAGGCCAGTTGCCCGGCTCGCCCAGCCCCAGCAGGAACCGGCAGCCGGCCAGCGACCACTTTCCCACCGCCAAAGCATGAGACATCTCCGCCAGGGACCAAAAGGCGATGAACACGGCGAATCCGCGGCGCGTGCCCAGGCGGTCCACCACGTAGCCCGAGCCCGCATACATGATGGCGTACGCGAGCATGAACAGGGCCAGGACCATGGCGTAGTCCTGTTCGTTCATGTGGAATTCGTGGCGAATGCCCGGAGAAACAACCGACAACGCGAGCCGGTCGCCATAGTTCAGCGCGGTGGCCAGGAAGAGCAGCGCGGCCAGATACCACTTCAACTTTGGGATCTTGATAGACATGCGGATCAGACCATCAGCATTCCGCCGTTGACCTCGATGGTCTGTCCATAAACGTAGCGCGCGGCGTCGGAACAGATAAACACGATCACCTCGGCGATCTCTTCATTAGTGCCAAGCCTGCCGGCCGGCGTGGCCGCCAGCATGTTCTTCATCGCCTCAGGAGTAGAGAAGACCTCGTGGAAGTGATTGTCCACGGTGCCAGGGCTCACGGCATTGACGCGGACCCCCTTCGGCGCCAGTTCCTTGGCCAGCCCCTTGGTGATGGTGGTGACGGCGGCCTTGGCAGCCGAATACATGGTGGCCCCCGGCCCGCCTCCGTTGCGCGCAGCCACGGAGCTGAGGTTCACGACGACCCCGCTGCCCCGCTCGATCATGTGCGGCGCCAAGGCTTGGGTGATGAACCAGAGGCTCTTCACGTTCAACGCAATCACGGTGTCGAACAACTCGGGCGTGAATTCCGGCAAGCGCGCGCGCTTCACCAGCGAGCCGGCGTTGTTGACGAGGATGTCGGGCTTGAAAGCGCCGCCCTGGAGGTCCGCCACAAAACGCAAGATGCCGGCGCTCGTGCCGAGGTCCGCCTGCATGGCCTCAGCCTCGGCGCCCGCGGCGCGAATCTTCGCCACGGTGTCTTCGGCGCCCTCGCGGTAGGAGCCGTAGTGGATCACGACTCGCTTCACACCGGCACGGGCCAGGGCGATCGCGGTAGCCGCGCCGATCCCTCGCGAAGCGCCGGTCACCAACGCCGTCTTGTTTTCGAATTCTTGTCCCAAAGCCGACTCCTCTATCAGTAGCGGGGCCCTGCCGCCACAGCGTCCAATACAGCCTGCACCAGATTGGGCGTGCCCGTGAAGAGGTCCTGGGGCGGACGGCGGTGGCGCATGATCTCCCGGTAAATCTGGTCTTCCTTGCGGGAGTCGATCCCCCAGCCCGCCAGGTACTGAAGCCGCAAGTCGCGGTCGCGATTGAGCTCGGAGCCCTTCACCCAGAAACCCAGATCGGCGTTCTGTCCAGCGTAGGTCGCGAATAGATCGGTGGGCGTGTAGACGCCGATTCCGCGGAGCGACTGGGCCACCTCCGCGTAATCGGCGCGAGCCAACCGCTCTTCCACGCCGTTCAGATCGATCTTCGCCGGCTCGGCTTGGCCCATGAACACCATGTCGTAGCCTCGCCCGTCGATGGTGTTCGCCCAAATCGTTGCGTTGGGGAAGGCCTCGAAAAACGTCGCCAGCTCGCTTTTCACCGTTACCAGGTCGCTCTCGTAGAGCGGCACGTAGAGGGTGAAGATGCCGCCGGGATTCAGCCGCCGTTTCACCGCCTCGAAATACTCCGTCGAGTACAGCCCGGCTGTGCCCTTGGCGAACACGTCGAGCGGATCGGAGGCGATGATGTCGAACTTCTCCGTGGTCGTCAGGACATAATGGCGCGCGTCGTCGAAGACGATGTGCGTGCGCGGATCGAGCGCCACGTGGTAATTCTGTTCGCCGAAGAAGCGGGTGGAGATCGGCGGAATGATGGGCTCGATCTCACAAATGGTGATCTTCTCGATGCTGGGGTATCGCGTGAACGTGCCCGCCGAAACGCCCGCGCCGAATCCGATTCCCAAGATGGACTTCGGCTTTGGATGCAACAGGGCGGGCAGATGCCCGACCATCCGCTGCAATTTCATGTCGAAGTTCGTCGTGGTGGCCTCCACGTGGCCGTTGACGCAGATCTCGACGGACTGATCGTTCCACCGGGTGATCGCCACCGAGGAGTTCCGCCCCTCAGCGGTGTAGAGGAGCTCGGATTGGCCCGTCGAGTTCGTGATGCGGCGTCCGTAGGCGACCACTTCCCAAGGAATCGGTTGCACGCTCCAGGCCAGCAACTCCGCAACACCCATCGAAACCAGCAGGCCCGCGGCGAGGGCCTTGGATCGCTGGTTCCACGCATAGGGGAGCAGCACGAACAGCGCACTCCCGGCCGACGCCAGCAGCAGCAGGCGCTGCGAATACTGGGTGCCGATCCAGGGAACCAGCCACAAGCTCACACTGAGCGCCCCCACAATTGCGCCGAGGGTGTTGGCGGCATAAACGGCGCCGACCAGCCGCCCCGGGTCCTTCCCCGGCGAAGCCACAGCCGCGAGGGCGAGCGGGAAACTCGCCCCCCACAGAAAGGCCGCGGGCAAAATCGTCCAGAGGCAGCGCACCAAATCGAGCTGGAATGTGTACCAGGGGCTGGTGGACAACATCGCATCGATCGGCCAATACGGCAGCGACTGGGTGATCATGCAGGCGGCCCACGCGATTCCGGCGGTCTGCAAGATCTGACACCAGCCCAGCGCCAGCCGGGGCCGGACCGCGCGCGACATCCAGGAACCGCAGAGGGTCCCCAACGCCAGCCCAATCAAGAAAACCGCCAGGATGATGGAGAAGACGTAGACCGTGGTCCCGAGCATCATCCCCAGGAGCCGTGTCCAGATTACTTCCGCCCCGAGCGCGCAAGCCCCGGATATCCCAATCGTGATGTAGACCGCCCGCGCAGTTCCTTGCTCCTCGGCGCCTGAGGGGAGAGGTTCGGAAGCGGAACCGGCCTCCGGCGATTCGCCGACAGCGGCATGGGCCGGCGCCCGAAGCGCCAACAGGTAACTTGCGAGCGCGACGGTCAAGTTGAACGCCGCCGCGACATACGTAGCCGTAGCCGTGTTGTACAGTCGCAACAGGTAGAAGCCCGCCAGCAGGCAACCGAAAACGGCGCCCGCCGTATTCGCGCAGTAGAGGAACCCCCACCAGGAAGCCCCAGCCGGCGTGGATTCAATCCACCTTGAGATCGCCGGCAGCGAGGCGCCCATCAGAATCGTGGGCGGCAGCAGACAGACCGCCGCGATGAACCCGCGCAGCAACATGCCCGGCAGGCCGTGCGCCGCGCCGGCGACGTAGATCCGGTCGATGTAGGGAAGCCCGAAAAGAACCAGAATGCCGCAAAAGGCAATTCCAACCTCCAACAGTGCGAACAGGCGCAGAGGATGCTGCCGCAGGCCTCCCCAACGCGCCATTCCCAGGCTGCCCAGGCACAGGCCGCCCATGAAAGTGGCCAGCAGAAAGCCCAAGGACACGGCGGTCGAGCCGATGGCGAGCTGCAAGAGCTGATACCAGACAATCTCGTAAATCAACGCGGCGCAACCGCTGCCTGCCAGCAGGATTGGCAGCAGTGGTAACGCTCGCGAGGCACCAGCGCTTGCCGGCTGCGATTCAATTGAATTCATCATTTCGGAAGGAACCCCTACAGAGAAGACCGTCTCACATGATAACCCGATCCGTGGACCAGCGTCATGTGAGGCGCATCATCGGGCGGGGCCTGCGGCGACAAGAATCCGGAATTCAGAATGGGAGCGAATCGGCGGGCGCTCTAGCCGATTGCTATTCCCCTCCCGTCCCGGGGTCCACTACACCCAGCACGTCATGCGGCCAAACGTCCCCGCTGGCCAGCCGGGCTAACGCGCGACGGGTGACGAGTCGAGACGGCTAAGCCGCTCATCGCTTTCCCGCCCGGCCTTTACAACCGCGGCGACGATTGACCGGTACCTTTCGCGCGCAGCCCAACGAGCGATGTGCTGGATAGAGGCCCTTTCACTAACGAGGCTGCGCCTCAGACCGACGAGGTGTATTTCCGCCGGGTCTGAGCATCGGGCATAATCCGAGAGATGGCTCCGGTCGACAGTGGAGAACTGCAAGCAGTTCTCGCCGAGGATTTAGGCCGCCGAAGCGGCAGT
>CAIYHG010000019.1 GCA_903925975.1 uncultured Acidobacteriia bacterium | reverse complement strand
GGCCGGCCGCACACATCGAGCATCGCTTTGGGGACGAAGCGGGTGTAGGGATAGGCGCGGCTGCCGCGGCCAGCGGCCGGGATCACGCCCACCAGACCGGGCATCAGTCCTGTCCCTCGATCGAAGGGTTCCGGCGAAAACCATATCGAAATACCGCCGCTAAGCCTCGCAGGGCTTCGGCGACATGACGCATTTTGGATCGGCCCTTGGATCGGGCCCGATACTCCACCGGAACCTCGGCGATCCGGCAGGATCGGGAAACGTGCGCCGCGAACTCCACCACGAACGTGAAGCCGCTTTCCTGAAATTGACGGCCGTCTACCGCGTCGCGGCGGAAGGCCTTGATTCCGGTATAGAGGTCCGTCAGGCGCTGGCGGCACACCACATTGAAAATGCCGGTGAGGAACCGGTTGCCGAACATCCGAATGGCGCGCATCTCCGGTTTTCGCCCGCCACAGAATCGGGAACCGTAGACCACGGGATTGGTTTGGAGCGCGTCGAGCAGCGCGGGAATCGATTCCGGCGGGTATTCGAGGTCGGCGTCGATGGTCACGATGGCGCGGCCCTTGCCGTGCGCGATGCCGTCCCGCAGACTCTTGCCATAGCCCTCGTTGCGTACGTGACGGATGGTCTCGACTCCGCGCGCGCGCAGGCGGTCAAGGGTTCCATCCGTGGAGCCGTTGTCGACGAAGATCAGGCAAGCGCGGGGACAGGCGAGCGCCAGGCGGTCAATCAGTTCGTCGACGCAGCCCGCCTCGTTGAGGATGGGAACCACGATGTCCACTCCCTCGACCGTAGTCACTCCACCTATTCTGCACGAACCGGCCGGGTCCGAGCGAGCCAAATCGAAATGGCCGCCAGCGCCATCGTTGCCATCAGGAACATCGCCCACGCCGCGATCAACACTGGCGGCGTCATCCACGCCGGCTTGCACAGCGTCAGCCGCTGGAACATGGTCTGAAATCCGCCGTTGCCGAGTTGGGCCAGTTGGAACGCGGGAAGTCCCCCCGCTGGGACGAAGGAGATGAAGCCGGTGTAGTAGGGCAACATATACAAGTGCGTGGCGAAGAGTTCCAGCGCGCTCATAGCGATCACCAGAATCGGGCCGGCCAAGGCCTTGAATCGTGGCATGGCCGTGCGCAGGCCCGCGAGCAGCAGAACTGCAATTGGAGCGACAAGACAGCAGGCATACCAGCCATAGGCGCCAGCGAAGCCGGAAGCAGCCAGAGTGCCGACCGCGAAGTAAGCAATCGCTAGCGCGAAGAAGAACACGAATGCGCTGAGGAGCGCAACGCCGGCGTTCCTCTTCCGCACAAGAGAGACGACACCGGCCATGGCGACAACGCACAAGACGCCGATCGCCCGATACATCCATGCGCGGACCACGAGGAAGCTCCAATTTCCGGTCCACAGGAAGGTAATCCAGGAGAAGTCGACCGCCTTCAATATCGGAAATCGAAGTATCGTCCGCGCCATCTGGGCGAGACCCGGATGGACCAGGATGACGTTCCCTGTCAGAGAGCCGGTGGCGGCCCAGGTCTGCCAATACCACCAGCCGGCAATCACAGCCGCTCCCGACAGGGCGATAGCCGCCAACCTTCGCGCATCCCGATTGAACAGCAGTAAGACGATCGGGGCCAGAAACGCGAGGAAATAGCCTTTGGTCAGCAGTGCCGCGCCGAGAATAAATGGAAGTGCGGCGCGCCTGCGCTCAAGCACCGACCATACCAGTATCGTGCCCAACCCGATGGCTAGTCCATCGTTTGCCACGTGTGTGGCCGTGAATGTCAGCACCGGCATGGAGGCGATGAGTGCCGCGGCCCCCAGTGCGAGATTCGATTGGCCGAGAACGCGCAGGGCAATTCGAAACCCAAAGGGGATGCTCAAGGATGCCAGCAAGACGCAGAAGACGCGGATCACAACGACGTGGGAGGCCAGGGAGGAAGTCCCCGTGATGCGGCACAGCGCGGCGGCAAGCCAGTAGAACAAGGGCGGTTGTTGCGCCTCGTAGATTTCCGCGCTCCCGGGCGGGACGCGCCCGTGCCGCGCTTCGGGCGCCAGCTTCCAATACTCGTCGTAACTCATGCCGCCGTTTTTGGCAGGCACTCGGGCGAGGGTCTCGGCGACGTCTTGGGGAAGGGGCGTAGTACGGGAAGGCTCGCGGCCCTCGGTGGCCAAATACTCGACGCGGGCGAAGTGGGCGTATTCGTCGAAGCCCTCCCACAGCGGGAGTGCGCAGGCGTAGAAGCTCCCGCGGAGGACGAAGCATGCCCAGATCAGCAGAAGCCAGAAGCGCGCCGGCATAACAGCTAGTCTCCTGTCCCCGAAGTCCCTTTACCGTCGAAGACGCGGTTTGTGGGGCGGAGGCAGCCATGCCTCGACACGAGTGTCGAGGCGGCACGCGTGGGCGCGTGCGCCACGTCGGCCCAGCGCGTCTTCATCACCTTTGGCGGCCTGCCCCGCGGAGCAGCGGAGCCGCAACCAAACCTGTAGTCGCCTTCGTCCCGGCGACCGCCGGCTCGAAAGCCGGCGGCGGGCTGAAAGCCCGCCCCACGAGGCTGCGGCAATTCGTCGCGCACGGGGTGTAGTATCGAACGCATCATCCGACGCATCAGGCTGACAGTATACTTCACGCGGCCTGCCCGCTTCCTTCGGGGGCCGAGGGAAGGCTCGTGAAGTACAATGAAATCAAGCCCACATGCTCCTCGATACAGTCATCGCCAAAATCTTCGGCACCCAGAACGAGCGCGAGCTCAAGGCGATGCGCCCCATCGTCGAGGCTGTCGGCAGCCTCGAGCCACAAATCCGCGGCCTGTCCGACCAGGAACTGGCCCACAAGACCATCGAGTTCAAAGAGAAGCTCGCGCAAGGCGCTACGCTCGACGACTTGATGCCGGAGGCTTTCGCCGTCGTCCGCGAGGTCGGCCGCCGCGTGCTCAACATGCGCCACTTCGACGTGCAGTTGATCGGCGGCGCCGTATTGCACAAGGGCAAGATCGCGGAAATGAAGACCGGCGAGGGGAAGACGCTGGTCGCCACGCTTCCCGTGTATCTAAACGCGCTCGAAGGCAAGGGCGTGCACGTCGTCACGGTCAACGATTATCTAGCCAAGCGCGACTCCGAGTGGATGGGCCGCGTCTACAAATCGCTCGGCATGTCGGTGGGCGTGATCGTTCACGATCTCGACGACCGGGAACGCCAGCAGAATTACGCCTGCGACATCACCTACGGAACCAACAACGAGTTCGGGTTCGATTACCTCCGCGACAACATGAAGTTCCGGCTGGAGGACTGCGTGCAGCGCCCGCACCACTTCGCCATCGTCGACGAAGTGGACTCCATCCTGATCGACGAGGCCCGCACGCCGCTCATCATCTCCGGCCCCAGCGAGGAGTCCACCGACAAG
>CAIYHG010000018.1 GCA_903925975.1 uncultured Acidobacteriia bacterium | reverse complement strand
TTGGCCTTTTTGTCAGCGATCAGATTGTCCATGATGTAGTCGACGCGGCCCTGGTTGAACCAGCCGGTCTCGTCTTCTCCCCAACCGTGCAGCAGGTAGAACACCGGGTATTTGTTCTTTCCTCCGTCGTAGCCGGGCGGCGTGTACACGAAGCAGCGGCGCCACTTCCCGGTGACTGTCGAGAAATACCATTGTTCACTCACGCGGCCGCGAGGAATATCTCTTCTCGGCTGGTAAAACTCCTGGTCCGGCGCGGGGATCTCAATTCCGCTGTTCCACCAACCGGAGCCGAAGTAGGTGCGGGTGGACGGGTCCACCACGGTGGCGCCGTCAATGTTGATGCCGTAGTAGTGGAAACCTTCCACGGCCGGCTGCGCAGTGGTGCCGCTCCAGATGTTGTCCGGCCCCTTCGTCAAGTTCAAACTCCCAACGCGCACTGACTGTGCGTTCGGCGCGATCACGCGATACATCACGCGGTTGTCGGGGAAGATGCAGGGGTACTTCGCCTCGGGGATATTCAACGGGTTGGGTTTGCAGTCGGGCGGCGCCTGGCCCCAGCAAAGGCCACAGCTCAGAGCCGCCAGAATCAACGTTGCTCGCATCGGATTCTCCTTCCGGGAGGCGGGCTGCGCCTCCCGTGAAATCGTTTTCGAAATATCAGACCGAAATCGGTATATCATGGGCATGAATCCGATGTCAAATGGCTCTGCAAACGCATACATTTCAGGACCGCTCCTACCATCGAGGTCAAAATGACGTTTCGTGCCTGTTTCGCCGTTGCCTGTCTGCTGTCGCCATTGGTGGCGCGGTCGCAGCAGGCCAATGTGAATCTGGACTACAACCCGCAAAAGAACACGGAAAACCTCGTTCCGTTCAGCGCCAGGCTGAACTCGCCCGACGTCCGCGACGACCGCACCGTGACCTTTCGTCTGCGGGCGCCCGCGGCCAAGGAGGTGCAGTTGTCGGGGGTCGCGGTGCTCACGGCGCTCGGCGCGGGGAACAAGCCCGTGGCGTTCACGAAGGGCGACGACGGTGTATGGACGCTGACCGTGGGCCCGCTGAAGCCGGACATGTACCAGTATCACCTCGTGGTTGACGGAGTGGAGATGGCCGACCCGAACAACACTGTCGCCGGCAACACCGCGATGCCCCCGTACAGCACGCTCGTGGTGCACGGGGACGGCCCTGCTTACTACGACGCCCGGAACGTCCCTCACGGCCTGGTGACCCGGCATGTCTACCACTCCGACGTCACCAAGGGCGAGCGGGAACTATACGTCTACTCGCCCCCTGGCTATGACCGGCGCAAGACGTATCCCGTCCTCTACCTTGTGGGAGGAAGTGGCGACCTGGCGCAGAACTGGATCTACGACGGCCGCGCGAACTTCATGCTGGATAACCTGCTGGCGGAGGGCAAGGCAGTCCCGATGCTGATCGCCATCCCGAACAACCAGGTGGTCCACCGCAACAATCCCAAGCACACCGAACTCACGTTCGATGTATTTGAAGCGGAATTGCGCAAACATGTCATTCCGCTCATCGAATCCGAGTACAGCGTCCGAAAGGATCCCCGGGGCCGCGCATTGTCGGGCCTGTCCATGGGTGGGCGCCATACGATGTTTATCGGATTCCGCTCGCTGGATCTCTTCGCGTCCTTCGGCATTCTCAGCGCCGGGGATGTGGATGCCGAGAAGGCAGTCGCCAAATTCCTGAACGACCCGCAGGTGAACAAGAAAGTGGATTATCTCTTCCTCGGACAGGGGACGGAAGAAGCCAAGGGTCAGATGGGCGCACGGTGTGTGGCGTTGCACCAGGCTCTGCTCAACCACAAGATCGACCATGAATACTACGTGGGCGGATATGGCGGCCACGACTGGGCCACATGGCGCCATCTGCTTTACTTCCGCTTTTTGCCCAATCTGTGGCGGAAGTGATAGCGATCGCGAATGAAAGGACGGCGAATACATATGCGAACAACTCTTCTGGTTACGATGCTGGCGGGCGGGCTTTGCTTCGCGCAGTCGCCTGCCCCGGTAAAGGTCGAGGGGGGCCTGCTTGCGGGGACTTCCGAAGACGGGTTGGCGGTCTACAAGGGCATCCCGTTCGCCGCGCCGCCGGTCGGCGACCTCCGCTGGCGGGCGCCGCAGCCCGCCGCGAAATGGGAGGGCGTGCGGCAAGCCGCCAGGTTCGCTCCAGGATGCATGCAGGCGACCAGAGCCCCCAGCGGCCAAGGCCCCGGAGTGAGTGAGGATTGCCTGTATCTGAACGTGTGGACGCCGGCGAAGACGCCGAAAGACCGCATCCCCGTCCTGGTCTGGATTTACGGCGGCGGATTCGGCGCGGGCGCTACCAACGAGCCAAACTACAGCGGCGAGAAACTGGCCAAGAAGGGCGTGGTGCTGGTGAGCATCGCCTACCGGGTCGGGCAGATGGGATTCTTCGCTCATCCGGGGCTGAGCGCCGAGAACCCGCATCATGCTTCCGGGAACTACGGCCTGCTAGACATGATCGCGGGCCTTCAATGGCTCCAGAAGAACATCGCCGCGTTCGGCGGCGATCCAAATCGGGTGACGATCTTCGGCGAATCGGCCGGTGGAATCGCGGTCAGCATGCTGTGCGCCTCGCCGCTTGCGAAAGGACTGTTTCACGGCGCGATTTCACAGAGCGGCGGCTCCTTCGGGCCTCCGAGGCCTACGACCATGCCCGGCGAGAATTTGAAACGGCTGGCCGATGCGGAGCGTTCCGGTGAAGAGTACGCCAAGAGCGCGGGCCTTCCGTCCATCGCGGAGCTCCGGAAACTCCCCGCCGACAAGCTTCCGGCAGCCGGCCGAGGCATGGGCATGTCGTGGCCCATCGTCGACGGAAGGGTGATTCCGGACGACCAGTACAAGCTCTACGCAGCGAAGCGGTATAACGATACCCCGATCCTGGTCGGCTACAACTCCGACGAGGGCGCGAGTTTCTCACCGCCGCGCACGCCCGAGGATCATATCGCCGGAGTTAAATCGCGCTACGGCAAGTTCGCGGATAGCCTCTTGAAAGCCTATCCCACCAATTCCACGACGGTCCCGAAAACCGCGCGCGACCTGGCGCGCGATGCGGCGTTCGGCTGGCACACATGGGTCTGGGCGCGGCTTCAGGCGCAGACCGGGAAATCCAAAGCGTTCTATTACTACTTCGATCAGCACCCGGAATACCCGGCCGATTCGCCCCGGGCCGGATACGGCGCCTCGCATGGCGCCGATGTGGCATACGTGTTCCAGCATCTCAATCCCTCGAACCCGCAAATCACGAAGCAGGACGAATCGATCTCGGAGGCTATGGCCACCTACTGGACGAACTTCGCCAAGCGCAGCGACCCGAATGGTCAGGGCGTTCCCACATGGCAGGCCTTCAGCGACGCCAACCCTATGGTGATGTACTTCTCCCAGACCCCCCACATGGGACCGGTCCCCAGCGCCGAAGCCCTCAAGGCTCTGGATGCGTACTTCGCGTGGCGCAGGACGCCTGAAGGAGACGCCTGGGTGAAATAGGCCGGTCTGGCCCAAGAGGGCGCCCCTTCGCCGGCGCCCTTCTCCAGCGGCTGCTTTCTAGCGTTTGAGACCGCTGGGCTTGAACTCTCCGCCCTTCAACAGAAGACCGAGTAGTTCGTTCGTTCTCGCGGGGCAGGCCCGTCCGCTCTGGGGAGTCAGGTTGTCGTGCTCCGATTCGATCATGGGCAGCGGTTCTGTGGGGACGGGAATCTGGTTCAACGCCGTCCAAACGCCTGCGGGCGGTGAGATCGTGTCGATGAAACCCATGCCCGCCATCAGCGGCGCCTTAATGCGCGAAGCGAAATTGACCGTATCGAAATACAACGCGGTCTTCATCACGTCGGGGTTGTTCGACGGCCAGTTGGGGTAGCCCGCCTTGCGGCCATGGAGATCGCCGTTCGTATCCGCCCCGGCAGGCACGCAAACCAGCACGGCGCCGATCTTCTCGGGCCGCAGGCCCGCCAGCGCGAGACTCTGTTGGCCGCCCATGCTGCCTCCGGTCAGTACGATCGTCTTGCCATCCCAGTCGGGCCGGGTCAGCAGGTAATCCAGCGCACGGGAGTCGCGCAGGTACATGTTCAGAAAATAAGATTTCTCGCGATCGGTGTTGCCGACGGCCTGGTAGCCCCTCGGGACATCGCCGGAAGGATCGGACGGCAGCTTGTCGTGCGAGTCCACGTTAATTACCAGCCAGCCTTCGGCCGCGCGCTGCGCGTTGGCACGAGCGTTCAACGCGTACACGCCCGCGTACTGCAATTGGACAAGCGCGGGGTATTTGCCTTCCCTGGCGGGTTTGGCCACATAGCCGTGAGCCTTAGATCCGAGCGCATCGAGGACGAACATGCTCAGCTCCACCCCTGGCAGGTCCGTCTGGGCCGGCGTCAGTACAGGGTTGATCGGGATCTTGGCTTGCGCGGCGAGCTTGGCGTCCCAGAAAGCGTCGAAGTCGTCAGGGCGCGGCGTCGAGAGCCCGATTCTCGCCGGCGCTACGGCGGCGCCGACAGCGTAAAGCCCGTTGCTGCGGCCGGTGTTGCCTCCCACGAAAGGGGACGCGGCGCCACGGCCCGGACCGGCCGCGGCGGCCTGCGGCTCGGGACCTGCGGCGGTGGTCGCTTCAGGGGCGAGATTCGCATACGCTTCAACGGCCACGTAGAGCATTTCGGGTTGGTCGCCGGTGATTTCGATCTTGTCCTTGCCTGAGGAAAGATCGAGCTTGCCTTCCTTCAGAACCACGGCGTTGTTGCGGCGAATGGTCCACTTGTAGGCGTAAGCCGGCGCAACGGGGCCGGGCGTCACCGTCCAGCCGACCGTTTCACCGACGTCGTAGAGGCCGCTGGCGTGATACGGCGTTAAGACGAGCTGTTGTGGAATCGGGCCGCGCTGCGCGAACGAGAACGCAGCGGCGAGCAGGAAGGCAAGTATTAGACGTGAGCGGATTCGAGCCATGGAATCCTCCAAAGGTGAATATAGCCTATGGCCATAGGAGATTGGCGGGAGGATCCTCTTACGAAACCAGACAGAATCGTTCGGCCCGCTGCTGTGCAGTAAGAAAACTCCTACGGATTTCGGTGCGCCGCGCATGAAACGCCGTCTGCTGGGCGAGCACGGCGATCTCCTCGGCGCGCCGTGTAATTGCTTACATGTTTTTGAACCCTGCGTAAGGCCATCTTCCAAGGAGGACC
>CAIYHG010000017.1 GCA_903925975.1 uncultured Acidobacteriia bacterium | reverse complement strand
TTTTTTAGAGGTTAGTCTCGCTTTGGTGGGAGTTGCCTCCCCGGCTTGATTCCAATAATAGTAGATCCCGATTTTGGAATCAACAGAAATTTGTATTTTTTTATCGGCCTTTCAGCTCAACTCCGGCGAGTTCCTCTAAAACCTTGATTGTAGAGCACATATCCTCGTCTCCAAGGCCAGAAGAGATGGCCGTTTGGAAGATCTGATGGGTCAGCCCAGTGAGCGTTAACGGCACTCCGAGCTCAAATCCGGACTCTAGAGATAGAGCTAAGTCTTTATGCATCAACTTATTAGAGAACTTTGTGCTGAAATCGCGCCGCAAAACGTATGGAGCTTTAAACGACACCAAGCCGGATTTCGCGGCACTGTTATCCAGAATTTCGAGCATCAACTCCGGTTCGATGCCGCCCTTTGCCGCCAGAACCATACATTCATTGAATGCTATCAATAAGTTAGCCTGAATCAGGTTCTGTGAGAGCTTGGCCTGGAGGCCCATCCCAGGTCCACCGCAGTGGTAGAAGCGGGTTCCCATGGCCTCATAGAAGGGTTTCACCCTTTGAAACACCTCTCCTTGGCCGCCGATCATGAACATCAAGGTGCCGCCTTCGGCTCCTCCCACGGAGCCCGTGCACGGGGTGTCCAGAAAGTCTACACCCCTGGCGGCAAGCGCCTCGCCGATCTTCCGGCTTGCGGAGGGCCCAATCGTACTCGCATCGGCGACCACGCAACCCTGGGTGGCGCCCTCGATGAGACCCTCTTCGCCGAGGATGACTTGGCGGGACATTTCCGTATTGCCCACGCACACGAAGACGCATTCGGCGTCTGCGGCTACTTCGCGCGGAGTCTGGCGGAAGATGCCGTTTTCCTCGCCGGCCAGCCGGACCGCCTTTTCCGCTGTGTGCGACCAAAGCGCGACTTCGTGTCCGGCGCGCAGAAGGTTGCGCGCCATGGGATAACCCATCCGCCCCAAACCGCAAAAGCCTATTTTCGCCATGGAGTTAGAATAGCAACGTGGCGCCGGGGAGTGGCCCGGCCGGACGCATGAAATGGACGTGATCCGCCAGATGCGCGAAGACTGGGACCGCCGCGCGGCGGAAGACCCGCACTTCTATGCGGGTTTCGGCCGGAGGAACCAGAGCGAGGCGGAGTTCCTCGCCAGCGGGGCGGAAACCGCGGCGCTGCTCACCGGCGAACTGAGCCGCCTTCCCGAGGGGGAGCCCGAATCGCGGCGGGCGCTGGAGATTGGCTGCGGCCCCGGCCGCTTGCTGGTTCCGATGAGCCGGCATTTCGGGGAAATCCACGGAGTCGATATATCCGCCGAGATGGCTGCCCTGGCACGCGAGCGGCTGCGGGGGATACCTCACGCGAGCGTCGATGTGGCTTCCGGAGACGGCTTGGGGATGTTTTCGAGCGACTACTTCGATTTCGTGTACTCCTACGCCGTCTTTCAACACATCCCCGATGCCGGCGTGATCCGGAACTACATCCGGGAGGCCCGCCGCGTCCTCAAGCCGGGCGGCGTGCTGTGCTGCCAGGCTCGCGGCGCCCCGCCTCTCGCTTCGGAACTGGGCCGCGAGGCGCCCACCTGGACGGGAGTGTTCTTCAGCGGCGGAGATATGGCCGCCATCTCTCGCGAAGACGATTTTCCCTTGGTGGCGATATCGGGCCTGGAAACGCAGTACCTGTGGACCACGTGGGTGAAGCCGGGCGGCCAGCGTGCGGCCGGCGCTTGCCGTACCGTGCTGAAAGCAGTTACCGCGGCGAGCGGCGGAGAGAGCGCGGTCCCAGTGCGCGGCAGGGATGCCGCCGTGAGTCTATGGATCGACGGACTGCCGCATGGTTCCCATCTGGGGAACCTGGAAATCGCCTTCGGCGGCAATGTGGTGATGGGCTGCTACCTCTCGCCGGTTTCGGCCTCGGGAAGTTGCCAGTTGAATGCGCGGCTGCCCGAGGGTTTGGGTTTGGGACGCATCGCGTTGGAACTCCGGCGCGAGGGCCGCGCCTTGTGCGCGCCGCGCGAGATCGAGTTGATCGCGCCCACTCCACTCGCGCCCAGAGTGCTTTCGGTCTCGGACGGAATAGCCATCAGTTCCAGAAATCGCACGGAAATGGGCGGAGTCAAGGTGACCATCGAAGAGGTCGGAAATCCGGCGGAGGTGACGTTCGAAGTAGACGGACGTCCGGCTGAATTCCTTCAGTTCGAAAGGAAGGACCCGATCACCTCGACTTACGAGTTCGCGTTCCACCTTTCGCCGAAGACACGCCTGGGGCAGAAAAGCATCGTGATTCGCGTGGCAGGCGCCGAACTGCCGCCCGTTCCGCTAGAGGTTGCCGGACTTTCGGAAGACTCGCGCGCGCCGCAGCGCAAGCACGCCGGTCAGCAGCATCAGGCCGAAGGAAAGCCCGCTGGTGACGCGCCACTCGGCGCCGCCGTCGAAGGAAAGGGTGATCGAGCATGGTCCCTGGCACGTTGGTTCAATCGTAAGAAGCCCTAACCCATCGGGGGCTACGCGCTGCGCCTGTCCGTTTGCGGATGCCATCCACCCCGGGTGATACGTCTCCTGCACGGAGATCACTTCTCCCGGCCGGATTGGGCCATCAATGACGGCGCTGTGCCGCGAGGTCCAACGCCAGCGCAATTCGGCGTAAGCCGGCGATTTCAGGGCGGCGACGTAGCGCTCCAATTCCGCTGTGTCGAGCCCATTGACAGGCGGATGGCGTACCAGGTCGTCGGGTTTGAGCGCATGCGCCAGCGAATCGGAACGGGCGGGCACGGCGTAGATGGTATCGTCTCCTTCGCGCCACAAGACCGGGAGAATGCCATCGAACTTCTTCGGATCGGCGAACGGCTTGTAGTATTCTTCGCTGCGCGGACCGGGAACCGTCACGGCGCGCGCGCCCAAGGCCTTCAACCACAGCGTGGCGATTTCTCCATCGCGGGCTCCGGCGTTCATGCCACTATAAATCGTGAAGACGGCGATGCGCAGCATGAAATTCGGAAGCATCGGGTCCTGGCCGCCGTGTAACTGCGGAGTGTCGCTGAAATCATTCAGGTAGAACGAATACGAACCGCCCGCCATCACGCGTTTTCCGGGCAGGTTGGCTTCGATCCACTTGGCCGTGCGGTAGGGCGCGGTCTTTTCGATATCCACCGACTGGATCTGCGAGTGCGCATAGCGGACTGCGTGCCGCGCCTGAATCAGGAACGGGATGGCGATTAGAGCCGCGGCCCAGGGAATCGCCCGTTTCGGAATTCGCGCGGCCATTTGCGCGGCGCAGTAACCCGCTAGAAGGCAAATGCCCATATCCATCGCGATCTGGTAGCGGTGTGGCTGGGGGACCACATAGATTCGGGCCAGCACTCCGAGCGTGACGATTCCGGTGGTGAGCCATGCAAATAAGAGGAAGAAACGCAGGCTCCGGCTGCGGCTTCCGCTCGCGGCCCAGAGAACTGCGTAGCCCACGGCAAGGATCGCCACTCCGAATAGAGAGCGCAAGGTGAAGTGGTAATCGCCATCCACGGTCGGCGAGTTCAGGCGTATCGCCATGAGCACGGATGGCGGGAGCGCCGGGGAAATCCACACGTAGGCGCCGAGCGCCATTGCGGCCACATAGGCCACACGGCGGCGGAAGCCTTCGCCGTCCCACGCCCCCAGCATCGCCGCGGCGGCTGCCGCCAGAATCACAATCCCAAAGGCGTTGGCCAGCGCGGTAAACCCGAAAAACGCGGCGGCCAGGATGCCGTAGCGCAGCTTGCGGCGCGAGAGGGCCAGGTACAGAAATAGGATGGCGACTGGGACCAACGCCAACGCCGCGGTAATTGGGGCTTCGCCGTAGTGCGCCAGGATTTGCAGGCGCCGCAGGTTCCAGATTCCGCCCACGTCGGCGCCTATCGCCGGCAGTAAAGCGCACGGCGAGAACACGGAAAACAGCGCCGCCGCGGCGAAGCTGGCCGCCGTCCAGCGCGTGATGACGAGCGCCATTAAATAGAGGAAGACAGGCCCGAGGCAGTAGAAGCTGGCCCCAACCTGATGAAACGCGAGCGCCGGCGAGACGCCCGTGATCCGGCTCCACGAGGCAGCTTTCAGGGGCACGAGCGGGAGATACGTGTTCTGAAACGGGAGTCCGCAGCTCCACTCGGGCCACCACGCCAAATCCGTGGGATGCTCGGCGATGCCGCGCGCGAGAGCGATGAACTGGCCTTCGTTCGACCCGAGGTTAGCGGAATACTCCAGCCGAAACAGGCGGCTAGAAATGGCGATGTTCAGCGCCAGAATTACAAGTGCGCCGATCCAGGCCGCGCGCCTCAGGCGTCCGTTTTGAAGAGCCGCACTCATCCTATTTGAAGAACGTCCGCCAGGCGGTGACCACTAACGCATGGGTGACCACGCCCGCGCGAATTCCGCCGGCCTGATTGCGCGCCCGGCCGCAGAACCATCCCAGCGTGCCCGCGACCAGCACCCAGCGCCAATTCGGAAATTGGCGGAAGGGAAGGTGAGCCAGCCCGAAGATCGCCGCAGTGATAAAGAGCGCCCAGCCAGCGCTGCCCGTCCAACGCTCCATCCAGTGCTGAATCACGCCGCGAAACAGGAACTCTTCGGCCAATGCCACCACCCAAAGAAATCCGAAGAACGTGCCCAGAGATAACCACAGCGGGGCGGGCGGAGAGAACCGCACCGCCTGAATCGCCAGCGCCACCGGCAAACCGATGGGAATGAAATAAAGGAAATGCAGAACGCCGATCTTCCATTCCTTCGGCGTGGGCCAAAAGCCGTAGCCCGGGTCGGGCTCGTGGCGCGCCACCAGCAGCGCCAGCACGGCGCTCTCAAAGACCGTAAGCCGCCCTATGATATTGATCTCCACTTTGGGGAACGGCGTGGGATAGACGTCCTTGAAGTAGTTGCCGAGCATCACCAGGGCAAACAGAGCCAGAAATCCGAGATCCGAAGCGGCGCAGGACGGGAGCACGAAGTACCAAAGCCCAAAAGCGAGGGCTACGGCGACGAGTTGCGCCACCGAGATCCAGCGGAACGGAATCGCGCCCATCGTGCAGATCAGGTAGGGAAGCACCGCCGATGCCACCAGGAACAGCGGCAGCCGCGCGGCCCCGATCCGCTCGCGCGCGGCGGGGAACCCCGGCGCCAGATAAAATGGAAATGCCACAAGAAAGGCGGCTAGCGCTGGTCCGGCCGCCCAGAAGGGGACCCCTCGCATGCGGGCATACAGTATCCCGGTCACGCACAGCACGATCCAGCCGATCAGCACAGTCGCCCGGAAAGCGCTGAGGGATTTGGGCATAGGCCTCATTCTAACATTCGTGTTTTTGCCCTTCTTGTGCGCTCAGGACCCGCCCGCGAATCTTGCCCGCCTGGTGGCGCATCGCGAAAGCGAGACCGAAGCCGAACGCAATCAATATACCTATCGCCAAGCCTTCGTGGTGGAGGAACTGGATTCGCGCGGCGTTGTCGCGGGCTACTATCGCGAAGTGCGCGATATCATCTTCTCTCCTCAGGGCGAGCGCACCGAACAATTGATCGGAACTCCCGAGAGCCGGTTGAAGCGCCTGAAGCTCACCAAGGAAGACTTCGATGACCTGCGCGATATCCAACCGCTAGTTGTTTCCGAAGACCGCCTCTGGAACTACGAGACCAAATTCAAAGGCGAGGAATCGGTCGACGGCGTGGATTGCTGGGTCTTACAGGTGAGGCCGCGCCAGTTCTTCGCGGGGCAGCGATACTTTGACGGCTTGATCTGGGCGGACAAAGCCGCCTACAATATTGTGCGCATGGAAGGCCGCGCCGTTCCGAACGTGATCAGCAAGAAATCGGAAAACCTGTTCCCGCGTTTCACCACCGTTCGCAAGCTCATCGACGGCTCACATTGGTTTCCCGCGTATACCGAGGCGGACGACAACCTGGAGTTCAGCTCAGGTACGCTGCGCGAGCGATTCCGAATCACTTACTCCGAGTACCAACGGTTTGGGGCGGAATCGACGTTCAAGCCGCAGTAGGGCGGGACGCATCTATCCCGTCTGCCGCCTTCTTGACTCAACGCTCACCGATTGGCAAAATCACGGAGGGGGCGGTGTCCCTACTGGCGATGCTACAGTTCTACGCCGATATGTTCGTCGAGGCTCTTTGGGATATTTACAAGATCGAGGGGCAGTGAATCGTGAATCACCGGGACAGCAACCAATTGCACATTTCCAGTCCACAAACCCAATTATGCCGCCGGCCGCGCGCGAACGCTTCGGACAATCCGATCGCCTTCGCGCTGGCGGATGAGGCAAAGATCGTAATCGATCTGCAACCCAAGCCAGGTTTCCTGTGAAACGTGGAAGTACGTTCCCAGTCTCAACGCCGTGTCAGCGGTAATCGAACGGGCGCCATTCACGATCGCGCTGATGCGGATGGGCGGAACATCCAGGTCGCGAGCCAACTGATTGATGCTGAGTTCCAGCGGTCTCATGAAGTCTTCCAGGAGGATCTCTCCTGGATGGATTGGATCGAGTCGCTTTGCCGGCTTCATTATCGTCAACCCCCCGCGCCGGCGTGGCCTCTGGCCCTCGCGCCCTTTTCGGGCTTGGCCGGACCAGGGGGTCCGGCGCAGGCCGGGGGGCCTGCCCCACTTGGTCTTGTGCCAGGCCGCGAGTCCATCCGCCGTGATGTAGAATGAGCAAACGGCAGCCACGCATCCGCGGCCCCGTTCACGACGCGCCGCAACGAAATGCGAGGCTCCGCAGTCGGGTGGTGAGGTCCCGGGCTGGATATGACGAATCGGCAAACGCTCCTGATCAAGGTGTCCAAGCGGCTGGTGATCATTGTTGTGGCGTCCCTCGCCGTGTCGGGCGCGCTCTTCGGCGCCACGATAGCGTTCGGCTCCCGGTTCATGTTTTCGTGGTTCTGCCTGGAATGCGGGATCGTGGGCGGCTTTGTCAGCATTCAACAACGATTGAATAAGCTCGACCTGGAAGAAGCGAACCTGTTGGCCTCATCCTGGTTCGCAACCGTGCTTGCTCCTTCCTATGGCGGCATTTTTGCGGTGATACTGTACTTTCTGTTTCTGGCGAACCTGGTTTCCGGACAGCTTTTCCCGGCTTTCAGCATTCCGGCCTTTCATGATCCGCCAATCACCGAGGACATCAAGGCGTTCTTCGTGCAGACGTATCCGAAGTCGGGCGCCGACTTCGCGAAGTTCGCGTTCTGGTCGTTCGTCGCCGGGTTCTCGGAACGGTTCGTGCCCGGCGTGATAAAACGTTTCACGGATAGCGCCGAGACAACAACCCACGGGACCGGCGGCGGGTGATCGCGCCTGGCGTTACCGCCGGTATGTTCGAGTTTCCTATGCCCGCCCTATCCGAAGACCTATTCCGGGCGTTGCTGTCAGTTGCGTTTCTGGCGCTTGCCGTTCTCTGGTGCCGGGCGTTTCTGAGAGCCGGCATGGAATCCCGCTCCTTCTTCAGCAGGCAGGAGGGCCTGGCGGCAGCCATTTTGTTTCGGCTATTGCTCGCCGCCAGCATGGCGGGCATCGGCGCATACGTCGCCAGGCCCGCGCTGATGGAATGGTCGCACGTGCCGCTGCCCATGGCGGCGCGCTGCTCGGGCGCGCTGCTTTGCGCGCTTGCCCTGCTTCTCTTTCAAGCGGCGCAGCGCGCCCTCGGGCGAGACTTCAGTCCCAGCCCGAGAGTGAAGCGCGGAAGCGTGCTGGTCACCACGGGCCCGTATCGGGCCGTACGGCATCCCATGTATGTCACGTTTCTGGCTTCTTGGATCGGTTACGGACTGATGGCTGCGAACTGGTTTATCGGCGCGACCGGGATTGTGGCTGAGTGCGTCATTATGTTCGTCCGCACGCCAAAGGAGGAGGCGATGCTTGCCGCTGCGTTCGGCAGCGAGTGGGCCCGCTACTGCCAAAGCACTGGAAGGTTTCTGCCACGCTGGAACCGGACTTCTTAGAGCGCGGCGCGGCTGAGGCTGAGGCGAACTGCCGCAAATGCGGACGGAAGGTGTGAAAGATTAGAAAACCACTATTCAGAGCACTCTAGCGCAAGAGTGCTCTGGCCGATTGTTTCACACCTTCCTGTGGTCTCGTCCCGTCCTACTAAACCTTGACTTCCTTAATCCACACGTCGTGCTGGTTGCAGGTGCTGGCGACTGTGATTCCGCCTTTATAACCGGCGGGCAGGGCGAACTCGGAGACGGGTTCGTCTTTCGGGGTGAAGGTCTTGCGGTCGAGAAAAGTGCCGTCGTCGAGCGTTACGGCGTGGCTGACGATGTAGTGGGCGTCGGTCATCGGATGATTCGTGCGGACCGATATCTTGCCGTCGCTAACCACGACAACCGGTGCGTGCCCGGCTTCCTTGCCCTTCCAGTGGCCGGGGTTGTCTTGGCTATACAGTACGTTCGTCCAGGAAGCGGGCGCTGCCTTGGCTTGGCGCGGTAGTGCGGCAATGGCCGCGGCGCCCGTGAAGGCGGTAACGATCATATCTCTGCGTTTCATGTCGAGTCCCTTTCTCATATTGATCTAAAGCTATTTGTAGCGTAAGTACGGGGGAAGGCCGGATAAAAAGGTATGAAATCGCTCTTTTGCGCCGCCGTTCCCAGCGCATCGTGACCAGTGACGGCTGGTCCGCGCCTGCGGCATGGCCGCGGCATCCTGCGAATCATACCTTCAGGTATCCGGGCAAATCGGCGACGGGCAACCGCAGGCCGACGTGGAAGCTGCCGAACAAAGCGTAAACGGCGCTCACTTCGTCAAAACGCATTTCGTAGATCAGCTTCTTGAACACCAGGGGGTCGTCGGCGAACAGATCGACGCCCCACTCCCAATCGTCGAAGCCGATTGAGCCCGTGATGATCTGCTTGACGGCGCCCGCATAGCGGCGCCCGATCATGCCGTGTTCGTGCATCATGCGCTGGCGGTCGCTCATGGACTCGCGATACCAGTTCACCGATTCTCCGCGCTTGCGGTCCATCGGGTAAAAGCAAATGTGTTTGGCGGAGGGGATTTCCGGCCACAACCGCGGCGCCATGGCCTGCCGCTGGCGTTCCAGAACGCTTTCGATCTCACGGTCCCACTCCTCCGAAAACGGCTGCACGCCGCGCGCGGCTAGCGCGCCGTAGACCTTCGCGGTGGATTCGTACAGGCCCAGCTCCACCATCGAAACATACGACGTGGCGGGCTCGAGGTAATCGCTCAGCCGGAGCCGCGCCAACTCCGTCTGAGCGCGGTTGAGTTCCTCGAAGCTACGCCGGAAATGCACCAGCAGCAAATCGCCTTTGTGCCCGAGCAGGGAGTAAATCGCGCTCTGCCCCCCGGCTTCGGCGCGTTCCATTTCGCCGAGTGCGGAAACCGCCTCATCAATGATGCCTGAACGGACGTCGGCGGCCAGGGCGCGCCAGGCCGGCCGGCGCAGGCGCACCATCTGATGCAGCGCGCTCGCTCCTTCGATGGTCAGCGGAACGGCGGGTAGGGTAGCGGTAAGCGTTTCGGGAGTCATGCGTTTCCATTATATGGATGCAGTGAACCGCCGCGCGGCGGCGCCGGTTTTCAGTGGGCTACGGGTTTTTCGTCAGTCCGGCGCCGGCTCAGCCCGGAAAGGAATGATTCGGTGGCCAGTTCTTCCAGGGCATGCTGCTCGGCATCGCGCCACTGCAGTCGCTCGCGTTCCCGCAGACGCTCCAAGAGCCGGCAGCGGCGCTGCGCTTCCAGCATTGCCTGTCGTTGTTTCTCGATGTTTTCCAGTTGCCCGGCGCGCAGCGCGGCCAATTCGGATTGGCGCGCCCGGGTCCACGTGCGGAACCCCGCCAGAGCGGCCAAGTCGCTGCCCGTGATCGCGGGGGCCGCCCGAATGCCCGCCTCCGCGTTCACCGCGGCCAAGTCGCATTCGGCCGTGAGCCGTTCCAGTTCGGCCAGCGCGGCGATTTCGCGCCGGAAGCGGGCCTGTTCGATTTCCAGTTGGCTACGCCGCCAATCGAGGACTTTCTCCAGCGGGAAGCGGAAGGCCTTCATCGCGGGGTCAGGCTAGCGCCGCCGTCCTAATAGGTTCGTGCCCGGCGGGCAGTGCGGTTGCCGCAGGTTCCAGACGCGCTCCCAGTTCCTCCAGGCGGCGCAGCGTTTCCTCCAAACCGGCATTGACGCCTTGATCCTGACGGAGAAAATCGAGCACCTCCGGCCGAAGCCGGATGCTGCGGTCGAGCGCGGGGTTGGAGCCTGCCGCGTAGGCTCCCAGGTGGATCAGATCTTCCGAATCGTGGTAGATCGCCAGCGCCTTTCTGAGCCTCTGGGCGGCCCGCTTCTGGGATGGCCGGGCGATTTGGGAGGTGAGGCGGCTTACGGACTGAAGAATGTCGATCGCAGGGTAATGCCCCTGCGCCGCCAGGCTTCGCGACAGGATAATGTGCCCGTCCAGAATGGCGCGCACGGCGTCGCAGATCGGCTCGTTGAAATCATCGCCCTCCACGAGCACCGTGAAGAATCCGGTAATGGAGCCCCGCTTGAAGTTTCCGGCCCGTTCGAGCACTTTCGGAAGCAGGTTGAAAACCGATGGAGTGTATCCTTTTTGGCTGGGCGGCTCGCCCGAGGCAAGCCCGATCTCCCGTTGCGCCATAGCCAGGCGGGTCACCGAATCCATCACCAGCAGGACGTTGGCGCCCTGGTCGCGAAAGTACTCCGCCACGGCCAGGGACAGAAAACAGGCCCGCACGCGGAGCGGAGCGGGCCGCTCCGAGGTGGCCACGACGACCACCGAGCGCTTCCGCCCCTCCGGCCCCAATTCCTTTTCGAGAAACCCGCGCACTTCGCGGTTGCGCTCCCCGATCATCGCGATCACCGTCACGTCGGCGGAGTTGTGCCGCGACATCGCTCCCAGGAGCGTGCTCTTCCCCACCCCGCTGCCGCCGAAAATGCCGATTCTTTGGCCATTTCCACACGGGAGCAAGCTGTCGATGGCGCGAACGCCCGTCACCAGCGGCGCCGTGATGTGCTCGCGGTCGAGCGGGTTGCCGGGTTTGCCATACAAAGCATAGCTCTCCGAAGCGTCGATAGACGGCCCGCCGTCCATCGGTTTGCCGAAGCCGTCAATGACGCGACCGAGCAAGCCGGGGCCGACGTCCACCCTGGCATCTTCACTGCGGGCCTGGATGCGGTCGCCCGCCTGCAGGCCGTCGATCTCCTCCAAAGGCATTGACAGCACATGCCCCTGGCGGAACCCGATGACCTGCGACCGGATGCGCCGGCCATTGGCCGCGGTGATCTCACAGAAATCGCCGATGGCCACGTGGGGGCCGCGGGATTCGATCAGCAGGCCTATGACGTCAGTGATTTGCCCGGTCCAGCGATACGGCGAGACGCGCTCCACGGTCGAGCGATAGGGGGCCAGCGAGATGCGTTCCGTCATCGAGACTCCTTCAAACGGTCCGTCAGACCGCGCTCAATTTCCTGAAGCTGCGATTCCACGCCGGCGTCCAGATCGCCGCGAGCGGTTTCGAACAATACTCCGCCGGGCTCGAGCCCGGGATCGGACGACACCCCGACCGTGGAGCCTTTATCCTGCAGGCATTTGGCAATAACGGCAGCCTGGGACGGGTGCACGCGAACACGGGCGATCTCCTGCCCCTGAAGCTTCTCAAGGGCTGCCAAGGCGAGCCCGCGCAAGGCCTCCGGATCGATCGATATTTCCCGGCGAAGCACCCGCCGCGCAATCGCCAGCGCGAGTTGGACCAAATCCGCTTCGGCTTCGCGCCGCAATCGCCCGCGCAACCCGGCGATTTCCTCGATCGCCCGGGCCAGTTTCTCGATCACTGGCTGAAGTTCGGCGGAGGCGGCGCGCCGGCCCGCGGCTTCACCCTCGTGGAGGGCCTGGGTCCGCGTTTCGGCTTCACGCCGCGCGAAATCCTTTTCCATGCGCGCGAGCCGGTCGGCGGCGCCGGTCCGGGAGCCGGCAGGCTCGTCCGCTCCGCCGCCGACCTGCCGCAACGCCAGCCGGGCGCTGTCGTCGGAGGTCCCCGGCGGCAACACTTTACACGACATACTGCTCTCCCACCGCCCCCTTCAGACTGATGACGCCTTCGGTTTCGAGCTGGCGGACGATGGCAATGATCTGCTGTTGCGCGGCTTCCACTTCCTTGATCTTGACCGGGCCCAGCGCATCCATGTCTTCGCGCAACATCTCCGAGCCGCGCTGTGACATGCAGGCCATAATGTGATTCCGGAGTTGCTCGCTGGTCCCCTTGAGAGCAACCGTCAGCACCTTCCGGTCAACCTTCCCGACCACTTCTTTCAGGCCCAGCGGATCAATGAGAAGCAGATCCTCGAAAACGAACATCAGATGCCGGATGGTTTCGGCTAAGGTTCCGTCCTGCCGGTCGATGGCTTCGAGAATGCCCCTGCTCGACCCGGAATCGAGCCGGTTCAGCATCTCCGCCACGGCGCGAACCCCGCCGTACGATTCGCGGCTGAACTCGCCCAGCGCCTTTAGCTTTCCCCCGATTACGGACGCAATTTTGAGAATGATTTCCGGGGAGATCTGGTCCAGGCTCGCCATGCGCTGCGAGACATCGCTGCGAATCTCCGGGGGGAGCGAAATCAGGAGGGCGGCCGCTTGCGAGGGATTGAGGTGCGACAACACGAGTGCGATGGTTTGGGGGTGCTCGTTGTGGATGAACTTGGCCAACTGTTGCGGGTCGGCCTTCTGGAGCGCATCGAAGGATACCGCCTCGGAGCCGAGCGCTTTGGTGAGCTGGTCGAGGAGGCGGCGCGCGACTTCCGGCGGGAAGGCTCGCAACAGCAGCTTGCGGGCGAATTCGACGCCTCCGCGCGCCACGTACGCCCCCGCAACGGTCATCTGGTGGAACTCCTCGAGGATGCCTTCGGCCTGCCCGGCGGGGATGGCCGTGATCCTCGCGATCTCCCGGCTAACTGCCTGAACTTCGTCCTCGCCCAGATGCTGCAGAATATCGGCGCTGGTCTGTTCACCCAGGAGGACCACGAGCACGGCGGCCTTGCGCAATCCGCTAAGCGGTTCGCTTTTCAATACTGCCGGAGTGGAGGCCGTGTTCAGAATCATCGCCTGAGAACCCTTAATCGGCTAGCCTTCCTCACGTATCCAGCTCTGAAGGACATGGGCGGCGAGGCCGGAATCTTCCTTGATCTTTTCCCGCAGATGTTTCGCGAGCACCTCGGCGGTCTTAGTAATCGGAGGAGCCAGCTTGAGCGCCGTCAAGGCCTCCAGATCGAGCTTCTTCTGGATCGCATCACGCTCGGCGATCTTGGCCTCGAGCTGTTGTTCCAGGCCGGCGCCGGGGGCGGAGAGCGCCGCGACGGCGTGCTCGACCGGAGCAGGCAAAGCCTGAGGCGGCTGCTCCGCGCCGCGCGCGCCGCGCTTGCGGCCGGCGGCCAGGGCTACAACCACTACGATCAGCAGCACTGCGGCCAGCGCTCCGCCGCCGATCCACATCGTCTTGCGATCCAGCGTGAAGCGGCTGGGTTCGGGTTTGGCGGCCGGAGGCGCGGATTGCGGCGGCTCCAGCAGCAGCGTGGTTTCAAACGGCAGCGTCTCCACAATCAGTTGATCGCCCCGTTCGGCGCTGAATCCCGTTACCCCGGCCACGAGATCGCGAATTACTTTGAGCTTCTCTGTCGCTGGCGGAACCAGCACGCGGCGGAACCCTTTGCCGTCCTTCTCCCACGTTACGGATTGGTCCACCAGGACGGCCAGAGACATGCGCCGCACCGCTCCGGCGGGCATGCGCGTCTTCTTCACCGTCCGGCTGGACTGGTAGGTAACGTTTTCGACCACGCGAGAGACGCGGTTTGCGGCCGCGCCCGGCCTGGAGACGGGCCGCGGGAGGCTGCTTGCAGTGCCGGGTACGCCGCTCGAAGATGTCCCGCCTGACTGATCCTCGCTGCGTTGCGAACTCACCATCACCGAGCGGGCCGGATCGAAGATCTCTTCGCTCTGTTCGGCTCCCGAGTAATCGCACTCCACGGATGCGCCCGCCCGGTACTTATCCGCCCCCAGCAGCGGTTCGAGCGTGGCGCTGATCTTGGCTATTACGTCCGCCTCCATCCTGCGGCGGTAATCCAGATTGGCCTCGGAAGGCTCCGCCCCGTCCGGCGAACCGGCTGGTTTGGGCCGGCCGAGCAGGTTTCCGTTCATATCGATGACCGATACCGCGTCCGGAGATAGCCCCTCGACGGCGCTTGCCACCAGGTGGTTGATAGCGAGCACATTCTGGGGCGCCAGGCGCGAGCCCGGCTTGAGGTGCACCAACACGCTGGCCTTTGCCGGCTGCTGCTGGTCGAGGAAGACGGAATCCTTGGGAAACGTAATATGTACGCGCGCCTGATCCACTTCGGCCAGCGACATAACCGAACGTTCGAGTTCGCCTTCGAGCGCGCGGCGGAAGTTCACCTGTTCGGCGAATTCGGTGGCGCCGAGATTGGTTTTGTCGAAGAGCTCAAAACCGATGCGCCCGGTCTTGGGCAAGCCAGAGGCGGCCAGGGTAATGCGCAGTTCGGCGATGCGCGCCGAAGGCGCGAGAATCGTGCCGCCGCCCTCGGCCAGGCGGTAATCGGTTCCGCTTTCCTTTAGCTTTTGCATGATGCCGGAGGCGTCTTCCGCGGACAGACCCGTGAACAGCGGACGGAAATCGGCTTCCTGCTGCCAGCGCACGGCTCCGTACAGCGCCGCCCCTACGGCAAGAGCCGCGAGAACGATCGTAATCCGCTGCCGAACAGAGAGACTGGCCAGTATTCGTTTCATTCGTACCCGGCGCCTTGCAGTTGATTTCCGGAACGTATATCGGCAGTTTGCGCACGAAACCTGAGCCTACATTTGCATGCGCATGATTTCCTGATAGGCGTTCACTACCTTGTTGCGGGCTTGCAGAAACAGGTCAAACGTCAGTTCGGCGCGCTGCGCGGACAGAACGGCGGTGTGCAATTCGCCTTCGCCGCCCAGGAAACGCTCCACCGACTCGGAAGCGCCGGCCGAAGTCTGTTCCATTCCCTCAAGAGCCGCCGAAAGCGCGTTCTGAAACCCGCCGGAGGGCGCGGCGCCGGCCGGGCGAATGGAATCTACCGAAACGGGTGTGGAAATGGGACTGATGGAGGCAGGCATCTGAATCCTCAGCGGAGCAGGTCGATCGAGCGCATTATCATATCTTTAACCGCGGCTATGGCCGCGACGTTGGCCTCATATCCGCGCGATGCGCCCAACAGGTCCACCATGTCTTCGGCCGGGTTAATGCGCGGAAACGCCACGTACCCATCCTGGTCGGCGTCCGGATGTCCCGGCATGTATCGCTTCTCCGGATCGCGTTGGTCCGTAACTACTTCCGCGACCGACACTCCCTCCGGTTCGGCGAGGGAGCCGAGGACGGTAGCGAATGGCGACTCCACCACGGCGCTTTGAAAAACGGCATCCTTCCGGCGGTAGGGCCCGCCTTCGGCGGTCCGGGTGGTTTCCGCGTTGGCCAGATTCTCGACCAGCAACTCAGCGCGCGCCCGCTGCGCAGCCATCCCCGATGCTCCTACCGACAAAGCTGAAAACAGGCTCATGCGCTTGCGCCCTCGTGAATGGCTGAGCGGACCAGCCTGAGCTCAGTGCGCAGCAGGCTGCTCGCGATCTGGAACCGGAGCGCGTTCTCGGCGAGCAGACGCGACTCCCGGTCGATGCTCACATTGTTGCCGTCGTTTTTTGTGGGCAGGCCTTCCACCGGACGAGCGGCCGGTTCGCCAGCGGCGGTGCGGAGTTCCGCTTCAAAATCTAGGTCCTGCGTGTGGTAGCCGGGCGTATCCACGTTCGCAATGTTGGAAGCGACCAGTTTTTGTCTGGCAGACAGCAGATCCATATAGCGCTCGAGTTGGCCGGCGGTTCGGTCCAGCATGATGCCCGTGAGTTGCATGCGCCCCGCCAGAGGCTAAGCGCTTCGAAATCAACGCGTAGGGCCTCGATCAGATGCCAAGTTCCTGCCGGGCGGCAGTTCTTTGCCGCCGGCCGGGTAGCTGGTGGCGAAGCTGGACGTGTTTGGAATACCCACAAATGAGGATATGAAATACCCTCAAATATGGGCAATTGAATTTCGTTAACTCCTGTTATTCTTTAGTTGTTCTGAGATAGAAATCGTCTTCAGGATATAGTTCTCGCATTGTGGGAATCGGAGCTGGCGTTTGACTGCGGCCAAGGTGTTTTGATTGCCTGCTCGCACCCCCGATTCAATCAGCAAGGACGCGTTCGGGCGTTCTGTAGGTGGCGCTGCCGGGAGGCGTAGCCGCGACAGCGGAGATACGCCGAAGTAGCCGCGGGACTCCACGTTGGTTTTGGACGGCGGGAGAACTACCGCTGGCTTGCCCCAGCGCCGTTGAGGAAGGTTGGGGTATGAGCGCGTCGGAATCAGTGAATCCTGCCATTTCCCAGGGCATGCCGGCAGTTGCCTGGCCGGAGATGGTGGCGCGTATCCGCTCCGGAGACGAATCCGGGATGGAGCAGTTGTATCGCGTCTTCGCGCAGGGCATTCGCTTCCAGCTATGGCGGCGCCTGGAGGCGCAGGATCTGGACGACATACTCCACGACATTTTTCTGGCGATCGCACAATCTATCCGGGCCGGCGAAGTGCGCGAACCGGAACGTCTCATGGGATACGTGCGAACCGTGGTGCGGCGCCAGGTCGCCGAGTATATCGAGTCAGTCGTCCGGACCCGAAGCAAGCAGACAGGGCTTGACTCGGGGCCCCAGGTGCGCGATCGGGCATTGGACCCGGAGCGGCGTTTAATGGAGCAGGAGAATGTGGAGCTCGCAAGGCGCGTTCTGAATGCGGTTCCACAGCGCGACCGTGAGGTCCTGATCCGGTTCTACTTGCAGGAACAGACCGCGCACGAGATCTGCCGGGCCATGGATTTGACCGAGAATCAGTTTCGCCTCATCAAGTCGCGTGCCAAGGCGCGGTTCGGGGAATTGGGGCGGAACCGCCTGGCCTCGCGGCGCTGCCACGGCCGCGTGAGTTTTTGAACGGCCTTGGGATGGAAATAGACGTTTACCGCTTCCGTTTCCGCGGAACATCGCCCAAGATAAGAGCGTGGCGGAGCCGCATCTGAACGACGACGAAGTTGAGCGGTACTCCATGGGGATGGCATCCGTGGACGAATCCGCATCCTGGGAAGAGCACCTCCTGACCTGCGAGCCATGCCGCCGGCGAGTCGCCGAGAGCGACGAACACATCAGGGCCATGCGCCGGGCGGCCGAAGAGATCCGCGGCGAACCGGATTGACGGCGCGCCTCCACGGAGCTAACGCCCTGGCGCACAGGCACTTGTGGAGTTCAAGGC
>CAIYHG010000016.1 GCA_903925975.1 uncultured Acidobacteriia bacterium | reverse complement strand
CGGCGCGCTGGTCTTCTGGCGCAGACCCTCATAGCTTAGAAAGAAGAACGCCTTGTCCTTCGCAATCGGGCCGCCGGCCGACCCGCCGAACTGGTTGAGCCGCAGCTTCGATTTCACTGCCTTATCGAAGAAGTTGCGCGCATCCAGGCCGTCATTGCGCAAATACTCGAACGTGGACGCGTGGAATTGGTTCGAGCCCGACTTGCTCACGAAGCTGATCTGGCCGCCGGTGCCGGTTCCGTACTCGGCGGGGTAGTTGCTGCTATCCACGCGGAATTCTTGAACGTTTTCGAGGCTCTGCTCCAGGCGGAACAGCGACGTGTTCTCTCCGTTCAGGTTGCCGGGCGAAGAGTCGATAATGCTGCTGCCTTCAATGCCGTCGTAACGGATCACATTTTCCTGGTTCGCCATGCCGCTGAAGCGGATGTTGTCGAAGGTGCCGCTGCCGTTATTGACCGCGCCGGGCGCCAGCAGATAAAGCTGCGAAATCTGGCGGCCATTCATGGGCAGCGTCGCGACTTCCCGCTCGTTCACATTGGCGCCGACTTTCGCCGAACTGGTATCCACCATCACCATTTCGCCGCCATCCACAGTGACTTGAGTGTTCACGGTCGCTGGCTGAATCGTGATGTTCAGCGTGCGTTCCTGGCCCACCGACAGATTGATCCCGGTAGTTTCGGGGGACGACATTCCCGTCGCTTCGGCCTGTACCGAATACGAGGAAGGCAGCAACTGCGCGGCAATGTAGTTGCCCCGCGCATCCGACTTCACCTGCCTCAGTTGGCCGTTCTTTTCGTTCTTGATATTTACCGTCGCGCCGGGCACTACGGCGCCGGAAGCGTCAGTGATGGCGCCGACGATGCGGGCGGCATCGGTCTGGCCGTAGACCAGGGGCAGAATCAGCGCCCCCAGCAGAGTCGCGCGTCGTAGAAGTTTTGTGTTCATAGATGTTCAGTCAAAATCGAAAGCTATTTTGCTGCCAGCGGAGGCTCGCGCTCCGCTCGTAAGACCCTATTTCCCTTTACGTGCCCAGAGTAAAGGGCGGGCGATTACAGGATTGTGACGGCGGCATGAATATTGCGCGTATTCCATTGCCAAGCGTCTTCCACCGCGGCCGAAAGCCGGCCGCAAGGCCATTGACTCGAAACCTTCGCACGGACTTAACGAATCTGTAACAAAAGTTCAATATGCTGAGGTCACGATGAATGGGATCAGGCTCACGCCTGGAGCCCCTACGCATAAAGGCGACTCATGACTGAATCCGTGCAAACCGGCAAACGAATTGCAATTGTCGAGGACGAAGCGGACCTGGCCGCCCTGCTGCATTACAACCTGAGGCGAGAGGGGTTTGATTCGCGGGTTTTCGACGGCGCCGGGAATACGTTAAAGGCGCTGGAGCAGTGGAGGCCGGCGCTGGTCCTCTTGGACGTCATGCTGCCCGGCGCCGACGGTTTCGAAATTTGCCGCCAGATTCGTAAATCGACAGCGCTGGGTTGCGTCCCGGTGCTGTTCCTGACGGCCCGGTCGGACGAACTGGATCGCGTGCTCGGCCTCGAAATAGGCGGCGACGACTACGTGACCAAACCTTTCAGCACCCGGGAAGTGGTTGCGCGCCTCAAGGCCCACCTCCGGCGCGGCGAATTGCACTCGGAGTCGCCGGTCCATGAGATCGGACCATTTCGCCTCGACCTTGTCGCCCGCCGCCTCTTCTTTCTAGGCCGCGAGGTGACATTGACAGCGACCGAGTTCAATCTGCTGTCATTCTTCTTCGCCCATCCGGGCCGCGCCTACAGCCGCGAACAGCTCCTGGATTCCGTCTGGGGCGAACGGGGCTGCGTTACGCCGCGGACCGTTGACGTGCACATCCGCCGGCTGCGCGAGCGAATTGAGGAGCAGCCCGAAAGCCCCCGGTATTTGACTACCGTGCGCGGGTTCGGCTACCGGTTTGAAGCGCCGGGGTAGGCGTCCCGGCCGGGGCCGTTCTGGCAACCCGGCGCCTCCAGTACAATAAACACAGCATGTTTCGAAGGTATTTCGTGATCTGCGCCGCGGCGCTCGCGCTTTGCGCGTATGCCCAGAACGCTCCTAAGAAGAGCGCTTTTAGTAAGGCCGAGCTGGAGGCCTACGTCCGGCACCTGTGGGTGCTGGGGCCGGATTTTGCGGTCACGTTTTCCGACCCCGTGGCTGCCGAGGTTCCCGGATTCAAGGACGTAATCGTCCACATCGCCCAAGGCGGTGTGCGCCAGGACGTCAAACTGCTGGTCTCCAATGACGGGGCCAAGATCTTTCAGGGCAACGTCTACGATTTCAACTCCAACCCGTTCAAGGCAAACCTCGACAAGCTGAAGACGCAATTCCAGCCCAGCCTGGGAACGCCCGGCGCTCAGGTGGTGATCGTCGGCTTCAGCGATATGGAATGCCCGCACTGCAAGGACGAAGCCGAGGCGATTCGCAAGAACCTCATCCAGGCCTATCCGACGCAGGTGCGCTTCTATTTCAAGGACTTCCCGCTTGAGTCGATTCACCCCTGGGCAAAGGCCGCGGCCATAGCCGGGCGCTGCGTCTTCCGGCAAGATCCATCGGCGTTTTGGGCCTACCACGATTGGATCTTCAGCCACCAGGATGGCGTCGCCCCGGAAACGCTGAAGGATCAGGTTCTGACATGGGCTAAGGGCCAGAAAGACCTGGACGGCATGCAACTTTCGCGGTGCATCGATCAAAAGGCAACCGAAAAGGAAGTCGCCGCCAACGTCGCGGAGGGTGAGGCGCTGGGTGTGGATGGCACGCCTACCTTATTTGTGAATGGCCGCAAACTCCCGGCCGGAGCCGACTGGCCCAACCTGAAGCGGATCATCGATAACGAACTCAAGTATCAGGAAACGGCCAAGGACGCGGGCGAGGATTGCGGCTGCGAAACGAAACTGGATGCCCCGGGCCTGCCGTCACAAGCTTCGCCTGTGGGGATCGGCAAGAAGTAGCTGTTCGGCCCTCCTTCTTCCGCCCGTGCGCTCTGTTTTGGGCCGCGTACGGCGCGATGCCCAAGGCCGGCGCTAAGCTCTATATCGGCGATGTGAAGTACCCCGCCTCGTTCTCAATAACTACGCGGCGCCTCCGATAACCGCTGAACGTGAACGGTAGAATGGACCGATAGATGGAAAGCCGGCATCGAGTTGTCATCCTGGGCGGAGGCTTCGGCGGGCTCTACGCGGCCAAGGCGCTGCGGAATGCGCCGGCCGGCGTCACGCTCATAGACCGCCGCAACTTTCATTTGTTTCAGCCGCTGCTCTATCAGGTGGCCACCGGGTCGCTTTCGCCGGGGGAGATCGCCGCGCCCTTGCGCTCTGTGTTGCGGAATCAGAAGAACACGACTGTGCTGCTGGGCGACGCGGTGGATATCGAGCCGGGCGCCAACCGGGTCTTGCTTCGAGACGGCGGCGCGGTGGAATACGATTCGCTGATCGTGGCCACGGGTTCCCAAAGCGCCTATTTCGGGCACGATTCCTGGCGGGAGTGGGCTCCCAGCCTGAAGAGCGTGGAAGAAGCCACGGCGGTGCGGCACAAGATCCTGTTCGCATTCGAAGCGGCCGAGCGCACCGAAGGCCCCGCGGAGCGGATTGCCTGGCTCACCTTCGCCATTGTCGGCGGTGGGGCCACGGGCGTGGAACTTGCCGGCGCGCTGGGGGAGATCGCGCGGCGCACCCTGAAAGACGAGTTCCGGAAGTTCCGGCCGGAAGAGGCCCGCATTATCGTTCTCGACAGCGCACCGCGCGTGCTTTCGTCTTACCCCGAGGACCTTTCGCACAAAGCTGAGCAGCAACTCATCGATCTCGGCGTCCGCGTGCGTACCGGCGTGCGCGTGGTGGGCGTGGATGCGGAGGGCGTGGATTTCGAGGGTCCGGCGGGGAAGGAACGGCTGGCGGCGAAAACAGTGCTGTGGGCCGCCGGCGTGGCTCCCTCACGCTTCGGCCAGGTTCTGGCGGAACGGACCGGAGCGCCCACGGGCCCGCGCGGAAAGATAGCCGTAAACCCCGACCTCACCCTGCCTGGTTACCCCAACATTTATGTAGTGGGAGATCAGGCGCTCATCCCGGGTAAGGGCGGGGAGGCGCTGCCGGGCGTGGCGCAGGTGGCGATCCAGGGCGGCGGCTATGCGGCGCGCGCGGTTCTGAAGCGAATCGGGGGCGCCCGCGAGATTGAGCCGTTCCATTACCGCAGCAAAGGCGACCTGGCCGTGATCGGCCGCGCCAAAGCCGTGGCGGATATATGGGGGCTGAAGTTTTCCGGGCTGGCGGCGTGGCTGGTGTGGCTGTTCGTCCACCTGATGTACATTGTGGAGTTCCAGAACCGCGTGCTGATCTTCGTTCAATGGGGCTTCGAGTACCTGACCTGGAGCCGCGGCGCCCGGCTCATCACCGGAGCCGCCGCCACCGACACCATTGGCGGCCTCAAGCCCATGAAGAATCGCGAGGCGGATCTGGGAGAGTAGCGGAGTCCGTAGTGGGGCGGGCTCCCCCGGCCCGCAAGCCGACCCCCCCGGTCGGCTTTGCCTCCGACGTTCGCGGCCGTTCGGGCCTGGCCAAGTGGAACCCAAGGGGGCCAGTCGGGTGGCCGAAAGAGTCAAAGGAAAGGAAGCCCGTTTCACGATCGCGGTCAAGGCTGGCACAGCTGAAGTCTAAGTTCTACAATGAACTAGCGTGAAGGTTCGAGATCTCGTGCGGCTCATCGAAAAAGACGGCTGGCGGCACGTCCGTACGACGGGAAGCCACAGACACTTCAAACATGCCCTTAAGCCGAACGTGGTTACTGTTCCCGGACACCCGGGCGATGATCTGCCTCCGGGGACGCTGAAATCGATCTTCAAAGCGGCCGGGTTGGAGGTTGGGAAATGACGCAAAGGTACGCGGTAATTTTCGAGCAGGCGGAGGGCAACTGGGCTGCATACGTCCCGGATCTGCCCGGCTGCATCACGACGGGTAAGACTTTCGAGGAGACGGAGCGCAATATCCGAGAGGCCATTGAGGGGCACCTTCGGACATTAAGTGAATTCGGCGAAAGGATTCCGCCGGCGACTAGTCTCGCCAAGGAAATCGAGATCACGCCCGCCGCTTAGGTTCGATACACGTGTACGATATCCCCGTTTATCGATAATAATTCGTAAACTGTCTGCTCAATCAGAACGAATTAGATTACTTCCTTCCAGAAACATCGATCTGGGCGGGCATTGGCCAGAGCAGTTGGTGCACGGCTTCGGGGACAACCTGTGGCGTTGCCGTAAACTGGGGAGGTGGCGGCCCCATCGACTCGCCTTGAAAAAGCTCACTGTCCATCGGGCAGCTGTCAGTGAGTTGCTGCTCGAAGATCGCTTCGTAAGTTGGTAATCCTGGAACTAACGGCGCAAGAGGCAACCAGAGGCCGCATTTCGAGTGGCGGTATTCATTCATCGTGTCCATAGGCAGTAGAAGCGCCACGGTCTTTCCAGTCACATCTCTAACGGAAAAGCGTAGTTCCCTATGGGCGAGCGATTCACCGGAACAATCCGGATTCGCCACTTCAAATGATCCGGTGTCGTCAACTACCACCAGCGACAGATCCACTTGGGGGCTCGGCGGCAGCGCAGGGGCCTTCGCTGCGCATGAGACTTGAACGGTTAGAGGCTTTGCCTCGAAAAATGAAGCGGCCTGAATACGGCCCCGCACAGTGCGTAGTTGTTCACCCGCTTCAACTTTCGAAGTCTGCTCCACTTGCTTTCGCGGGTCTGGAACATGCAAGAAAGACCCCGATCCAGCAAAGAACCTGATAGTCGGATCGCGATCCATGAAAATTCGACCAAGATCAATATCGCGATTGATCGTGATTGTCTGGGTGAGATTATTGAAGCCAGGAGCGCTAATGTAAAGGTCGTAGGCACCCGGAGTTACTCCTGAAAGCTTCAGCTCCCACGCCGAGGTTACAGCCCTGACCTCTCCTGCATCAGATCCCCTTCGACGCAACTCCAATGATCCGTATTGGAGCCCCGATCCCACGAGTGAAACATGAATCGCATAACCGTTACCGTTCGTTTGAGCTTTGGCGAGTCGCGTATCTGAAAGCAGTGTGGCCAGCGCCATGAGCGTCCAGATCAAGGGTTTCATTTTGGTGCTATTTTAGCGCCGCTTGACGCCGCAGAGGAACGTGGAGATCTAAATTCGGATTTGGGAACGGAAGCGATTCGCGGACGGTAAGTGGGCATCTCGGAAATTGACCGCCAACCGCCGGTTAGGTCAGCGGTCAAACGGGAACGGAAATTCCTTCGGTGCGGGTGGGGGTGGGAATTTGCCGTCCGGTCCTGGATACGTTGTGGGCGGCATGCTGACAACCACCCCATCTTTCGATTGCCGGACTAGTATGAGATCCTTCGTTGCGGTTTGGAGGGCGACCGCAGGCTTGCCCTCCCTGAACACAAAAACGTACACGTGATCGGACGCGCCTCCCACGCTCTGAAAAACGAGGATGTTCTCGACGTGGGCGAGAAATCGTGGATAACCATCGCCGGTGTCGAACACCATAGAAGGTGCCGTTTTCGCCTGCTCGTACGCGGTGACTACTGTGTTTTCGCCCAGACACTGCCGAAGCTCGAACCTTTGCTGCTGATCCAACGGTTCCATATTCCGCTGGTCGGCGGGCATCTTTGCTACCACCGGGCAGGACTGCCACTCGGAACGGGATTGGGCGGAGAGAAGAACGCTACATAACAGCAGCAGAACAGGCCGGAAGTTCATCCCTTCAGTATTGCGCTTGGGCAAGTGGTCTTGAAGTGTGGTTTCAAGAGAATGACCCAATTGCGATGTTCGGCAGCCCGCGTCAAAGCTCACCTGACGGGCTGTCCGCGTAGGTTTCGACGGCTGAAAAGCTTCTCGTAATAGCTGAGGTCAGCTATACCGCGCACGCCAGGATCGCCGGCCTGAACGCCCGCTGCCGTCCAGACACCGGGGCCAGCTTGCCGCAAGAACCAGAGGTTTTCAGATCCAAGGAAGGGCGTCCAGTCCGGTCTAAGCCACATCGGACATCCACCGCACACAAATCGATAGTCGAGCCCCTCGCCGGGTTTCGCCGCACCCCAGAGCGTTCGACTCACCGTGAGCGTCCCTCGAAAGTGCCAGCCGTCGAACCAAGGAAACGACCATCCGTCTGTCAAGCGTCCCTGGATGGCCAACTGCGACCCTTCTGCAACGGCGCTCTTCTCGACCGCGAACCCACTGGCCGCAATCGCCAACACCAAGGACAGCGCGGCGATCACGTTATGTCGCAGAGTCCACACCACAACTTGATTCAAGCACAAACCGACTCCGGTGGAGAGTTCCGGTCCATAAGTGGGGTTCTCGGAAAACGAGATTCCTGGGAATCTCGCGTCGACTTGGCCGCATGGCGCCCAAACCGCCGATTGGCGGCGGTCACTGGTCCTAGGGAGATACCAGCCACCCGGAGGCAATCTCCCGTTACGTTCGCGCGCGTATGGGCGTCCGCCCCACTTTGGTTCACGCGTTGGCCGCCAGTGGCTCGATTTCGGCTAGGCCCCAGTTCTCCAAACTGTAATTGCGTTCGTGAACGGCGCCCGCGCCGCGGGCTATGGTCAGTTTGCGCGCGCGCACATCTTCGCGGTACTCGGCGCGGGCGTGATCGGCCACGGCGTTGGCGATGATTTCGCGCCGCCGTAGTTCCGTGGCCCCTGGCTCGCTGGCGAGTTCCCGCTCCACTTGCGCGGTCTCCTCGGCGTCCACGCCTCCGTTCTGGACGTGAATATCGAAGGCCAGCGCGATGCCGAGTTCGGAGGTCAGGTGGAACCGGGCGGCGGTACGGAGCGCGGGTTCGTAGTAATCGGCCAGCGCGCGGCGCCTCTGCTCGGCGCGGACTTCGGCGAAATCACCCAACGCCGCGAAGCCGGCTTTCCAGGGCTCGCGCAGGCTGCCGTCCGGGGCGCTGTTGGCGATAGCCCACGCTTTCTGTTGCGCCTTTCCGGCGCGCATGGTGGCGCGTATTTCCGCCGCGCGCCCGCCGAAGGCGCGGTCCAAAAGCGCCGGAGAAGCGGCGTCGATGTTGGCGAGGATCGTCTGCACTTCTCCATGCTGCATGGTGAAGCCGATGATGCCCCAGGTGAGCCACGCTCCATCGAAGTTCCCCACGGCCAGCGTGTAATTGTGCCCCTCGAAGGCCGCGGTCAATTGGAGGACGCGCTCGCCCAGTTCCGGCACGGGAGCGTTGGTAAGCGTGGACCATGTCTCCAGTTCCACCGCCCCCGTGACGGGGAGGGCGCGCTGTTGTTGAAAAGCGGCCACCGCGGCGCGAGTGTCGCGGCCGTAGATCTCGTCGACCTTGGGCACGGGGCAGCCGGCAGAGCCCAGCGCCAACTGAATCCGGCGGACGATATCGCCGCGCGAACCGGCGTCAAATAGTTTCCTGCTCATAGCGTTGGTGCGATTCCGAAACTGTATCAGGAAACGGGCGGGCAGCGCTATGCCGGGCATGCCTTGCGCAGCCCCGGGGGCTACCCCACGTACTTCGCGTAGAGGCTGCGCGCCAGACCGACGTCGCTGACGCCCTTGATGATTGCGCGGCCGTCGGGGAAGACGGTCATCTCGTAGGGGGGCGTCAGGAAGCGCAGGGCGAACTCGTTGGCGCGAACTTCGCCTAACGGCTCCAGGCGAGCCTTTAACTCGGCCAGGTCTATCGGCCGGATGCGCTCGTGGATCTGGACGGCGTTGCGGCCGCACATTCTTACCGGAGCGAGGTGCGATTCCTCCAGATAGACGAACTCGCGGCGGCCGCAGCAGGGGCATTCGGGGTCCCGCGGGGGCGCCTGAATCTGGCGGATGCCCCCATCCCACACGTCGACCATGGTGATGCGCGGCGCTACCAGATCGGGACGGCCGGAGAGAATCTTCAGCGCGTCCGCCGCCTGCAGCGCGGCAATGGCGGCCACAATGGGGCCGAGCACGCCGGCTGTTTCGCAGGTGGGCTGAGCGCCGGAGGGGGGCTCCGGGTAGACGCAGCGCAAGCACGCCGTGCGGTTCGGGATTACGGTCATGGTGAGGCCGTAACTGCCCACCGCCGCGCCGTAGATCCATGGGATTCCGTTGCTTACGGCGAAATCGTTGATCAGGTAGCGCGTCTCGAAATTATCCGTGCCGTCGAGCAGCAGGTCCGCATTGCCCAGCAGTTCGGCGGCGTTAGTGGCCGTCAGGTCGGCGGAAACTCCGCGCACACGCACGCCGGAATTGATCAGGGCGAGGCGCTTTTCCGCTGCCGCCGCCTTGGGCAGCGCCTCGGCGGCGTCGGCTTCCTCGAAGAGCCATTGGCGCTGCAGATTGCTCGGCTCAACGTAATCGCGGTCGATGATGGTGAGGGAGCCGGCCCCGGCGCGGGCCAGCGAGGCCGCCTGAAAAGTGCCCAGCGCTCCGCAGCCGACGATGGTCACGCGGGCGCGCCCCAGCGCTTCCTGCCCTCGCTCTCCAATTCCCGGGAAGAGAATTTGACGCGAGTAGCGCTCGCGATCGGCCGCGTTCATGCTCCGATGGTAACAAAGTTGCTCTGAAGCACTTACGCTATCATGATCTTGGTGCGCCAGCTGCTCGCGTCCATTCCTTCGCTGGTCTTGCTGCTCGCGGCCGCGCTGCCCGGGCCGCTTCCGGCGCAGTATCGCAAATACGAAGGATTGGCGGTCTCCAATATCCGCTTCTCGCCCGCGGACCAGCCGCTGGGCGCCGACGAATTGCGCGAGATCCTTCCGCTCAAAGTGAACGAGCCGCTGCGCGAAAGCGTGATTCGCACGAGCATCGAGCGGCTGTTTGCCACCGGCCGGTATTCCGATATTCAGGTGGACGCGGCGCCGCGTGATGGGGGCGTCGAGATTTCTTTTGTCACCAAGAACCGCTGGTTCGTCGGCGACATCTCGATTTCCGGCGACCCGGGCGACCCGCCCAATGCCAACCAACTGGAGAATGCGTCGAGGCTCGATTTGGGCGCGCCTTTTTTGGAAGCCAAGATCCAGGAGGCGATGGCCGGCCAGCGGTCGCTGCTCGAAAGCAACGGACTGTACGGCTCCACTCTCCGCCCCTCCCTCGATTTCGAAACCAGCAAGCACATTCAACAGGTCAACATCAATTTCGACGTGAAGGGTGGCGAGCGGGCTCGCTTCTCTCCGCCGGTGCTGCTGGGCGATCTGAAGATGACCCCCGAAAAGATCGTGGGCGCCACGAAATTCCGGCGGTGGTTATGGAATTCGTGGAAACCGGTGACGCAGACGCGCCTGAGGTCGGGCCTGGACGGAATTCAACAGCTATATCAGAAGGAGAAGCGCCTTGAGGCGAAGGTTTCGCTCGAATCGATCGATTACGATTCGTCCACCGGCAGCGTCATCCCCACGTTGCGCCTCGACGCCGGGCCGCAAATCCAACTGAACACGATCGGCGCCAAGGTCTCCCAATCCCGATTGCGCCAGCTCGTGCCGGTTTACGAAGAGCACTCGATGGACCGCGACCTGCTTGCGGAAGGCGCGCGCAACCTGCAGAACTACTTTCAATCCCAGGGATACTTCGAAGCCGACGTGCAATTCAGGCAGCAGCGCGCCACCGGCGATCAAGCGTCCGTCGACTTCCTGATCAACACCGGAACGCGGCATAAACTGACGCATATCGAGATTACCGGCAACCATTACTTCACCGCCGAAGCCATCCGGGAACGTATGCTGCTGCGGCCCGCCAGCTTTCTTCAGTTTCGGCACGGACGTTACAGCGAGAGTTTGTTGCGCGGGGATGAGGCAGTAATTGCCGGTCTCTACCAGTCGAACGGCTTCCGTGACGTGAAGGTGAGCCACCGGCTGGTGGACGATTACGAGGGGAAGGTGGGTGGCCTGGCCGTATTCATCGATATCGGCGAGGGGCCGCAGACGCTGATCCAGTCGCTCGAGATCGAGGGAGTCGACCAGATTGATCGCCAAGACCTGACGTCGCTCCTCAGTTCCCTCGACGGCCAGCCCTTCAGCGAATTCAACGTGGCGGTGGACCGCGACGCGATTCTGGGGCAGTACTTCCAAAAAGGGTTCGCCAGCGCCACGTTTGAATGGGGCTACAGCCCCGCCGATCAGCCCAACCGCGTGAACCTGCGGTACCGGATCACGGAAGGGCGTCCTCAACTGGTGCGCGAGGCCGTCGCGACGGGGCTGAAGACAACCCGCCCCGCCCTGGTGAAACAGAATATTCTGTTGAACCCCGGGGATCCGCTTTCTCCGGCGGCTATTACCGATGTCCAGCGGCGCCTCTACGATTTAGGCGTCTTCGCCAAGGTGGATGCGGCGATCCAGAATCCGGATGGCGACGCCACGCGAAAGTACGTGCTCTACAACGTGGAGGAAGCGCGGCGCTATTCGGTGGCGGCGGGTTTTGGAGCCGAGCTGGGCCGCATCGGCGGATGCCAGAATTGCCTGGATTCGCCCGCAGGTTCCGCGGGGTTTTCGCCGCGCGTCTCGCTTGACCTGACGCGCAATAATCTCTGGGGCGTGGCCCACAGCATCAGCCTGCGCTCGCGCGCCTCCACGCTCAATCAGCGCGCGATCCTGAACTACTCCTGGCCGCGCTTCGAACACAACGAAAGCTTGAACCTGTCGTTCACCGGGACGTATGAGAATTCGCGCGACATCCGCACGGCCAACTTCCGCCGGCAAGAGGTTTCCGCGCAGATCTCGCAGCGCTTTTCGAAGGCAACGACGCTCTTTTATCGCTTCGCCTACCGGCGCGTGAGCGTGAGCAACCTCAGGGTATCGGAGTTCCTGCTCAGTCAGTTGGCGCGCCCGGTGCGCGTCGGGGTGGCTTCCCTCAGTATTGTTCAGGACCGCCGGGACGACCCCACCGATCCGCGCAAGGGCGTCTACAACACGCTCGATATCGGATTGGCTGGACGATACTTTGGTTCGCAGACGAATTTCGTCCGGGTGCTGGCCAGAAACGCCAGCTATTACGCGCTCGGAAAGCGCGTGACGATGGCGCGCAGCACGGAGTTTGGCGAGGTTTACGGACTTGGGGCCAGCGGCTCGGGCCTCGATGCGATTCCGCTGCCGGAGCGCCTCTTCGGCGGTGGCGGCACCTCTCACCGCGGCTTCCCCGAAAACCAGGCCGGGCCGCGCGACACGGCCAGCGGTTTCCCGCTGGGCGGCACGGCGTTGTTCTTCAATCAAACCGAACTGCGCTTCCCGCTGCTGGGCGAGAACTTCGGCGGCGTTCTGTTCCACGATATGGGGAACGTCTATTCGAGCATCGGGAAGGTTTCGTTCCGCACGTCACAGCGCGATTTGCAGGATTTCGATTACATGGCCCACTCCGTCGGCTTTGGTATCCGCTATCGAACGCCCATTGGCCCCGTCCGCGTGGATTTGGGCTACGCCATCAACCCGCCGTCTTTCTTCGGGTTCAAAGGCACGGTGCAGGAACTGATCGGCGCCGGGGTGAATCCGTGCTCGCCCAATACGGCGAATCGCTGCGTGGTGCAGAGCTTGGGCCGCATGCAGTACTTCTTCTCGATAGGGCAAACGTTTTGATGCGCAGGAATCCCAATTCGCGAACGGCTCTCGCGGTCTGCGGCGCGCTGGTGATGCTGGCCTGCGCCTGCCCGCTCCGCGGCGAGATCATCGACCGCATAGCCGTTTCGGTGGGTTCGAGCGTAATCACCGTGAGCGACCTGGACCGCGAAATTCGGGTGGTCGCGTTTCTCAACGGGGCCCCGCCCGACTTCACGCCCGCGCAGAAGCGCGCCACCGTGGAGCGGATGGTGGAGCAGAAACTGGTGCAGAAGGAACTCGAATCCAGCCGGTATCCAGCCCCGTCCGCCAAGGATGTGGAGCCCGCGCTCGATAAGTTCAGGAAGGAACAATCCGGCGGCGCGGCGGGCTACGCCAAAGCCCTGGCGGATTACGGCATCACCAACCAGGACGTAGTCGACGAGTTGCTTTGGCAGCGGACTCTGTTGCTGTTCATCGACGTGCGGTTTCGCCCGGGCGTACAGGTAAGCGACGAGGAAATCCGGCGGTATTTCGATGACGTGGTGAAGCCGGCGGTCGAGGCTGCGCACTCCGGCGACCCGGCCGCGCTCGAAGCTTACCGCGACCGGATCGAGGAAACCCTGATCGGGCCGCGCGTGGACCAGGAAGTAGATCAGTGGCTGCTGCAGGCGCGCCAGCGCGCCGAAATCGTCTACCACGAAGAGGCGCTCCAATGACGCGTCAACGCGCGGCGTGGATAGGCGGCTCGATCGCGGTGTTCCTCACGGTCTTTGCCGCCACCGTGGTTTTGATAGCGCGAAGCGCCTGGTTTGCCGGCCAGGTACGCGGGGGAATCGTGACGGCAGTCGAGCGGGCCACGGGCGGACGCGCCGAGTTGGGGGAATTCTCCTTCGATTGGAGCCGCCTGCGCGCCGAAATCCGCGGCTTCACGCTCCACGGAACCGAGCCTGAGGGAAAACCGCCGCTCCTGCGCGCCGCATCGGCCGCGGTCGGGCTGAAGATTATTTCCGTGCTCGAAAAGAAAGTCGATATCGAGTACCTGGAGGTAATCGCGCCGCGAGCGTACCTGATTGTCGGTCCGGACGGGAGCACCAACATCCCCGCGCCAAAGGTCCGCACCCAAGGCAAGAACGCGGCGGAGACGGTTCTAGACCTGGCGATTGGACGGCTCCGCGTGAGCGGAGGCCTCTTCGAAATCGAAACGCGCGGGTCCGTGCCCTGGGATGCCCAGGCGCGCAACCTGGAGGCGAAGTTGGTCTACGAGGCCGCGGGACCGCGCTACCGTGGCAACATCGAAGCGCAGCCGCTCGATGTCAACGTGGATGGTTACGTGCCGGTGGCGGCGGGCCTCGCGCTCGCGGTCACGGTGGAGCGCAACCGTATCGACATCGATTCGGCCCGTCTGACAACTGGCCAAACCGAAATCCAGGCTTCGGGCGCTATCGAAGATTTGCTCGCTCCGCACGGATCGTTCCGCTACCACGTTCGCGCGGACCAGAGCGATGTAGGGCGGTTCCTGAGCACCCACCTGCTCGAAAGCGGAGTGGCGGAAGTGGATGGCTCCGCCGTCTGGCAGGGTGGCTCGAACTTCCATCTGACCGGCGATCTGCACGCGTACCGGTTGACCTATATCCATCCCAATGTGGAGCTGCGGAATTTTCGCGCGGATGGCACAGTGACCGCCGGTCCCGATGGCATCGATATCACCGGGATGCGCCTTTCGGGGACGTATTCTCCCGGCGTCTCTTATACGACCGCTCCGCGCACGGCGCCCGTTCCGGTGGATGCGCGCATCGCGGACGCCGCCATTCGCGGGACGTTAATCGATTTCCGGAATGTCGCGCTGTCGGTGCTTGGCGGAACTTTCGATGGCAATGCGCAGCTTTGGGCGCTTGACCGCTTCCACGTGAAAGGCGATGTTACTGGGTTTCAGGCCCGCCGCGTAGTGGCCATCTATAGCGCCGAGCCGCTGCCTTGGGACGGACGCGCCTCCGGTCCGCTTGAGGTAGAGGGCACGGCGCAAACGCTGCCGTATGCCCACGTTCAGGCGGAACTGGTCTTGGAGCCGGAGCAGGGAGGGGCGCCGGTGCACGGCCAGCTCGCTGCCGCATACGATACGCGCACCGAAATTTGGGATTTGGGCCGATCCACGTTAACGCTCCCCTCATCGCGCGCCGAATTCTCGGGCGCAATTGGCAAGACGTTGCGAGCGCACGTGGAAACGCGCGACCTGAACGATTTGCTTCCGGCTTTTGGGGTGAGCGCCGCGGAATTCCCCGTGCGGCTGGACGGCGGTTCCGCCCTGCTCGATGCAACGGTTACCGGCCCCCCGGGAGAAGAACGCATTGCCGGAACGCTCAACGCGTCTTCATTCACCTATGCCGGCAATCACCTGGATTCCCTTTCGGCCGACGTTGCCGCATCCTCGACGAACATTAAGTTCGATCGCGGCACGCTCGCCGTGGGCGGCCTGCGCGCGCGGTTCGACGGGGCGGTGGCGCTGAGCGGTTGGGCAACGCGGCCGGAGAGCGACATTTTCGGCTCGGCGACTTTGCAAAACGCGCCCGCGGCCGAACTGGCTGGGTGGGCGGGCTGGAGCGGGCCGGCCGTCTCCGGCCAGCTCAATGTGAGCGCACAGTTCTCGGGAACCGTGGGCAAGTCGATCCTCCTCTCACAGGTGGAGGCGCTTCGCGGAACGCTCGCCGGCGAGCCGTTCGACCGGTTTTCCGGCTATCTAACCTACTCCGGGCGCCGCCTGGAGCTTTCCTCCGGCGTCATCACGGCGGGGAGGAAGGAACTGCGGGTTTCGGCGCAGTATAGCCATGCGGCCGACCGGTTTGACGCCGGCGCCCTCCGTTTCTCCGCCGCCGCACGGGCGATGCCGCTCGAAGACGTCCATACGCTTACCGGCGCCCGTCCGGGGATCAAGGGGTCTATCCAGGCGAACATCGCCGGAACGGTAAACGTAACGCCCGCCCCGCCGGGCGCGCGTGGCTTCGAGATCGCGGAGTTGCATGCCGACATTGCGGCGCAGGGGCTCGAGTTGGACGGCCAGCAACTGGGCGCGGCGCGCTTCACCGCCGATACCCAGGGCCGCGACCTGCGCGTGCGGCTGGATTCCGATTTCGCGGATTCTTCCGTTCAGGGCAGCGGCTCGTGGCGCCTGGAAGGCGATTACCCCGGGAGCGCCCGCGTGGAATTCTCCCAGCTCGATCTGGCCCGCCTGCGCACGTGGTTTTCGCCGGGCGCCGGCGGCGCTCTGCCGGCATACACGGGCTATGCCGAAGGCAGCATTGCGATCGAGGGCCCGATTCTGAAGCCGGAGACATGGAAAGCCGAATTGACGGTCCCGAAGTTTGAGTTCGCGGCGGCGATCACCGGCGAACCGGCGGGAGCCGGGGCGCCGCCGCTCACGGTTCGCAATGACGGCCCCATCCGGGCTTCCATGGCGAACTCCGTGATTACCATCGATAGCGCACGCCTGGTGGGGCGTTCCACCGATCTGACGATTGCGGGCAAGATCGCCGTAGACCAGGCGAATCCCTTCGACCTGCGCGTGAACGGTAATCTCGATCTCGGCATTCTGCGGGATTTCTATCCCGACCTTACCGCCACGGGTTCGGCGGTGGCCAACGCTACGCTGCACGGCACTTCCGAGAATCCGCAGTTCGGGGGGCGCATAGAGATTCGCAACGCGGCTCTCAGCCTGGTGGATTTCCCCAATGGCATCTCGAACGGCAATGGGGTGCTGGTGTTCACCAACGACCGCGCGACAATTCAGAGCTTAACGGCGGAGAGCGGGGGAGGGAAGATCGATCTCAGCGGTTTCGTGGGTTACTCTTCCGGCCAGGCAATCTTCCGGCTCTACGCGGCGCTGCGCGAAGTGCGCGTGAGGTATCCGGAAGGCGTCAGCACGGTAGCCAACGCCAGCCTCAACCTGACGGGCACTTCCGAGCGCAGCATGCTCGCGGGTACGGTGACGGTGCTCCGCACCGGCTTCAACCCGCAGTCGGATTTCGGCTCGATGCTGGCCAGTTCCTCGCAGCCGGTCGAGACGGCTTCGGTGCGCACTGGACCGTTCGGCGGCATGAACTTCGACATTCAAATTCAGACGGCGCCGGACATTCTGGTGCAGAGCTCGCTCACGCAGGGGCTTGGAGTGGAATCCAAGAACCTGCGGCTGCGCGGAACCGTGGCCAACCCCGCGCTGGCCGGGCGCATCGACATCACTCAGGGACAGGTGGTGTTCTTCGGGACGCGCTACGACATCAGCCAGGGTTCGATATCGTTCTTTAATCTGGTGCGCATCGAGCCGGTGGTGAATCTCGACCTCGAAACCAAGGCCCGCGGCATCGACGTCACTCTGACGATCTCCGGGCCGCTCGGCAAGCTGAACCTGACGCCCCGGTCGGACCCGCCGCTCCAGTTCAACGAGATTGTGGCTCTGCTGGCGACGGGGGAAGCGCCGGCGACCGGCAATACCTACAGCACTTCGCAGCAGGGCGCGTCCGCCACGCAATTCGGCGCGCAGCAGAACGGCGCGTCGGCGCTGCTGGGCCAGGCGATAGCCAACCCGGTGTCGGGCCGGCTGCAGCGTTTCTTCGGCGTAAGCCGGTTGCGCATCGACCCCACGCTGCAGGGAGTGGAGTACAGCCCGCAGGCGCGCATCACCGTGGAGCAGCAGGTGACGCCCTCCATCACATTCACCTACATCAGCGTGCTCAATACCAGCAACCCGCAGGTGGTGAGCATGCAGTGGGACGTTAGCAAGCAGTGGTCCATGAGCGCTGTGCGCGAGCAGAACGGCGTCTTCGGGTTGGATTTCTTCGTAAAACGGCAGTTCAGATAGGCGCCTCGCAGGATATCTGACTATTCCAAGGGAGCCGAAACGCCGGGCCGGCGCCACCACCAAGACTCTTGACGAAATTGAGTAACGTGCGTAGCATTCCAGACAGGGCAAAGTAGCCGGTTCCGGTTCTCGCTGCCCGTAGGGGAATGTAACCCGCAGGCGCATAACTCCCGGCTAAGCTGCCGCTTGTGAAGATTTCAGGCAGTAACGCGGTCTGGGTTCGGCTCGGAAATGTGTTCGACGCAGGGCTGCTCTCAAGGAAGGTAAGTCCATTCGGCGCGGCCTTCCGCGTGAAAGAGAGGATTCGGCATGACCAGAAGAGAATGGTTGGCTATGGCCGCCGCTGCACCGTTGCTGAAAGCGGTGCCACAGACGCAAGGGAGCGCGAAACCGGCCCCCATATCTCCGGTAACAATCGCCAGAGCTGCCAGCTATGACAACAAGGTAGTTACCGATGCGGTTGCGACGATGTTCAAGCAACTCGGAGGAATCGAGAAGCTCGTAGCAAACAAGACTGTCGGGATCAAGCTCAACCTGACCGGCCTGCCCACCAACCGGAAGGATGGCATTTCGCCCGGCATCACCCACTGGACTCATTCCGCCGTCGTCGGAGCCGCAACGTATCTCATTGGCAAGGCCGGAGCTAAGAGGATACGCATTCTCGAGAGCGGCTTCAACACCCCCGAACCCCTGGAAGAGTACATGACCAAGGGCGACTGCGACGTGAAAGCGATCCAGACCGCGGCCAAGAACGTGGAGTTCGAAAACACCGTAGGGCTCGGCCTCGGGAAGAAGTACTCGCGACTGCCTGTCGGTCCCGGAGCCTTCATGTTCCCGGCCTGGGACATGAACCATTCGTACGACGAACTCGACGTATTTGTCAGCATCGGAAAGCTGAAGCACCACGGCACCGCTGGAATTACGCTTTCCATGAAGAACCTCTTCGGCTGCCTGCCCTTGTCGATTTACGGGGGTGATGCGGGCGTGGACGAGCCTAACGAAAAGCCCAACATGAACCGCGGATTGGTCGGCCACAATGGCAATCGGCCGCCTTCGAAATGCTCGCCGGGAGAAATCAATTTCGGGGCCAACCACGACGCCGGCTACCGCATGCCGCGCATCATCGTGGATCTGGTGGCGGCCAGGCCGATTCACCTGGCGATCATCGACGGCATCGAATCCATCGCCGGCAGCGAACTGCCCGGAAGGTCGAACCTGACCAAGCCAAACGTGCTCATTGCCGGCTTCAACCCGGTATGTACGGACGCTGTGGGCGTAGCCGTGATGGGATATAACCCACGGGGACAACGTGGCGACATCGCCTTCCCGCGGTGCGACAATACGTTCACGCTCGGTGAAGAGCGCGGCATCGGCTCCACCGATTTGAAGCAGATCGACCTTCGGGGCCTGCCGCTCGATAAGGCGATTTATTACTACGAGGCGATGAGGCCGAAGCCGCCCGCGGCGCCGGCGGCGCAACCTGGGCAACCGGCCCAGCCGGCGCAGCGTCCTCCGGGGTAGCCTGTTATCAGGACCGGACCCGGGGGATGCGGTTCGCGCCTAAGCCTGCCCTTTCTCCGGAGTCCGGCGCGCTTAGCGCCGATACTCGGTCGTGAGATGGAAAACCAGCGCAGTAGCCTGCAGGGGCCAGACTCTTCGGCGGCTCCCTGCCGAGCCCTCTATCTGCTATTCTTACCGTTCTAGTAGTTACCAGTAGCTGAGAATACGTTGTAACTGAGGCTTGCTCCTAAGGAAGGCAAACCCGTTTGGGCAGCGCCTTCCCCGTGAAAGAGAGGATCTAGGATGACCAGAAGAGAATGGTTGGCATTGGTCGCCGCTACACCGTTACTGAAAGCGGCGCCGCAGGTGCAAGGGAGCGCAAAACCGGCCCCCGTTTCTCCCGTAACAATCGCCAGAGCTACCAGCTATGACAACAAGGTGGTTACCGATGCGGTTGCGGCGATGTTCAAACAACTCGGAGGGATCGAGAAGCTTGTAGCAAACAAGACCGTTGGTATCAAACTCAACCTGACCGGCGCGCCTACCAGCCGGAAAGACAATATTTCTCCGGGCATCACTCACTGGACGCATCCCGCCGTCGTCGGCGCCGTGACCTATCTTGTCGGGAAGGCCGGAGCGAAGCGTATCCGTATCCTTGAGAGCGGCGCCAATACCAACGAACCCTTGGTGGACTTCCTGACCAAGGGCGACTTCGACGTGAAGGCGATCCAGAACGCCGCTAAACTCGTGGAGTTCGAGAATACCGTCAATCTGGGGCTTGGAAAGAAGTACTCGCGCATGCCCGTGGGCGCTGGGGCGTACATGTTCCCCGCCTGGGACATGAACCACTCGTACGAGGACCTGGACGTATTTATCAGCATCGGAAAGCTGAAGCATCATGGAACGGCTGGAATCACGCTTTCCATGAAGAACCTCTTTGGCTGCCTGCCTGCCTCGATCTACGGCGGCGATGCGGGCGTGGACGAGCCCAACGAGAACCCCAAGACCAACCGGGCGCAGGTGGGCCACAACGGCAACCGGGCGCCTGCGAAATCCTCGCCCGGCGAACTCAATTTCGGGGCGAACCATGACGGCGGCTACCGCATGCCGCGCATTATCACCGATCTTGTGGCTGCCCGGCCGATTCATCTGGCGATGATTGACGGCATCGAATCCATCGCCGGCGGCGAACTGCCCAATCGGGCGAACCTGACCAAGCCGAACGTGCTCATTGCCGGCTTCAACCCGGTCTGCACGGATGCCGTAGGCGTGGCCGTGATGGGCTACAACCCCCGGGGAGAACGCGGCGATACGGCCTTCCCGCGGTGCGATAACACGTTTACGCTCGCCGAACAGCGCGGCCTCGGCTCCACCGACTTGAAGCAAATCGACCTGCGGGGACTGCCGCTCGATAAGGCGATTTACTATTACGAGGCAATGCGGCCCAAGGCGCCGGCGTCGCCTGCACAGCCGGGGCAACCGGGTGGGCAACCGGGGCAGCCGGGTGGACAGCCGGGGCAACAAAGGCAGCCTGGGCAGCCGGCCCCGCAAGGGCAGCGGCCTCCGGCCTAGCGCAACGCGCCAGTTGCCGGTTTCTGGAACCAGACCGGGAAGACGGCTCGCGGCTAACCTGCGAGCCGAGCCTCCCCGGTACTGCTATGCCTTGAATCCTGCTGGAATCACCGATACCCGTGCGGCCTCATCGCTCTCCGGCCCTCCCTGCGCTATCAGGGCCACTGGCTAGGTCCAAAGCTGAGGGCCGCTAAGCCATCGCATAATTCGATCTCAAGTTGCTATCCTGGAAAATCTCCCTGCTCCATCATGCGAACTCTAGTCTCCGTGTGGTTTCTGCTCGCGCTCTCGTCTCTTCTTGCCGTCGCGCAAGAGCCTCGGGCATTCCAAGTTACGGGCGAGACTGAGGGCCAGGTGAACGAGCGGAACGATACTTGGGCTTTCTCGCAGTTCCTGTTCGAGCGCGTGGGTCGCCTCCAGTTCACCGAGCGCTGGTATCCAGCCCAACACCGCATGCCGCGCTACGAACTCGCCGCCGGTCCCTTTATCGAGTGGAAGAAGGGATTTGGCCCATTTCAGGGCTTCGTCGTCAAGCCGTCAATCGGCTGGGCCGCCGAGGGTTCCCAATATCTGCTAACCGGTGGAAGCGCCGCGTTCCGCGGGTTCGGCCATCCGGTGGTGCTTATTATCGACCGGAAGAATCGCTTGTCCGGCGACAAGCGCGGGACATTTCAGTACCACAAGACGCGCATACAGCTTTGGCGCGCATTTTGGCTGCGGTGGGAGGGGACGCTAAGGCATCCGGCGCCGACATTCGCCAATCAGAGCGCGAAGTGGATTACGTCCCAGCTGGGAACCGAGGTCGTCGGGCCGCTCATCGGGAAGGTCAAGCCGTACGCCTCCGCACAATACGACTTCGTGGCGCACCGCTGGTTGAGTCATTTCGGCTTCCGTTTCTAATGCCTCGGCCGCGGACAGGCGTCGCTTCGGACGTAGAATAAGGTGGCGGAGATTGCTCGTTCCCGCTTTTTCAGTTCATCAGGAGGAAGCACGCCCATGGCAAGCACGTACAAGAAGATTGAGATTGTTGGGTCGTCTCCGGTCAGTTTCGCCGAAGCGGTCAAGAATGGGGTCGCAGAGGCGGCCAAGACCGTCCATCACATGGATTGGTTCGAAGTGGTCGAGGAACGCGGCCGGATCGCCGACGGCAAGGTGCAGGAATTTCAGGTCACCATCAAGATCGGGTTCAAGATAGAGCACTAAAGCAGGCGGGGCGGGCCTTCCGGTGAGGCCCGCCGGCTTACGGCAGCGCGTCGATCACCCGGTCGATTTCCGCCGGAGCGATGTAGAAGTGCGGCGAGACCCTGATCCAGCCGGCGCGCGGCGCGGCGATAATGCCTGCGGTCCGCAGTTTGCGCACGGCTTCCTCGGGCTTGAGCCCGGGCTTGCGGAAGCTCACGATTCCCGCCGAGTTTTCGGGCCGCCGCTCGGCCAGCAGTTCGTATCCTTTCGCGCTTGCGCCGGCAGCCAGCCGGTCGGCCAGGAAGCGCACTTCCGGAGCTATCCTTTCCACTCCGACTTCCAGCAGGAAGTGAATCGCCGCGGTCAATCCGTAGATCCCGATGGTGTTCAGCGTTCCGCACTCGTAGCGGCCCGCGTCGTCCCGCAAAGTCGTGTCGCGCGAGGCGTAATCGTTGTAGTGCGCCACATTGGTCCAGCCGAATTCCACCGGCTCCACTCTGTCCTGCAGCGCGCGGTTGATATACAGCAACCCGCAGCCTTCGGGTCCCAGAAGCCACTTGTGGCCGTCCGCCGCCAGGGCATCGATGTTACATTCGCGTACATCGAGAGGGAACGCGCCCAGTCCCTGAATCGCATCCACCATGAAGATGCAGTTGTTGCGGCGGCAGATCTCGCCGATTTCCTTCAGGGGCGCGCGATATCCGCTCAGAAACTGCACAAAGCTGATGGAGAGCAAGCGCGCTCCGCGGCATGCCTCTTCGATGCGGTCGAGAGGGTCTGAGGCGGAGAGCCAGGTGGTGGTTATGCCTTTCCGCTCAAGGCGTTGCCAGGGAAAGTAGTTGGCCGGAAACTCCTCGCGGAAGCCGACGATGCGGTCCCCCGGCCGCCAGTCTAGCCCCATGGCGATGGTCGCGATGCCCTCGGAGGTGTTCTTGACCATGGCGATTTCGCCGGGCTCGGAACCGATCAGAAGGGCGGCCGCCTTTCGCAGGCCGTCATAGGTCGCTAGCCACTCCCCGTAATGCAGGCTGCCGTAGTTGAGGCAATCATCGCTGAGGCGTTTCATGGCCTCCGCGGCGGGACGGCAGAGCGGCGCCACCCCGGCGTGATTGAGGTAGATCAGGTGGTCCCGAACGGGGAATTGATGTGCGTAAGATTCCCAAAGCCGCGGCTCCGCGGCGGACGTGTTGTCGAATTCCACAGCCATTCCTTTTACAATACGCTATTAGGCTATGCTGGCATCGCCAAAGGCCGTCGTCCTCGCAGTCGCGTGCTTGGCGTGTGCCGCCTCGCAGGCCTTCGGCCAGAATGACGACCCCAGCCGGATCGGAAATCGGGATGTCGGCAAGGGCGTAAACTTCTACTCCATCGAACGGGAGACCGCTCTGGGCAGGCAGCTAGCCAGCGAAGTGGAGCGTCAGGCGAAGCTTTGCGACGAGCCGCAAATCACCGAGTTTGTAAACCGCATGGGGCAGAATCTGGTTCGCAACTCGGACGCGAAGCCCCCGTTCGTCTTTAAGGTGGTTGAGGACGCTTCTCCGAATGCCTTCGCCTTCCCCGGCGGATACGTTTTCGTGAACACGGGGTTGATCGAGATAGCCGAAGACGAAGCCGAACTGGCGGCCGTTCTCTCACACGAGATCGCTCACGTGGCCGCGCGCCACATGACGCGCCAGGCCACCAAGGCTCAGCTTGCGGATCTGGCCGCGCTTCCGGTCTCGATCTTTCTCGGTGGGTGGGCCGGCTATGCCGCGGCGCACGGAGCCCAAGTGGCGGTCCCCATGACGCTGCTGAAATTCAGCCGGCACGATGAAGTCGAAGCCGATTACCTGGGCGTGCAGTATATGTACGCAGCCGGTTACGACCCGGCGGCGGCCATCGGCATTTTCGAGAAACTCGCGATCCTGGATAGAAAGGCGCCGAGTTTATGGGGAAAAATCTCGTCCACCCATCCGGCGGACGGCGACCGCATCGCGGCAACCGAACGGGAGATCCAGAACATCCTGCCCGGGCGGCAGCAGTACGTTGTGAGTACGTCCGAATACAAGGACGTGCGCGAGCGGCTCATCGAACTTCAACTGGTCCGGAATACGGACGCGGAGAGCAGTCGCCCGCGTTTGAGCAAACGTACCGAACCCCTCAGCCCGATCGCAAATCCCGCGGATTCGTCCGCCGGCCAGCCATAACCGATCCGCCCCATCCGCCGCCGATTGTGGCGCGGGCTTCAGCCTGCAGAGTCGAGATTCATCTCGACTTTTCTTGCCGCCTTGAGATTCAGGCTCAATCACCAACGAGGTCGTCGAGGCGGCCGCGAGATTACGCAGCCGCGGCTTGTCAGAGAGCGCTCAGTGCCGCCGCTAGTGCGCTCTCTTCTTCCGTTAGTACGGTTCGCAGGTCAAGCGTCAACTGCTTGTTCTGAATGCGCGCGATCACCGGCGGATCGCAAGCGCGGAGCGCCCGTTCCATGGCCGTTGCGTCGCCATCGATCACGATGAGCCAAGTGGGAATCGATTGCTGCGGAGTAGCGCCTCCGCCGATTACCGAACTGCCGGCAGTGATCGAAGCTCGGAGCGAGGGAATTTGCGCCAGCAACCCTCGCAGCGCCCGCGAATCTCGGCTGGGCTGCGGCGGATCATCGCCAGCGCGGGCACGTCCTCCCACCGCTCCAGCAGAATGGCCCGCAGCGTTTGCTCCAGAGCGTAGCAGATCGTCTTGTCGAGCCGGAGCGCGCGGAAGAGCGGGTTCTCGCGCAACCGCGCCACCAGGTCGGGCCTCCCCGCGAGAATGCCGGCCTGCGGCCCGCCCAGAAGCTTATCGCCGCTGAAGGAAACCAGGTCCACGCCGGCCGCGAGGCTTTCGGAAACCAGCGGCTCGTCAATGCCGAACGGGCGCAGGTCGGCCAGGCACCCGCTGCCCAGGTCCTCATAAACCGGCAACGCGAACTCGCGCCCCAGAGCAACCAGTTCGGCCAGTTCGGGCCGCGCGGTGAACCCTTCGATGCGGAAATTGCTGGGGTGTACGCGCAGAATCAGCCGCGTGCGCTCGCTGATGGCGGCGCGGTAATCCTCGATGCGCGTGCGGTTGGTGGTCCCCACCTCGCGGATTACAGCGCCGGAGCGGGCCATGATATCGGGAATGCGGAAGCCATCGCCGATTTCGATCAGTTCGCCGCGGGAAACAATAGCCTCGCCCCCGTCCGCGAGTTCCGCAATCGCGAGAAACACCGCCGCGGCATTGTTGTTCACCGCGATTCCGGGCGCCCCGAGCAGCCGTTCGAGCAGCGGCCCGGTGTGCGCGTCCCGCTTGCCCCGCCGCCCCGAGGCCAGATCGTATTCCAAATTCGAATAACCCGGCGGCGGCGAGATCGCGCCCAGCGGCGCGCGCCCCAGGTTTGTGTGCAGCACCACGCCCGTCGCATTGATCGCCGGGCGCAGCGACGGCGCGGCGAGCGCTTCGAGCGCCCGTTCCACGCGCTGCTCCACCGGCGTATCGCACGCATTGCCCGCCAGCAGCTCCGCGCGGCACTCATCCAATACGCGGCGCGTCTCGGCCACTACAAGATTGCGAGGGAAGCGGGCAGTGGCAGGCGAGAGGCGGTCGAGCACCTCATAAACCGCCGGCAACTCGCGCAATTGCTTCTTCCCGGTCACAATTCGATGGTACGAGCTTGTGGTAAGCCCCCGCAACAGATTACACTGTAGAAGTCGGGGCGTGGCTCAGCCTGGCTAGAGCGCCTGGTTCGGGACCAGGAGGTCGGTGGTTCGAATCCACTCGCCCCGACCATTCCTTTAAAGATCCAATCCCAAACCTTGGGGCTCTACGCCAATTGCGGGGGCTCTACGCCAATTGCGGGGGCAAACGCCAATCCCAAACCTTTCTAAGAACATAGCACCTGCACTCGCTGCCGGTAGTTTTCGGCTCTACGCCAATTGCGGGGGCAAACGCCAATCCCAAACCTTGGCTCTACGCCCTTTCTAAGAACCCGTAAGCCCGCCGGCTAATTGGCTCCATCTTGTTGTGAAAGCCTTCCGTGATGCCCTTGTCCCCGGTGAAGCGCAGAGCGGAAATCGAACTTACGGAACAGGATTGGCGGCTACCACCGCGCGGTACGCCTCGATCGCGCTCTCGGCCATGCGCCCGGCGCTGTAGCGCTCGCGGACTCCCTGAGCGCCCTGGCGTCCAAGTTCCGCGGCCATTGCCGAATTCTTCCATAACTCGTAGATGGCGTCCGCCAGGCCGCCCGTATCGGCGGAACGCGCTAGCACTCCGCCCGCGGTTCTCTCGACGATCTCAGGGAACGCCCCGCGCCGGGGCTGCGCCACGGGCACTCCCGCCGCCATCGCTTCCAGAAGCGAAATGCCCTTGGGCTCGTCGTAAGTGCAGGGCACGCTGAACACGTCCAGTCCGCGCAGAAATTCGAGCTTCCGCTCGCGATCCAAAGCGCCTTCGTAGCTGAACTCGTGCCCGAGTCCGGCTTTCTCTAAACGGCGCCTTACGCCATTCAGGTAATCCTTGTGTTCGAGGGCTAGGTACCCGGCTGCCCGCAGCGCAGCCCGGTCCACATCCGCTTTCCGCCTGAACAGGATGTAAGCCTCCGCCAAAGTGTCGAGCCCTTTTTCGGGCGCGATTCGCGCCAGGTAGCCGACCGTGAACCGGTCCCGCGGAATGCGCGGAGCGTCGAACCCTTCCAGGTTGATGCCGAGCGGAACCACGTGCATCTTCCGCTCCGGGAGCCCCGACTCGCGAATCCAGTAGCGCGCGCTGTATTCGCTGACGGCGATGAAGGCGTCCACGTCCGAGGCCTTGGCGCGGATCAGCTCCAGCGCCTCCATCCGGTACGGCTCCGGCAGTTGATTGAGAAACAATTCCTCGCCCTGCAGCGTGCAGCAGACGGGCCGCCGGAGCGCTTCGCGGATGGGGCGCGCCAGCCCGATCAATAGCGAATTGGGCAGTACCGCAATATCGGGGGGCGACTCGGAGCGAAGCCAGTCGGCTAGTTTCCGGATCTCCTTCAGTTGGAATCCGTCTTCGCCGCGAAGAGTGGAGACCGTCAGCGCACCCAGACGGTGCGGGTCCACGCGGATCGAGGTGCGCGATGCCAGCTTCAGAACCCAGCTCGCGTCCCACAGCCGGTCAAGCAGGCTATGTTCCTTGCGAAAGAAGGCGGACTCCTGATCGAGGTAGGCGGAGATCCCGTTCAGAAACACCCGCGCCTCGCTGACATTGGCCTCGTCGGTACGCGTGGGCGTATAGAGCGGTTGCAGAATTACGTCGTGCCCCTGCCGCTTGAGCTCGGCGGCCAGCGCGTTGTCTCGCAGGCAACTGCCGCAATACATCCGCGCCGCGCCGGCAGTGAACGAGAGGATCTTCATCTCTGGTTGTGGTAGCGGTAAGTGGGTTGCGGCCGTCCCGGAGTCAGACAGCGAAACGCAGTGGTGGAAGCCGCCACGGCTCTTCCGGAAAGAGCGGAGATCGCCCGGCGCGCTATGGTTTCGAGGGCCGGCGCGGGCATCTGCACACGTGCGTTCAGAGTCAGCAGCGCCCGCGTCCCCGGCAGCGGCGATTCATCCATCGTTGCCACCTCGCCACTCAGTCTGGTGAGGTTCGCGACTCTTTGCTGGCCGCCCGATTCCACGATGGCTTTGAGATGCCCGATTTCCGAGTTCGTTTCACGAAACTCCGCATGCAGCCTTCTCATTAAAGCCAGCGTAGGCCTCAGGAAATCGACGTCTCCTTCCACCGATTGGAGCTGAATGGCGGCGTTGAGCCAGCCAAGCACCGCCTCCCCTTCCGCGTATCGGTCGTAATCCACATCGACGATGTTCTTGCCGGCCTCGCCGCCGAGAAGGACGCTGGCCAGCCACCCATCGATCCCATCGCCCGTGCGCGCCGAAATCTCACCCACTGTCTTAGATGGAAACGCCTCCCGCAGCAGTCCGGTCAGGGCGGCGCGTTCGATGGCGTCCAGCAGGTCCACTTTGTTCAGCAGGAGATAGTCGGATTCCGCCATTTGGAGGCACAGAATGTAGACCGCGCTATCGTGCATCGCAGAGGCGCTTTTCCGCAGCGCCTCGCGGACTTGGTCGGGACTCGAAAGCACAGTGAGCGGCGCGAGATCGATATCGGGACGACGGCCCTGGAGCGGCTGCATGATGGTGGCCGCAAGGTCCGTGCAACTGCCCACGGGCTCGGCCAGGATGATATCCGCCTGCTTGTCAATCAGGGATTGAATAGCGTTCTCGAACCCGCCGAAATTGCAGCAGAAGCAACTCCCTGCCACTTCCATCACGCCCAACCCGCTGCCCGTGAGGATCGCCGTATCGACAAGACCGGGCGCTTGGTCGTTCGTGATCAACCCAACCGCTTTGCCTTGTTGCGTCAGACGGCGGGCCGCCTCCCTGAGGAGCGTGGTCTTCCCCGATCCGAGAAAACCCCCGACCACGATGAGCTTAGTTCTCACGACTGCATTCCTTCTTTGCCGGCGCTACGGCCCCGTAATCCGCCACGCGCCGCAACGCCTCCAGGGCAAAGATCAGAGGGTAGGTCGATTCGTAATACCAAAGCCGCGCGAAATAGAGGCCGATTGGCGACGGCGGCGTCTGCTCTCCGCCGCAGGTAGTGCGGGCGATCCATGCCGCCCCCTCGCGGACGGCCTCTTGCCCGGCAGCGCCGGGCAAACCGGCGAGGGCGGAAACGGCAAGCGATGTCTCTTCAATGCTGGATGCGACGCCGCGCTCGCCCCCCCAGCCCCCGTCTTCGTTTCGGGCGCCGAGCAGCCACAAGACCGCTCGCTGCGCCGCCGGGGAGTCGGGCCGAACGCGCCGCATCCCCAGCAGCACGCGAGCCGTACCGTAGACCGGGTTCTCTTCGTTTCGCGCGAACTGGTTTCCAAACCAGAGGGGGCTCCAGGCGCCATCGGGCCTCTGCGCGCCTTCGAGAAACTCGATGGCGCGCGCGATGGCTCCATCCACGAGCGATTGATCGGCCGGGCGAAGCGACGGCCGCCAAGCGGACCACGCTAGTAGCGCATGAGCGGTAATATCGGCCGAACTGCGGTCGAAGGGCAGTTTCCCCCAGCCCCGGCAAAAAGTGGGGATTCCGCCGTCGCGGTTTTGCACTCCGAGCAGCCATCGCACGCCCGAGGTTGCCGCAGCGATGATCGCGGGGCTGCGCAATCCCAGCGTATGAAGGGCGAGCAACGCGCCCGCCGTGTCGTCCGCGTCGGGCACTCCGCCGGGAAGATTCGTCCAGGACCAGCCTCCCGGGGCTGCGCCGGTATACGGGTGAACGGTCTGATACTGCTGAGCCAAGAGCCAGGCCGCGATGGGCTCGCGATCCGTTTCCGGCAAACGGTCCCGCAAAGCGTTTACGGAAAGCGTGGTAGCCCAAGTGGCCAGATTGGTATCGATGGGCCAACTGCCGTGGGGGCGAACAGACCGGCGCAGAAAATCAAGGCCGCGAGTCAGCACGAGGCCGCCCTCCAGCCCCGCCGCCAACAAGCTGATGCACACAAAACTGGTGAGCGGCGTTGCTTCTAAATAGCCGCCGTTGGGAGGCTGGATACGCTCCAGAACGCCGAGCGTTCTGCCGGCAGTCAAGGCGCGAATCAGGCGGGCCGCCGGATTCCTCGATGGTTGCTTGCGATGCCGCGCCTGGCCGATAGCGATCAGCGCGGGAAGCGCATAGCTCACCACGGGCAGCCCGAGCCGGGCGAACCAGGAGCGGGGGCACGCCGCTAATTCGAACGGCAGTTGCGGAACCATTCGCCATGGCACGATCCCCGCCACGGCCAACACCGTGAGAATAGGGACCGAGAACGTGCGGTCGCCGCCGTACCGCGCGGCGAGCGCGCCGGCCAAGGCTTTCGGTTCCAATCTTCCCGCAGTGCGGCGCACCCATTCGACCGCGCGACTCTCAGCCGCCCCCTTGCGGCCGGTGATCGAGAATGCCGCCCAGCAGAGCGCCGTCGTGCTCAGGTTGCTCGCGCTCTTGATGGTGTCGCCAAACCCTCCATCGGCGTTTTGCGTGCGTTCCAGCCAATCCAGCCCTGCTCCTGCCAGTGGATCGCCAGGATCGGCGAGGTACAGCGCGATCACGGCAGTCGCCGTCGAAAGGGCGCTATCGGAAAGCTCGCCGGTCCAGTGCGCACGCTGTCCGCGGGCCTCTAGAAGGCGCTGGCTCAGCCGCGTCAATGTGTGGTCCGCGTTCATTCGCCCAGATGTCCCAGAGCCAGCAGGCCGTAGTAGGTGTATTCGCAATCCGGCGTGCTGTCGGCCCAACTGCCGGCGAATGCGCCGCCGCCGGTCCACAACGAATTCACGAAATCCAGGCACGGCTCGCGAAGCGAATCGAGCGAGACGGGCATGTGGGCGAGGGCGTGGAGAGCCGTAGCAGTGGAAAGCAGGTCCGGAATGGGCGCGGCGGGGATGGCGTAGAAACCGCCTTCCGGATGGACTCGGGAAAGAAGCCACGAATCGAGGCCCGGCGGAAGTTCCTCGCCTAGTGACTGCAACAGCGTCGCGGCAGCCGCCGTGGACGGGGTCAGTCCAAAGGCTTGGTTGGGCTGGTTCGCAAAGCCGCCATCGGCGGCTTGAAGCTGCTTCAGGCAGTGAACGGCTCGGTCCTTCGCGGGGATTGGTTGTCCGAGGTCCTCGAATGCCATGGCCACTAAGAAGCAACCGTAAGCGGACCCAGATGCAGCGCCCGGTTCCGGGCTATAGCCGCCGTCGGCGGTTCGATAACTCTCAAGCCGCGCGAGAAGCGTGTCTAGCTCGGCGTTAGACGGCAGCACGCCGGCGCTTGCCCTGCAACGGATCAGACAACACAGGTGGACCAGATCCAGTTTCTCGCCGAGACCGAAGCCGAGCAGGTAGGGGACAATCGCGGGTGGCACGGGCGCGCCCAAGGCGATCAGAGATTCCAGCCCGAAGACCGTGTAATATAGATCGCCGCGGCCGGAGCGGTCGCAGAACCCCCCTTCCGGGCTGAGCTGGGAGCGAAGATACTCGCCGACCAGCGCGGATGAATCACCGAGCTGGCTACGCGACAGGCGCAGGGCCTGCAGCATTTCGAGTCTCAAACTCACTGCACCAACCTCTCATCTCCACTTGGAAGATCTTCCCCGCCACACGGCGAAGCAGCCCCTTCAAACTGGGATTCGCCAAAGCCAGAAGCGAGCGCAGCGCCCGCTCGCGATACGCATCGAGCAAGCCCCGGCATCGCGCCTCGGCAAGGCGGGCGACGAGCTCGCCGGGAATTTCCGCTTGCCTTTGCCATACCCGCTCAAGGGTCTCGCGCTCCTCGCCCCTGGCGCGCTCATAGGCGATCGCAAGCGGCAGCGAAGGGCGCACCTCGCCGGTAGCAATATCCTCCAGGTCGTCGCGGATCTGGTAGGCTACGCCCAGCGCGTCGCTGAAGGCGGAAAGCACGCTCGATACGCCTTCGCCGGCTCCAGCCAGAGCGGCCCCCATCTGAAGGGCGACTTCGAAAGACGGCGCGGTCTTCTGGCGGAATATGTGCAGCACCTCCGCCGGACTCATGGGCTGGGGAGTGCGAAGCCAGCACAATTCCGCGCCCTGCCCGAGGCAGAGCGTCCGGTGGCCGCGAGACGCCACCTGCAGCATCGCGGCGATGGCTTCGGCCGAAGCGCCCGAGGCGGCAATCAGCCGGTATCCTTCGCCAATCAGCAAATCGCCGCAATTCAAGGCCACCGGCACGCCGTATTCCACATGCAGGGTCTTCTCGCCGTACCGCACTTCGTCACCGTCTTCTATGTCGTCGTGTATCAGCGAAGCCTTGTGAAAACACTCCACGGCGACGGCGAGGCGCTTGAGCGAATCGGGGATATCGGCGCGGGGGTCGTCTTCAAGCGCCTTCCATGCGCAGACAGTCAGAAACGGCCGCCAGCGCTTGCCGCCTCGCGCCAGCCACTCCCACGCAATCCTCTCGGTTTCACTCTCCGCCGCGCGGCCAAGCAAGCTGCCGAGCACTTCCGGCTTGAACCAGGATTGAACCTCTCCGCGCAACTCGTCCAGATCCAGGCGGACCGTGCGGTCGGCTCCGCTGAGGTGAATGGCATCGAGCACCCAATCAAGATCGATCGCCGTGTCTCTGCAGCCGTCGTAAAGCAGAGGGATGGCGATGCCTGGGATCGAGGCCGCTTCCATATAAGGGAACGCCCGCTCCAGCACCGAGAGGCAACTGACGCCCAGGATGGCGCTGATCTTTCCGGTTTGTATGATCGAGGTGACCAGATCCGAGCCTTCGGCCACCAGCACGGCATAGCCGAGGCTCTCCGCCTCTTCCTGCAAGTCGCGTATGGGGCACAGCCCGCACCGCTGGCACACCAGGCCATACTCGTCCATGGGCGCGGGGCATTTCTCGGCCAGGCGAAGGCACTTGGGCAGCATCAGCAGGCGGCGGTCGTAGGGCACGCCGGCGAAATGATCCTTCCAGACTTCGTTGCTCAGCAGCACGGCGGCGAAATCGGTGTAGTGCGGATCTATCTCTGCCGAGCGGACCAGGTCACGCGCGGCTTCGCGCAACTCGTCCAACACCAAGGGCGGGACAAGACGAGCCGCATTGGCCGCCGCAAAATCCTCCGCGAGCCGCCGCAGGCCTTCGCGTTCGGCGCGGGTTCGGGGCACGGCGGTACTCGGCAGACTCTCCGGCGCGCGCCGCGGAAAGGGAATGATCGCTTTGGCCGAATTCGCCATATTAGATATATGCTCCGAATCCGAAGAACCAATGCTTCTTGGCGAAGCGATAGGCCCAGTGTTCTTCCGGCATTTCGTTCCCGGGGCTATGCTGGCTGCCGCGCGGGGGGGAAGAAAGCAGTTCTCGCAGCGCGCTCTGGCGCTGGGTGGTATCCCGCGCGCCATGCCTGGCGACGAGTTCCGCCACCAGATCGGGGCGTTCCAGAATCACGCATCCCCGTGTGGCGCTTGCGGCTGTCTTGCGGAAGTCGCTCAGGAATTTCGACTGCGTCATTACATCGAAGATGTTGCCGCCATCGTGAATGGATTCCTTGGCGAACTGAATGACGGGGCAAGGCTCGATGTCTCCCGAAGGGCCGATGTGATGGCTCATGCCCGTAACCATGGGGCAGAGCGCGGCGCCCTGGTCATCCCAATACGCGTCCACGATGCCGATGGGCAGTTGCGCCCGCAGGCGCACGATCAGCCGCCGCACCTGCAACATCTGTTCGGGAGTAAGCGCGAGACCCGGCGCCGGATTCGGGCCCACGGGGCGATAGGTGTAATACCAGGCGTAGTGAACGCCCATGGAGATGAGCTTGCGGAGCCATGCCTCGGAGACCAGATCGATGTTGGTTTGGCACACGCTGGTTGCCACGCCCGTGATCAGCTTGTGGCGGCGGCAATTCTCCAGCCCTGCCAGGGTCCGCTCGTACACGTCCGGGCGGCCGCGCCGGCCGTCGCTAACGGCTTCGTCTCCTTCGATGCTGATCAGCGGTGACACATTGCCCAGTTCCCGCATCCGGGCGGCGGCCTCGCCGGTAATGAAGTGGCCGTTGGTGAAGAGCAGGAAGTAGCAATCCGGATGGGCGGCCAGGACGTCGAACACGCCGGGGTGCAGGAATGGCTCTCCGCCGAGGAGGCCGAAGAAACTGTTGCCGTGCGCTTTGGCCTGAGCGATTACGCGATTGATGTCGCTTGTCTCCAGCTTTCGCGCGGGACCTTCCACATCCACCCAGCAACCCTGGCAGCGCAAATTGCAACTGGACGTGATCGAGAGGAAGAGAAACGGCGGGAAGTACTCGCCCCGTTCCAGCCGCTTCTTGTGCAACTCCACCGAACGGATTCCCTTCACTCCGCAGGTATAGGCAAATTTCGCCAGCAGGCGCGGATCGATTTCCGTCATCGCGCGCAGGGCGAAGCTGGTAATCATGCCGGCTCCGTACTTGGCGGCTTGGCCGCAAGCGCGTCCAAGGTGATATCGGGCGGGCGCTGCGGCGCGGCCAGATGGGCCAGGCGTTCCTGCGCCGCTCGCAGCTGCGCCGGATCGGCCGCGAAACGTGGGCCGCCTTTGCCGCGGTCTCGCAAGACCTGCATGAGGTCCCCATTCAGCAGGGCGGCTTTATCCAGCTTTACGGGCTCTGCGGCCGCGTCGCTTTCCTTGGCCTCGCCGCCGTTGATCGGAGCGTTTAAATACTTGGGGAAGACGATGGCCGCGTCGGGGCACACGCGCGCGCAGGCAGGGCACCCCGTCTTGCAACTGGCGGGGTTGGCCACATGCACCTTCCCGTCGGCGTCCAGGCCATACACGCCGAAGAGACAAAAACCAAGGCACTGCTGGCAGTTCTGGCAACGCGAATAGTCGATCACGGGAAACCAGGGTTTCCATGCCGGCGTTTCAGCGGCCGCGTCTTCGGTTGTGGTGATGGAATCGGACTTGCCGCTCTCCGTGCGTTCACCCCGGGCCAGTTCCCTGATCGATGCTAGAAGCTGCTCGGCCGGAATCTCGCGCATATCGAGATACTCCACGCCTTCGTTCCGCAGGGGGGCGCCGCCCGCCGCGAATAGCCACTTGACGGCGCGGGGATGGCAGGCGGCGATGGTGACCGTTGATGCGCCGGCCAACTCCATCAGCAGCGGGGCCTTGCGCGCGGCCAATTCGCAAAGGTCCGGAACGGCTTCGAATGAGAGACCGGATTCCCGCAGCGCCTGCCTGACTTCCCGCTTCACATCCGGAGGCAGGGCCGCCGCGTAGGCGCAATCGCAGTAGAGAATACGCGAATCCGGTTTCATCTGCACTCGCAGGCCCTCCTGGTGCGTAACGCCAGCGCTCCGGTGGGGCACGCTTCGGCGCAACGGCGGGCGGTTTTGGCAAGGGCTTCCGAGAGAGGCTTTCCGAACGGTGGCGCCACACTCACATCAAATCCGCGGCCGATCATAGACATCCCCCAATCTTCACCCGCCGCGCCGGCAATGCGTACGCAGGCGTCGCAACTGATGCATTTGCCCGGCTCGTAAATGATCTCGGGATGCGAATCGTCCTGCGCGAAACGGCGCCGGGCGCCGGAGTAGCGGCTTACATCCGCTCCGTATTCGGTAGCCAGCGCGCGAATCGTGCAGCAGTCGGCCTTACGGCAGCCGCAGGTCATGCAGCGGCGCGCCTCGCGCACAGCGTCCGCTTCGGAGAGTCCGCCTTCCACTTCGTCGAAGCTTGAAATGCGGCTCTCCATATCCAGTTCCGGCAGGCGCACGCGCGGCGCCTGCTCAATGGAGCGGAACATGGCGGCGCGTTCTTCGTCATCCACCGGCCGCATCGTAACCGCGGCGGATACAGGTTCCCCGGTCACCGCTTCGCCCGTGATGTACTGATGAATTGCGGCCGCGGCCAATCTTCCGGCGGCCACCGCGCGCACGGCGAGATCCGCGCCCAGCACCGCGTCTCCGCCCGCAAACACGCCAGGCAGGCTCGCGGCCATGGTGCGCTCGTCCGCTGCGATGCCCCACGCCGTCACGCGCAGGCCTTCATTCTTGGCCAGGGAACGCTCCACGGATTGGCCCGTAGCGGTGATTACGCTGGAGCACTCCACCGAGAACTCGGAGCCCTCTATCGCTACGGGGCTGCGCCGCCCGGATGCATCGGGCTCGCCCAATTCCATCCGGCGGCAGGTGACGGCGAGCGTAGAGCCTCGCAGTTCGATGCTTACCGGCGCCACCAGATATTCGATGTGAACGCCTTCCGCTTCGGCGGCTTCCACTTCTTCCATGAGGCAGGGCATCTGCTGCCGCGTGCGGCGGTAGAACACGCGCACCCGCGCGCTCAAGCGGATGGCGGTGCGCGCGCAATCCATCGCGGTGTTGCCGCCGCCCACCACGATCACGTCTCTACCGATTTCCGGAGCGGCCCCTTTTGCCACTTGTTCGAGAAACCCGATGCCCGGCAGAGCGTGATCTTCTCCTGGACAATGCAACCCTTGGGCGCCTTGAGCGCCGATGGCGATGAAGACCGCCTGATGGCGCTCGCGCAGTTGGGCGAGAGTGAAATCTCTGCCCCATCGCTTGCCCATGCGAGACTCGGCGCCCAGTTGGCGCACGGAGGCAATTTCGGAATCGAGCGCCTGCTTGGGCAGCCTGTACTCCGGAATGCCATAACGCAGCATGCCGCCGGGTAACGGCTGCGCGTCATAGAGCGTGCATGCGTGACCTTTTTGCTGCAGGTAATACGCCGCCGTAAGGCCTGCGGGACCGGCTCCCACAATGCCTACGCTCTTGCCGCTGGCTTGCGCCCGCGCGGGCAGGTAGGCCTGCGGCGCGGCCTGATCCAGATCCGCCACATAGCGATGCAGAGCGCCGATGGTCAGGCCTTCATCGAGATCGCAGCGGCGGCACTCTTTCTCGCAGAGGCGAGGGCACACGCGCCCCAGGGACCCGGCCAGCGCCAGCCGCTCAGAGATCACTTGCATGGCGGCGGGCGTATCGCCGCTCGCAATGCCTCCCACGAAGCCGGGGATATCCAGGCCTGCCGGGCAGCGCGCCGCGCACGGCGCGTTGCATTCGCCCGCGTGATCCGAAAGCAGCAGTTCGAGAGCCATGCGCCGCGCTTTGCGCACGTCGTCTGTGGCCGTGTGGACCACCATGCCTTCGGCAACCGGCATGGCGCAGGCGGGCGAGAACCCGCGGCGTCCCTCGATCTGGACCGCGCAAATGAAGCACGATGCCGCCGCTTCGATACCCGGCACGTGGCACATCGTGGGGATGCGGATGCCCAGCCATTTGGCCGCGGCCAATACCGTGGAGCCAGCCTCCGCCGCGATGCGCCGCCCGTCGATGGTGAGATTGACCATCACGCTACCTCGACCGCCTCATCCTGGCACGCCTGCCGGCACATATCGCAGCGCGTGCAGAGCGCGTCATCCACCTCGTGCCGCTCATAGGGGCGGTACGTAATCGCGCCCACGGGGCACGCTTGCGCGCACAGCGTGCAGCCGATGCAGTTGTCATTGATGCGGTAATGAATGAGCGTGGGGCAGCGGCCCGCGGCGCAACGCTTCTCGTGCAAGTGCTGTTCGTACTCTTCGCGGAAATAGCGCAGCGTGGTGAGCACCGGGTTGGGCGCAGTCTGCCCCAGCCCGCAGAGGCTGCCGCGGCTGACGTAGTCGGCTAACTCTTCGAGCTTTTCGATATCGCCGTTGCGGCCCTTGCCTTCGCACAGCCGGTCCAGGATCTCGAGCATGCGCTTCGTGCCGATGCGGCAGAAGGTGCACTTGCCGCAAGACTCGGCTTGCGTGAAGCGCAGGAAGAAGCGCGCGATGTCCACCATGCAATCGCGGTCGTCCAGCACCACCAGGCCGCCCGAACCCATGATCGCTCCGGTACGGGCCAGCGCGTCGTAGTCGATGGGCGTGCCGGCGAGCCGGGCGGGAATGCAGCCGCCCGAAGGGCCGCCCAGTTGCACCGCCTTGAACTCGCGGCCGTTCTTAATGCCTCCGCCGATCTCTTCGACCACTTCGCGGATGGTCATCCCCATGGGGACCTCGATCAAGCCGCCGTGGTTGATCTTTCCCGCGAGCGCAAACACCTTCGTGCCCTTGCTGGTGGCCGTGCCGAATGCCGCGAACGCCTGTGGGCCGTGGCGCAAGATCCACGGAATGCACGACAACGTTTCTACGTTATTGATGATGGTGGGCTTGCCGCGGAAGCCGCGTTCCACGGGGTAGGGCGGGCGCAGGCGGGGCATGCCGCGCTTGCCTTCAAGCGATTGAATCAGCGCCGTCTCTTCACCGCAAACAAAAGCGCCGGCGCCTTCCCGCACTTCGAAGCGCAGCGAGCGGCCCGTGCCGAACATGTTCGCGCCCAGTATGCCGCGCTCTTCCGCCTGGAGGATAGCGGCCTTTACGTGGCGCACGGCTTGCGGATATTCGGCGCGGATGTAGAGATAGCCTTCGGCGGCGCCCACGGCGAACGCCGCGATAGCCAGGCCTTCGAGCACGCGGTGCGGGTCCGATTCCAGCACCAGGCGGTCCATGAACGCGCCCGGGTCTCCTTCGTCGCCGTTGCAGATTACGTATTTGACGTCGCCCGCCTGTGCGTGGCCGAGTTGCCATTTGCGTCCCGTGGGGAAGCCCGCGCCTCCGCGTCCCCTTAGCCCCGATTCGCTGACAGCCGCGATGACCTGCTCGGGCGTGGACTCCTTGATGCAGCGCTCAAGCGCGCGGTAGCCGTCGCGCGCCAGGTAGTCGTCAATCTTGAGCGGATCGACTTCGCCGCAGTTTTCGAGGACGATGCGCTGCTGTTTGCCGAGGTAGGTTCCCGCCGCTCCGCTCCGCCGGTCCAGATGGCAGGCGGCTGGTTCCGCCGCCGCTCCATTCTCGTTAATGAGAGCCGCGGCGCTATCCAGCATCCAGCGAGCGCGCTTCGCCGGGCCTTTGGGCCGCAAGTATTCGCGCGCTATCTTACGTGCGGTCTCGGCCGTCACGTTGCCGTAGAGAGTGGCCTGGCCATCGGTCGTCACCACTTCCACCATGGGCTCTCGGTGGCACATGCCGTTGCAGCCCACGGCTTTCACAACGCCGTTCGCGCCTGCCTGAGCTGCCACTGCGAGCAACGCGTCGCGCACGGGCTCCCCGCCGCTCGCCACGCCGCACGAACCCAGCCCCACCCGGATCTCTACCGCCGCTTTCACGCCGGCTCCTTTTCCTCTACCTCTTCAAGCGCCGCCGCGGCCGTCGCGGGCGTGAGCCGCCCCGCCGTGTGCTCGTCCACCATCAGCACCGGCGCCAGGCTGCAGCACCCCAGGCACGCCACTTCTTCGAGCGTGAACATGCGGTCCGCGTCGGTATCGAAACCCTCGGGAATCTTGAGGCGCCGCCGCAACTCGTCCGAAATCTGCCGCGCGCCCGCAACGTGGCAGGCCGTGCCATGGCATACGCGCACGATGTGCTTGCCCACGGGCGTGCTGCGGAACTGCCCGTAGAACGACGACGTGCCGGCGATTTCCGCCGGAGTGATATCGGTGATCTCGCACAACCGCCGCATGGCTTCGTCCGGCAGATAGCGATAGTGCTGTTGAATGGCCTGCAGCAGCGGGATGGCGGCCTCTCTGCCGCGTCCGTGTTGCGCCACAGCCTCATCGACGAAGCCCAAGTCCAGCGCGGCCGCCGGGTCGTGCGCGTGCGCGCCGCAGCAGGTTTTGCGCTTCCGCTTGCGCTTCTTCCCGGTAGATATTGGGGCGGCGATCCTGCTCATCTCCACGGCTTTCGGTGCGCTGCGCGCGATCAGCCGCTTCACCGCGCCGAGAAAAATCGCCGAGCACGCTATCAAGGTCCAACCAACGGCTCGATCCCTAATCCGCCGCGCGCGCCGCGCATCCGTGATGCGCTTCTGTTCCGCGTCCAGCTTCGCCGAAACAGCCGGATCTTCCTTTACCTTCTGTTGCAGCGCCTTGACGGTCCGGTCGTCCCTGGGCGCCCGTATGGAGGCGATCACCCAATCCGCGGTCAGGATGGCAATCCCCGCGAGAATCACGGCCCCTGCCGCCCACGCGGCGCGGCGCAATTGAGCGGAGGTCACTGAGCGCCTCCGATCCCGACGAGCGCCTTCTTGGCTTGCGCAAGTTCGCCGTCGCACGGGCACGATGCGTAGCAGCGCGCGCAATACAGGCACTTGCGGCCCACCGCGCGCATCTGGTCGATTGCGCCATAGGGACACGCCTCCGTACACAGGCCGCAATCCAGTTCCTTATCGGGCGTAATCGTCACGCCCTTGCGCGCCAGCCGCGAGCACCACGAAAGCAATCCGCCGTAGGGGCACAGGTAGCGGCAGTAGGGCCGCCCGATGAACATGCCGCCGATCAGGAACACGCCGCCGGTCGCGAGCATATAAGGCGCGCCCGTGAAGCGGAAGAAGCCTACGAACGGATCGAAGCGGCAGATCAGAAAATCGCGCGTCAGCGCGGGCTTCAACGCAAACAGGATCGCCAGTGCCAGGTATACGTACTTGAGCAGCCCCAGCCCCTGGTCCAGCCGCTTAGGGACGCGCAAGGGCTTGATCACCACGAGCTCCTGCATCGCGCCCAGAGGGCACACGCCCCCGCAGAAAGCACGCCCGAAAAACACCGCAACCACTAGCGGCATGAAGAACACCGCAATCGCCACCATGGGGATTGAATACTTCGGATCGGCCAGCGCCACCACCACGTTTTGAATGGAGCCGATGGGGCAGATGCAACCCTCGCGATAGAAACCGAAGTAGGCTAGTGATGCGATGCTCAGCCCCACCAGCCAGCGGCGTTTGCGGCGCTTGATTACGATCCACACCGATGCGCCCATTGCGGCGCACAGCAGGACCACGTCAAGAATATCGAGCCACCATCCGCGGGGCAGCGGTTTTTGTACGGCGGGAGTCTTGTAGCCGCCGCCGATGGTTTCCTGCTGCGGGGCCGTCTCCACCGGGCGCGAGTATTCGATGGCCTGCGCGCACAGCGCCGCCGCTGCCGCCAGGAGCAACACCACCACCGAAAGCGCGCGTAGGGCCCTGGGCATGTTACTCGGTGTGCTCCGCCAGTTTAATTTCGAGGCCCGCCATTTTCGGCACCTGCGTGACGGCGTCCTTGGGGCACGAAAGCGAGATCGCGCACCGGTTGCAATCGAGGCACTTGTTGTAGCGCACCTTCAGAGTGATGGACCCGAGCCCCAGCGGCGCCTTGCACTTCATCACGCAGCGCCCGCAGCCGTCGCACTTCTCTTCGTCGATGACGTATTCGTAGAAATTGTTGGCCGGGTCTTCGGGGTCGGCTGCACCGATCATCTTGCGTGTGATGGCATCGCGCGGGCACAGCTTCTGGCTGGGCAGCCCCAGCTCGTTCACCGCGCTGGTGATATCGAAATAGGCGGGGCACACGTTGCAGCGCCCGCATTTCGAGAAGTCGTTCACCGCGCGCACCGCGGAAAGCGAAACCACGCACTCGCTGGTACACAGGGTGCACGCTTCCACGCCCACTTCGCCCAGGCGGCTGTTGACGCACCGCGAAGCGTCCACCTGCCAGACGATTTCGCCGTTGGCTTTCTTTACCAGGAACAGAGCTGCGCCGCCCATACCGGCCAGCACCGAGCCCCGAACCAGTTTGCTGAGCAGTTCCCGCCGGCTAACCGCGTCGCTCATGATAGGGGTCCTCCCACTGGCTCGAATACGAATATCGCCAGCTTCGCCGTATCGGAAACGAAGACGCGCCCTCGCCCGTCCACGGCTACATCCATGTTCTTCGTGAGCGGGTCGAAGCCTGCGTCGATTATCGCGATGAGTTGGCCCGCGTAGTCGTAGATCTTGGCGCGCGGCCCGGCCTTTTCGGTAACGCACAGCAGGTTCAGCCCGGCCACGGCCACGTTGGTGGGGTTGCAGCAGCCCGAGAAACCGGTGGGGTCGGGTCCGGTGAATTTGCCCATGTGTCCCAAGAGCGCGCCATCGAGCGAAAAGCGCTCCACGCGGTGCTTGCCCGGGTTCGCCACGTGAATCACGCCGTGGGCATCGATTCCGAAATCCACCACTCCGTTGGGAATGTGCAGCCCTTCCAGCGGATTGTTCTTGGCAATGGTATTGAGGAACTTGCCGGTGGCGTCGAAGCGATGAATGCACCGCTCGGCTGAGTTGCCCACCAGCACGAAACCGTTGAAGAACCCAAGGGAAGTGACGCGCCCCATGCGCGCGCCGTCCTTCCAGACGCGCCGCGGCTTGCCTTCGGCGTTGAAGATCTCGATCTGCCCGGTTTGCCCTACCCAGACGGCGCCATCGGCTGCCACGGCCACCGAATGAGGAGCCAGTGCGGCGGGCCAACGCCTCACGAGCGCGCCCTCAGTGTCGAAGACCTTCACTTCCGAATCGCCCGCGGCGTACAGGCGCCCTTGCTTATCGAGCGCAATGCCGCGCAATGCCTCGCGAAACTCCGCGGGCCCCGAGCCCTTTCCCGAAATGATCCGAAGCTGGCGATATTGCATGGCCGTAGTCCTCGTCAGGCGCTCATATTGACGCAGATCATCTTGCTCAGATCGCGCAGCACCATCTTGCCCCCGGAAAGCGCCATGGGGCCCCAGACCTCCTCCCCGCTGAGCGCCTGCGCGCTGGCCAGTTCGTTGTAACCGGTGGCGCTGGCCTCGATCATGCGCAGCTTTCCGCTGTCGCCGTCCATCACCAGGAATACGCCGTCCGCCATCATGTAGCTGCCAAGGCCGAACGTTGCCTTGCCATCGCTGGTCCACACCTCTTTGCCGTCGAGGCTGAGACAGGTGAATAGCCCGCGCTTCTTCTTGCCCACGGCGTACATGAAGCCCTTGTACACGATGGGAGTGTGAAGCTCCGAGTTCCACTCGTTGTTCTTCATGTCGAAGGCAGCTTCGGCCTGAAACGCGGCGCCGTTCTTCTTGAGCCGCACCATTACGCTGCCGGCGTCATAGCTGCCGGTCATGAAGACTCGATCTTCGCTCACGGCAACGGGGGAGGGCGCCGCCGCAACGTTGAACTTGCGCGGAAACTCCCATAGCAGTTTGCCGTCGTCCGCCGAAATGCCGAGCGGCCCCTTGAGCGTGCCGTAGAGATACTGCTTCACGCCTAACAACGTGGCCGGCATTACGCTCACATGCGACATCATCAGATTGCCCGGGTTCGGGGTCCGCCAGATGTCTTTTCCCGTGGCCTTGTCCAGCGCCACCAGGATCGCGGCGCCGCCCGTGGCGATAATCAGGCGGTCCGCTTCCATCAACACGCACTGGCCGTTGTACCAGGAGGGAATGGTGGCTTTATAGTCGGTGACCAGGCTCTTGCGCCATACGTGCTTGCCCGTCTTTACGTCCAGGCAATGTAGCACCGCTTTCGGGTCCACCGTGTAAACGAAGCGCGCATCCACGGCGGGAACCGCCCGGGTGATCGCGTGATTCGGCCGGATCTCGCGCTTCTCGCGGGTTTGCCATACCAGCTTGCCGTCCGCCAGCGTGCGGCAATTCATAATCCACTCGGCGGTCTTTTCGTCGTAGTCCTCGTGATACAGGCGGCTGCCCACGATGGCCGCGCCGGCATAACCGGGAGCCACGGGCACGCTCCATAGAGGCCTAAAGCCCGCGGCGGGCCACTTCCTGGCCAGCCCGGTCTCTTTCGAAATGTTGTCCCGCTGGGGACCCCGGAACTGCGGCCAGTCCGCGGCCACGGCGGCGGTAAGAGACCCACCGGGCAGCAGCGCGCTTGCTCCCAGTGTTCCGGCGCCAACTAGTAAATCTCTCCGTGATAACAATTTAGAGGCACTCCTTCCGTGGTGAGCCGGGTTCGGGCAAGGCGCTGTTAAGGGTCCGATACTCGTAAATTTCATCATGGTTGTTCGATCCCGGCGGGGCAGCGGGTTTTTGGCGAACGGCATCGGTCAGGCTGTGAACGGCGCTATTAGCAAGGGAAACGGCGCCGCCCGGTTGAACCCGTTGCGGGTGGCGCCCCAGCTTTCCCCCTAAGATGTTGAAATCACTCATAAAGGCGTCCTGATGTCACTTCCCGGCAGCCTCCGCCACGCCGCCGGGAAGCCGCAGAGCGCGAACATCCCGCATAGGCGGCTGGCCGAAGAAACGGCTGTATTCCCGATTGAACTGGCTGGCGCTTTCGTATCCCACCGCAAAGGCTGCGCTGGCGGCGTCCATGCCATCGAGGAGCATGCGTTCGCGCGCCGTCTGCAACCGGAACTGCTTCTGGTATTGAAGCGGACTCATGGCGGTCAGCGCCCTGAAGTGATGGTGCAGGGTGGAAACGCCCATGCCCGCAAGGTCCGCCAGATCTTCCACACGCAACGGCTTCGCATAGTTCGCCCTGATCCAGGCAATCGCTTTGGCCGTCCGGTGGCTTTGGTCCCCCAGCGTGGCAATCGCTCGAAGGCGGGCCCCCTCCGGCCCTCGCAGGATGCGGTAGATGATCTCGCGTTGAACCAAGCCGCTAAGAAAGGGAATGTCCCGCGGGGCGTCCAGCAGGTCTACCAGACGGCAGCAGGCGTCGAGCAGTTCCGCCGTAACCTCGCCCGTGGCCATGGCAGGGTTGTCAGACTGCGCCTCGGGCGCCGGCAGTTCCTCCCTGCTCAGAAGTTCCCGAACCACGGGCATCTCCAGTTTGAGCGCCATAGCCAGGAAAGGGGCCTCTTCACTGGCCTCTATCACCCGGCTGACAATCGGCAAATCCACCGAGGTCAGCAGGTAACGGGATTCGTCGTAGATGAACGTGGTCCCGGCGAGGTCTACCTGTTTTCGACCCTGAGCGATTACTGCGACGCTCGGTTCGTATGCCCCACAAACCGGAGATCCCAAAGACGTTCGCCGCACCAGTATCAAGCCGGGAATCTCTGTTACCCGTTTCTCTTCCGAGCCCATAAAGCAGGCAATCTTGCCGGCCAGCGCGGCCCGCAGTTCGCAGACCCGGTCCGGCGACTGAGCGCCATCTTCCATGCGGTTATTCATGTGCAACGGTTTCCCGCTCCTACGCCATTAGCATACCGTGCCTCGGTGGCCGGGTGAAATGTATTGTCAGGCCACAAGAGAAATAGGCAATAAATCGGAAGGATCGGGATACCGCGCCCGCGGGCCTTGCCTCTAATCTGAAATGAGAAAACGAGCGATCGGCGGGCACGCCCGCACTGACGTTACCGCGAAGGAAGAACGATGCAAACGCGCAAACTCGGAAATAGCGGCCTGGAAGTTTCGGCCCTCGGACTCGGCTGCATGGGAATGAGCTTTTCCTATGGGCCGCCCAAAGACAAGCCGGAGATGATCTCGCTGATCCGGCTGGCCGTAGAAAGTGGCGTCACATTCTTCGACACCGCCGAAGTCTACGGCCCCTACACGAACGAAGAACTGGTTGGCGAAGCCCTCGCTCCGTTCCGCGGGCAGGTGAAGATCGCCACCAAGTTTGGGTTCCGGATGGACCCCACCGGCGAGAAGATGTTTTTGGGACCCGACAGCAGTCCAAAGCTGATCAAGCAGGTGGTCGAGGGCTCGCTCAAGCGGCTCCGGACCGAAGTGATCGACCTGTACTACCAGCACCGCGTGGACCCGAAAACGCCGATTGAAGACGTAGCAGGCGCGGTGAAGGATCTGATTCAGGAAGGCAAAGTGAAACACTTCGGGCTTTCCGAACCGGGCGTGGGGACGATTCGCCGCGCGCACGCCGTCCAGCCGGTCACAGCCGTACAGAACGAATATTCGCTGTGGTTCAGGCGCCCCGAAGAGCAACTGATCCCGGTGCTTGAGGAACTCGGAATCGGCCTCGTTCCCTACAGCCCTCTGGGCAAGGGATTCCTGGCGGGGAAGATTGACGCAACCACCACCTTCAACAAGACCGATTTCCGCAATATTCTCCCCCGTTTTACGCCTGACGCCCTGAAAGCGAATCAGACGTTGCTCGATCTGCTCGGCGCCATTCCGGAACGGAAGCAGGCGACCGTTGCCCAGATCGCGCTGGCGTGGCTTCTTGCCCAAAAGCCGTGGATTGTTCCCATTCCGGGCACCACGAAGCGGGAACGGTTGGAGGAGAACCTGGGGGCGGCGGCCATCGAACTCACGCCGGACGATCTGCGCGACATCGATGGCGTGACTTCGAGCGTCACGCTGCAAGGAGACAGGTACCCCGAACACCTGGAGAAGATGACCGGCCTGTGAGTGGCGTCATGCCGAACAAGAGCGAAGCGATAACGGCCGGCGCCTGAACGAAGTAGACTATATGAGCAAAACAGTGCTGATACTTTCCGCGAGTCCCAGGAAGGGCGGGAACTCGGACACATTGTGCGATCAGTTTCGGGATGGCGCGATGGAAGCGAATCATCGTGTGGACAAGGTGTTCCTCGCAGAGAAAGAGATCAACTACTGCAGGGGCTGTTATGCCTGCAAGGGAAGCGGCAAGTGCGCCCAGGAAGACGACATGGCGCATATTCTCGATAGCATGATAAAGGCCGACGTAATCGTAATGGCGACGCCAGTCTATTTCTATACGATGTGCGCCCAGATGAAGACGCTGATCGACCGTACGGTGGCAAGGTACAGGGAGATCCCGGGCAAAGAGTTCTACTTCATTCTGGCCGCCGCGGATAGCAGCAAGCCCGCCATGGCGCGAACCATAGAAGGCTTCCGCGCCTTCACTTCGCTTCTGAGAGGCGCCAAAGAAAAGGGCGTCGTCTACGGTACGGGCGCATGGGAAATCGGCGACATCAAGACGAGCCGCGCGATGAAGGAAGCTTATGAGATGGGCCAGGCCGTGTAGGCGGCGCGTGGCCATGCGGCGCCAGCTAGAACTAAACGGGAACTCATAGGAGAATAGATTCATGTACAAGACGAAGGCTTATTCGGCTGCCAGTGCGACCTCGGCGCTCGCCGGCGCGACGATTTCGCGGCGCGATCCCACCGAACACGACGTACAGATCGAGATCCTTTTCTGCGGCATCTGCCACTCCGATCTTCACCAGGCCCGCAATGAGTGGCAGAGCGTCATGCCGACGGCGTACCCCTGCGTCGTAGGCCATGAAATCGTCGGCCGCGTTACCAAGGTCGGCGCCGCCGTCACTGGGTTCAAGCCCGGCGACATAGGCGCGGTCGGCTGCCTGGTCGATTCCGACCATGTCTGCCCAGAGTGCCAGTCCGGCTTCGAGCAATTCTGCCCGGGCGGGGTCTTTACGTACAATTCCCCGGACAAGCACCTTGGCGGCGTTACCTACGGCGGTTACTCCGGCAGCATCGTGGTTGACCATCGCTTTGTCCTGCACGTTCCTTCGAGCCTCGATCTGGCAGGGGCCGCGCCTCTGCTTTGCGCGGGAATTACGACGTACTCGCCCATGCGCCGGTGGGGCGTCGGCAAAGGCAAGAAGGCGGGAGTGGTGGGTCTGGGCGGTCTGGGCCACATGGGCGTGAAGTTCGCGCATGCGTTCGGAGCCCACGTGGTGGTCTTCACCACGTCGCCCGGCAAGAAGGAAGACGCGCTCCGCCTGGGCGCCGATGAAGTCGTGATTTCCCGCAACGCCGACGAGATGCGAAAGCACGCCGGCAGCTTTGATTTCATCCTCGACGCCGTCTCGGCGGATCACGACCTCAACGCCTACATTCAGCTCCTGCGCCGCGGCGGCAACATGACCCTCGTCGGCGCCCCTGAAAGGCCTTTCCCCATCGCCGGCTTCGGTCTGCTGTTCGGCAACCGGAGCCTGTCCGGCTCGCTCATCGGCGGCATACGCGAGACCCAGGAGATGCTGGATTTCTGCGGCGCGCATAACATCACTTCCGATGTCGAAGTGATTCCCATTCAGAAGGTGAACGAAGCCTACGAGAGACTGCTAAAGTCCGACGTGAAGTACCGCTTCTCCATCGACATGGCATCCCTCAAGGCTGAGTAAGCAGATACGCAACGCGAGGGGGATTCCGGGCTCATGGCCCGTAACCCCCTGGCGTTGAGACTTGAGGCCCCGGTTGGCGCGGTAATGGTCACCGGCTTTGTGCCGGCCCAACACCCGCGAGGGCCAGAATGTTTGCCTGTTCAGGGCTCGCGAATCGCCGGTATAGATCTCATTCCCCTCATTCCAAGTGCCGTTCACCTGCCTGCCTGTGCTGTTCGCCAAAGAACGGATTCAGGGGCTTATGGCAAACGTAATAATAGATCATGCGGTCCTGTTATCGGAAAATCCCGCCTGCTCGGAACCGATCGGCGCGAATCGCCCCGCCCGCGCCGCGGGCAGGCGGAGTCTACCCAGGGCCGGTAGCCGACCGAACTGGTATATGAATGTCAAAATCGGTTCTATCGCGTTGATGCTCGCCAGTATCGCTGCGTTCCCGCTCGTCTCTCAGGATTGGCCGATGTGGGGCGGCGCGGCGCAACGCAATCTGGCCTCGGCCATGAAGAACCTCCCCGGGTCCTGGGATATCAAGAGCGGAAAGAACATCAAGTGGCAAGCCGGGATCGGAACCACTTCATACGGGAATCCAGTCGTCGCGGATGGCAAGATTTTTCTCGGGACCAACAATGGAAATCCCAGGAACCCCGAAATCCAGGGTGATCGCGGCGTCCTGATGTGCTTCCGGGAGGCTGATGGGAAGTTCCTCTGGCAGGCAGTGTCGGACAAACTGGATTCCGGACCGGACAATGATTTCCCCGACCAGGGCGTCTGCTCCTCTCCGGCGGTGGAAGGAAAGCGCCTTTATTACGTGAACAACAGGGGCGAACTGGTCTGCCTGGACACCGAAGGGTTTCTGGACGGCAAGAACGACGGGCCCTTCCAGGAAGAAGTCTACAAGGGGCCAGCCGACGCGGACGTCGTGTGGAAGCTCGACATGATGAAAGAGTTGGGCGTGTACCAGCGAAACATGGCTAATTCATCTCCGGTGATCTGGGAGGATCTGGTCTTCCTCGAGACGTCTAACGGGCGCAGCGACGACCAGTTTCCCTCTCCGAAAGCTCCCAGCTTTATCGCCGTCAACAAGAACACCGGAAAGGTCGTATGGCAGGACAACTCTCCAGGGGAGGGCATCCTGGCGGGCCAGTGGTCCTCTCCAACCCTCGGTCTGGTGGATGGGACGGAGCAGGCGTTCTTTGCGGGAGGCGACGGCTGGCTGTACGGCTTCAACGCCCGAACGGGCGAGAGGCTCTGGAAATTCAATCTGAACCCCAGGAACACGGCGGCCGAGAATAGAAATTACGGGGTCGCTACGCCCGTCTTCAGCGATGGCAGAGTGTTCATCGGCGCCGGGCAGGACCCCGATAAGGGCAACGGCCCCGGGGTGGCATACAGTATCGATCCCACGAAGCGGGGCGACATCACGGCCTTGGGTAAGGCATGGCAGTACGACAAGATCGGCCGGTCTATCTCGACGGCGGCGGTGGCGGACGGATTGGCTTTTCTATCCGATTTCAAAGGCACTCTTCACTGCCTGGATGCCAAGAGCGGAAAGCCATATTGGACATACGACCTCAATTCGCCGGTCTGGGGATCTCCGCTCGTCGCCGACGGCAAGGTTTACCTGGGGGACGCGGACGGGGACCTGGCAATTTTCAAAGCAGCCGCAGAAATGAATAAGCCTTTGGTAATCGATATGGCGGACTCGGTCTACAGCACGCCGGTACCGGCCAACAGCGTCCTGTACGTGATGGCTAGAACTCATCTATATGCGATAACTGCTAACGGCGCCGAGCCCGCCAAGTAGCGGCGAGCCGTATCGACGATTGGCATTGATCCACGAAAGAGGACCGCAGCAATGAAGATGAATGCAAAACTCATAACGATGTTTCTGGCACTGATCCTTGCGGCCGGCGTGTTTGCCGCCGATTGGCCGCAATACTACGGACCGAACAGGGACAGCACGTCTACCGAGAAGGGAATCTTGCGGACTTGGCCGAAGGAAGGCCCGAAGGTTTTGTGGACAGCTCCCATCGGGGCCGGCTTTGGCGGCCCGGTCGTCAGTGGCGGAAAGGTCTATCTGCTCGATAGAGATGACAAGACCGGAGACAATCTCAGGGTTGTCGATTTCTCGACCGGCAAGGAGCTTTGGAACTTCGCCTATATCGCGCCGGGCAGGATGGATCATCCGGGCTCGCGAAGCGCACCCGCCGTGGACGGCGACCGCGTCTACACCGTCGGGCCATTGGGAGATTTGTATTGCGTCAACGCAACCACCCACAAGCCCGTCTGGAACAAGAACATCTGGACCGATTTCGGCGGCGGCAGGGGAGTTCCCGCCGGCTTCCAGAACGCCGGCCCGGCCAATACCACTTTGCCGATCTGGGGAATTGCGCAGAACCCGTTTGTGTACCGCAACCTGCTCATCGTGGCGTCACAGGCTCCCCAGGCAGGCGTCATTGCCTACGACAAACTGACCGGAGACGTGAAGTGGAAAACGGCGCCGCTTTCCGGAGGCGCGGGATATGTCACGCCATCCATAGTCAAGGTAAGCGGAGAAGACCACTTGGTGATGATGACTGCCGCCCAGGGATTCGGCCGCACCGCGACCGGCGGCAGCGTGACAGGCCTTGACCCGCTGACCGGCAGGGTTCTATGGACCTACACCGGCTGGCAGTGCATCATCCCCGTACCTCATGCCGTCGATGCCGGCCAGGGACGGATACTCGTTTCGGGCGGATACAACGCCGGCTCCGCGCTGATCAAGGTGGAAAAGAAAGCCGACGGCAGCTACGGCGTCACGGAGCTGTTCAAGACCGTGGAGTTCGGTTCGCACACCCAGCCGCCCATCCTCTACAAAGACCATTTCTATACCCAGTATTCGACCAACGAACGTAACGATGGGCTGGTGTGCATGACCATGACCGGTGAGGTGAAGTGGAAGACGGGGCAGAACCCGGCATTCGTTCGCGGCGGCGCCATCCTCGTCGATGGCGTTTTGTTGGCGACTGACGGCAGCACCAAGCTCTACCTGATCGACCCAGATCCAGCCGGTTTCAAGCCTCTGGCAAGCGCCGCGTTGATGGAGCCTGGTGAGAACTGGGCCCCGCTGGCGTTGGTAGACGGCAAGCTGCTCATCCGCGACCAGAAGAACCTGAAGCTCGTTCAGGTGGCCCAATAGGCTTGGTAGCGGCTACACGCCTGGGGCGGAAAGGGGATGGTGCAGTTTATGGTATACAGGGTCTAATAATCCACAACCGTATCCGCGCTCTGTGAAGGTGTTTCGCGATGTACTTTGTAGAAAGATCACTATTTCATGTTTAGACTTAGCCGAATTCTCTCGATCCTCATCTGCCTCTCGATCCCCGCGCTTGCGGCCGACTGGGCCACCTGGTTGGGGCCCAACCGCGACGGGAAGTCAATGGAAACGGGCCTGCTGAAGGCGTGGCCGCAAGGCAGCCCCAAATCCGTTTGGAAGGCGACAGGCCTCGGCCAGGGCTTCTCTTCCATGGCTGTGGTGGGCAACCGCATCTATACGCAAGGCCAGACGGGGAATCAGGAATTCGTCCTGGCCCTCGACGCCGCCACCGGCAAACAGGTCTGGAAGACTCCCCTGACAAACCAGGCCTACTCCGAAGATCACGGGAACGGCCCGCGCGGCATGCCGCAGGTGGATGGCAACCGGCTGTATGCGCTGGCCGCCGATGGAACGCTGGACTGTCTCGATACGGAAACAGGAAAGCGCGTGTGGGGCTTGAATTACGGCGCAAAGTTCGAGTCTAGCCTGCCGCAGTGGGCTTTCACCGAATCTCCGCTGATTGACGGGGACCGCCTGATTATCCATCCGGGCGGAAGAGGCTCTGGGATTGTAGCTCTCAACAAGGCCACCGGCGAAGTGATTTGGAAGGCGCAGGACGACGCGGCCGGCTATTCCTCGGTTCTGCCCCTGGATTTTGGCGGCCTCCATATCTATACGGTACTGACGGCTTCGGCCGCACTTGGAGTTGACGCCAAGGATGGGTCCCTGCTCTGGCGCTACACGAAAGTCGCCAACCGAACCGCCAACATCGCGACGCCCGTGTACGCGGATGGATACGTGTTCTACTCATCCGATTACGGTACAGGATGCGCGCTGCTGAAACTCTCGGCCGAAGGCGGCAAGGTCACGGCTACCGAAGCCTATTTCAACGCCGACATGCAGAACCACTACACAACGTCTGTCAAGATCGGCGATACCCTTTACGGCTTCAGCGGCAACCAGCCGGGCGTTCTCGTCGCCATGGATTTCAAAACAGGCAAGGTGGCCTGGAAGAACCGCAGCGTGGATAAGGGCAACTGCCTCCTGGCCGATGGCCTGCTCTACTGCCAGGGCGAGAACGGCCAAATCGGCTTGATCGATCCATCGCCCGCGGGATACAAGGAAGTCTCCCGCTTCGAAATCCCGAAGGGACAGTGGAATACGTGGGCATACCCGGCGATTTCGAACGGCAGGTTATACGTCCGCGAGCAGGACAGCCTCTACGCCTACGACATCAAACGTTAAGCCGAAATAGGGCATGATGGTCTTGGAGATGCCCTTGGTGTTGATCAGAAACATCTCGACACGAGTGTCGAGACGGCGCCCAGGAGTGGGCGCGCCACGGTTTGTGGCGCAGACACTCTGTCTGCCGCGTCGAGACTCTTCTCGACGCCTGGGCCGGCGGAACGCAACATGCTGAAGAGGAAACTCGGCTTCATCGCGACCGCGGCGCTTCTGGGCGCTTTCTTTTGCCTGGTCTTGCTGGCCGCCGATCCCCCCAATGGCGATTGGCCCATGTGGGGCGGCACGCCCGGGCGGAACATGGTTTCCGCCATGCGCAATCTGCCCGCTTCCTGGGACCTTGAAAAGAAGCTGAACGTGAAGTGGACGGCCAAGCTGGGCTCGCAGACCTACGGCAACCCCGTGGTCGCAGGCGGGCAGGTCTACATCGGCACCAATAACGAACTGGAGCTGAACCCCAAGGAGACGGGAGACCGCGGGGTCCTCATGTGCTTCCGCGAGTCGGACGGGCAGTTCCTGTGGCAGCACACGCACGCAAAGCTGGAAGACAACAACCAGGACTGGCCGGAGACCGGCGTGTGCTCCACGCCGCTGGTTGAGGGCGACAGGCTCTATTACGTCTCGAACCGCGGCGAGGTCCTCTCGCTCGATACTCACGGCGATGGCCAGGGAGGGTCGAAGGTCATCTGGACTTACGACATGCTCAAGGAACTTGGCGTAGTCCCGCATAACAAGACCACTTCCTCACCGGCGTCGTACGGCGACTTGATCTACGTCAACTCATCCAACGGCGCCGATGAAAACGGCGAGAAAACGCCCAATCCCAAAGCGCCTACCCTCGTGGCTCTCGACAAGCAGACCGGTAAATTGGCGTGGAAGGCGAACAGCATCATCGGAAGAATCTTCGACGGCCAGTGGTCCTCTCCGGCGGTTGGGACCATTGGCGGCGTAGTGCAGGTGGTGATCGGCGAGGGCGACGGTTGGGTGCGCGGCTATGAAGCGCTGAAAGGCGCCAAGCTTTGGGAGTTCAATACCAATCCCAAAGGGACCGCCTGGCCGAATACGGCCGGAACCGTGATCTCGACGCCCGTGATTTTGGAAAACAAGGTCTACATCGCCAACGGCCAGGACCCGGAGAGTGGGTTAGGCCCGGGCAATCTGTACGCCATTGACGCCACTAAGCGGGGCGATATTAGCGCGAGTGGCATGATCTGGCGCAATGGGGAGATCAAGCGCTCCATCTCGGGCGTCGCCATCCAAGACGGCCTGCTGTTTGCGGCCGACTTGAACGGCTTCCTGTTTTGCCTGGACGTGAATACCGGAAAGGCGTACTGGACTCACGACATGATGGCTGCCATTTGGTCTTCTCCCATGGTGATTGACGGCAAAGTGTACGTGGGCAACGCCGATGGAGACGTCATAGTGCTGAATGCGTCCAAGGAAAAGAAGTTCCTGTTCCAAACCAACATGGGCAGCAGCGTGTACTCCAGTTTCGTACCCGCGAACGGCATGCTGTTTATCGCCAGCCGAAATGCGCTATTCGCGCTGGCAAAGCAGTAACGGGTATGCGGCTCGCTTCCTGTCTCAGAAGGCCGCGCAAGAATCGGCTTCCGTTGTGGGGCGGCCAATCCTGGCCGCAGCCGCCTTTCAGGCGGCTGGAGCTGCTGGAGTTGCTGGAGAGCAGCTCCGCAGGCAAGATTGCCTGCCCCACTTCTTTTGCAAGCTTTGGAGGCAGGACACTAGTTTTCATCCTTCTTCTGGCAGGTGGGGTCCTAAATGCGGCCGACGAATGGCCCCAGTTCCGCGGTAACACGCAACTGACTGGCGTGGCAACGGGCAGCGTTCCGGCGAAGCTGAAGCTTCTGTGGACTTACGACGCCGGCGAGTCCATAGAGTCCTCGGCCGCTATTGTGAACGGCGTAGTCTTTGTCGGCTCCCGATCCAAAGACCTGCTGGCGATTGACCTCCAAACCGGCAACCTGAAATGGAAATACCGTGCCACCGATGCGATCGGCGAATCGTCACCCGCCGTCTCCGGGGGCGTGGTCTACATCGGCGACCTCGCCGGCGTCCTGCATGCCGTGAATGCCGCCGACGGTAAAGCCCTGTGGACGTTCGCGACGGAAGGCGAGATCAAGTCGTCGCCGGTGGTTTCAGGAGACATGATTCTGATTGGCTCCTACGACGCTAGCCTGTATTGCCTTTCGCGCCGCGACGGCAAACTGTTGTGGAAGGTCGCCACCGGCAATTACGTGCATTCCACTCCCGCAGTAGCCGATGGCGTGGCGTACTTCTCGGGGTGCGATGAAACCGTACACGGCATCCGTATTGCAGATGGCGAAGAGGTTGTGAGCTTTCCCTCCGGCGGCTACACCGGCGCATCCATGGCGCTTGACCGGAATCGTGCCTACTATGGCACGCTCGACAACGACGTCTTCGGCGTCGATCTTGCCCGGAAATCCGTTCTGTGGAAGTACAGCCCCTCGGCGTTTCCCTACTATTCTTCCGCCGCTTTGAGCGGCGACCGCATCGTGCTCGGCGGTCGCGATAAGTTAGTCCATGCCATCAACACCGCAACAGGCAAAGTAATCTGGACATTCCGAACCCGAGCGCGAGTAGAATCGTCCCCAGCGATTGCCGCCGGCCGCGTGTACATCGGATCGAACGACGGCCGCCTCTACGTGCTAGACCTGGTAAGCGGAAAGAAGCTCTGGGAGTACGAAGCCGGCGCCCCCCTCTCCGCATCCCCATCCCTCGCCGGCGGCCGCGTAGTGATCGGCGATCAGGCGGGGCATCTGTTCTGCTTCGGGCAGTAAGAAGCTGGGCGCCCGGTCACCGTTTGCCCGCAGCCTAAGCTTCAACGTCCACGTGCGCCGCGCTATTCGGAATAGAGCCTGCGGTACAGCGCGGCGTTCCGAAGCACGGCCTGAACGTAGTCCCGCGTCTCCGTGAATGGAATCGATTCCACGAATTCGGCGGGTTCGCGGTACGTGTTCCACGTCAGCCAGTCCGCCGCGCGGTTCGGGCCCGCGTTGTACGCCGCCAGCGTTGGCTCCAGCCTTCCGTTGTTATCCGACAGCATCGACCGCAGAACCGCAGCCCCGATCTTCAAGTTGGATGCGGGCTGGTACAGCACGTTGGCGCTGAAGCGCGAAACGCCGGCCTTGCGCGCGAACAGCTTGCCCGTGGACGGGCGCACCTGCATCAGGCCGTAGGCCTTGGCCGTCGAAAGCGCTTTCGGGTTGAACTCCGATTCCTGGCGGATCAATCCCGCCATAAGGTACGGATCGAGTTCCAACGCTCGCGCGCTGGCGAACAACTCCGAGCGGTACGGCAGCGGGAATAGAAACTCCCAGAAGCGCCGCGGCGCGGCTTCAAGCGGCATGCCCAGATACTCCGGTGCCCATCGCTTCAATATGCGCACTGCCAGGTACGGCGCCTCGGCGGCCGAAGCCATTTCCAGGGCGAGCAGCGCGGGCTGGCCATCTTTGGTTGCGCCGTAGCGCAATTCGGAATCCGCCAGATCGTCCAACCCTGCCGTACGCAGCAGGCGTGAGCGCGCGATTCTGGCCGTGGTGACGCCGGTGCTCACCGCCGGAACGGGCGTCCTTTCGGAAAGGGGCAGGGACGCCAGGAATTGGGCCGTATCCTGCGACGGGCGCGCGCCCGCCACGTGCGAGTCCTTCAGCCGTCCGCGGGCCAGTTCGGCGTAATAGGTGTTCTGAAAAACGTCCGAGAGCCGCCGATAGATTACGTTAGCCGCGCCGAAATCGCTCTTCCCCTCGGCGTCGCGTCCCAGAAAGTAGAGAGCCGCCCCGGTAGTCGGGTGATCCGGATACGCCTTTAGGTGCTCCCGCAAGAGCTTCGTCGCCTCGTCCCGATTGCGCATCCAGGCCAGGAACGTGATTTTCCAATGAGCCGTGCCGGCGGCCGGATCGCCTGGGAATGCATCGTGGGCGTCCTTGTACAGGAGCGCGTAGTCGTCGGGCCGGTTCGCCACCAGGAACCGGTTGCCCGCCGAGAGCAGCGCCCGCAGGCGCCACGGAGATTTCGGAAAACTTTCGGCGAGTTTCTTCACCGGGGCGAGCATGGCATCGTCGTTCTCGATCCGCCGCCCGCACTCCTCAACGTAATAGAGCCTCTCCGCCTCGGCTTCCGAGTCGGGCAGCGTGAGCCCGCGCAGGTATGAGCAACCGGCCGTCCCGCTACCGGCAAGAAACTGCGTCGCGCCCATGCGCACGGTGGCCTGATCGCGCGTGAGTCCGAACGTGCGGTTGGCCACGTCCCGGTACTCGGTTCGCGCTTGCGCGTATTCGCGGCTCTCGAAAAAGCGGTCGGCGCGGCCGAGCATCTGCTCCGGCTGCGGCGCCGGGTACGCGGATCCCATTGTGTCCTTGAGAGTCAGGATCGCCGAGGCTGCTCGCGTCGCCGCCGCGCCCGCGGTGAACTTGTAATAGACGCGCTGATAGTAGACGGCTGCGTTGGCGAGATCGCCGGCCGCCTGGTAGCAATCGGCCAGGTTGATGTCCCCTTCGGGCTGCGGGAGTTCGTCGTAATGTTCGCGCAGAAGGCGCGCTGCCGCTGCCGCATCGGAGCCCTTCAGCGCGCGGGCTTCCAGAATCCACGCTCTGCCCAGCAGAGGTGAAACCGGGTCGGCCGAGCGGAGCGGCGCCAAGTCTTGGGCTACGCCCCCGTTATCGTTGGCTTCCACCCGCGCCGCGGCCAGATAGTAGGCGACGTAATCGGCGATCCGGGGGACTTTCGCGGCCTTCAATGCGGCGACGGCGCCGGCGTAGTCGCGATTCTCATAAGACCCCACGCCCAGGGCCAGGCGCGCCAGCGCGCCGCTTTCCTCGTTGGCGTGCGCTTCCGCGTATTTCGCGATGGCGGTGCGCCGCGCGGCCGAAGGGTTGTCGCGGTAGGCGCGAACCAGGGCGGCAAGCCCCCCCGATGCGGGTGCGGTCTTGGGGGCAGGCGTTTTGGCCGCTGTCGGAGTCTTGGCCGGCGCTTTCGCGGGCGTCTTCGCGGCTGGGGCAGGAGCTTTGGCGGCGGCCTTCTTCTTCGCGGCAGCCTTGGGTGCTTCCTTGGTCTGCGGGACGGCGGGGTGCGCCAAGATCGCCCCCAGGATGGCCAAGGCGCAGACGGGAGCGGCGAGATGGGCCGAGGTCTGCTTCACGTTACGCCAAAATGCCGGGGTACTCTTTCCCCAGCAGCTCCGGGTCATCATTCGCAAGGGTCCGCACCATCTCCAGATGAAGGTAATCCACCATGCTCGGGCATGGGGTGAAGAAGCGTTCGCGGAACGCTTCGCGCGCCGTTTCAATCGGCCTGCGGAGCGCTCCAAACAAATTCTTGTGCGCCCGTCCGGTCTGCACTTCCACCGGGTGGCGCAGGCGCATCTCCGCCACCTGAACCCGCGCGAACCGCTGCGCGCGCAAGTGCAGTGCCTGTTCTTCGGGCGAGAGGCGTTCCCACGCCGATATCGTTTCCCCCGCCGGCGCAATGCTCAGCAGCTCCGAGGACGCCCGCGGCCGAATGCCCGCCCACAGCGCCGCGGCCACCTGCGCCAGCAATTCGATGGCGGCCGCGTCCGCCGGGCCCCAGGCGTATAGAAGCCCAGCCACCCGCTCGCCGGGCGCGATCGGAAAAACGAAAGCGCGCTCGTCCGGCGAATGCCCAATCAACGATGAGAGCTGCGCGGATACCTCGGCCGGCGTAGCCGCGGTGATGACGGGGTCGCGCGTTTCCACCGCGCCCGCCAGCGCCGGCGCCTCGGTGAGTGGAATCGATAACTCGCGGAAAGCCGCGGCCGCCTCTTCGGATACGCCGCGCACTCGGGCGCCGCGCAACGTTCCGGCGTCCACGAAGAACAGCGCCGCTCCAGCGGCAAACGATCCAGCCGCATCAAGCAGCGTGGCGGCGAGTTCGTCGCTATCGTCGGCCAGCTTCATCCGCCGGATGGCCTGATTCAACTCCGCGGCCGCTTCATGTTTGGCGCGGGCGCACGCCTCCGCAATACGAGCCCCCGCCTCGACTTCGAAAATGGAGCGGACCTCCCGATAGAGGTCGGCGACGTGGTCGTCTAGCAGTCTGCGCAAAGGAGGTGTGGGCGCGCCGGAGGCCATTGCTGTTCACATTCTAACAGCCGCCCGTTTTCCCAGCGCATGCTCCGGGTTTTCCCGGCGCGGAGCCCGGCCTACATATAGTCCGGAATGGCGATGCCCAGAATGCCCGCGGTGCGCTCCAACTGCCGCCGGAAGAAATCCGTCATCCACAGCAGGAAAACCTTCTTCTCGCGGTTCTCCTCGTGAATGATGGGGTACTGGTGGTAGAAATTGTTGAACGCCTGCGCCACCTGGAAAGCGTACTTCGCCACGTGCGCCGGCTCGCCCGCCGCAACCGCGCGCTCGAGGGCGGAATCGGCCTTCGACGCCGCCAGCAGCAACTGCCAGAAGTCCTCCGACTGAAGCTGCCGGGCCATGGCCTCGGGTGAAAGCTCGGCCGCGAAATCCGGAACTTTCTCGCCGAGTTCCTCCAGCTTACGCAGAATATTGCGCGCCCGCACCGCCGCATACTGCACGTACGGCCCGGTTTCGCCCTCGAAGCTGAGCGCCTCCTGCAGGTCGAACGCGATCACGGAATTGCGCGTGAACTTGAGTAGGAAATACCGCAGCGCGCCCACCGCGATCTGCGACGCCACGCGCCGCCGTTCTTCGGCGGGCGATTCAGGGTGTCGCGCGTCCACCTCCTCAAGCGCCTTGGCGATCAGCGTATCGATCAGGTCGTCGGCCTTCACGCCGAGGCCTTTGCGGCCCGAAACTTCTACATACGTGCGCTTGCGGTCTTCTTCGGAAAGCTGAATGCCGAGGTCCGCGCAGCACCGGGGCGACAGCGCCACCATCTCATACGAGAAATGCACGGAGCGGTCCGCCTGATCGTTGTAACCCAGCCCCCGCAGCCCCGCCGCTACCACGTCCTGCAAATAAGATTGCCGCGCGTCGATCACGTTGTACACGCGCGACCCGCGCCCGAAATCGCCGCGCTCGGCGGTTGCGTCGTCAGTCGTGATCCACAGCACGCGGCCGTCGGCATACTTCCGGAACGGACGATAGTAGAAGTCCTTCCCGAGCAGACCGAATTTCCAGAGCTGGTAAGCGATGTCTTTCCCGACGTAAGTCACCGTGCCGTCCGAGCGCACAATCACCTTGCCCTCTTCCGAAAGCCCGGGCATCACCCAGCAGTGCGCGTTCTTGCCCTCGGTTTCGAGGTAGATGGCCTTGCGTTCCTTGAGCTGTTCGAAGGCGGAAGCCCAGAACTGGAGGTGCAGAATCTCGCTCTCGCGCGGCAGCACGTCGTACTCCACGTCGAGCCGCAGCATGGTGGCGAGGTGCGCCTCCACCACGGCGTCCGCTACCAGATGCGCCAGTTCGGACAGCTCGCCTTCGCCCGCTTCAATCGAGTGCAGCGTGGCCGCGCGCCATTGAAGCGCTTCGGGATGGTCCTTGTAATAACCCGACGTGCGCGCGTAAAGATCCCAGCAGTAGTAATCGAACCGGACGGAGCTATCGGCCAGCAGCGCCTTCACGTCCGCCACGCCCTTGTCTTCCAGGAACTTGAAACCCACCACAACGTCGGCTACCTGCACGCCGGTGTTGTCGATATAGTTCTGCACTTCCACGCGCTGCCCCAGCGCGCGCATCATGCGCACGAACGTATCCCCCAGTGCGGCGTTCCGCACGTGGCCGATATGCGCGGCCTTATTGGGATTGATGTTGGTGTGCTCGACGATGATCTTCTCGCCCGCGGCGACAGTTGCTTCGGGTTCGTCCGCCAGCAGCGCGGCGCCGTACGCTCCGCGGTCGAGCCGGATGTTGATGTAGCCGTTGCCGGCCACTTCCATCGCGGCGACGCCCGGGACCGGGCCAACTTCATCCACCAGTTCGGCGGCGATCTTGCGCGGCGCCTGCCTCAGTTGCTTGGCTAGCTGAAACGCCGCCGGGACGGCCATTTCGCCGAAATCGCTCTGGCGCGGCTGTTCGACGCCGAACGGGAGATCGACTCCGTAGCGAGCCTGAATATGATCGCGAAATGCGCGTGAGAGTTGCTTTTCAATCGAATGGAACACGGGAAATACGAGTATAGCAGCGGGGCGGGAATGGGAACCGCTCGGCCTGCTCTAGTGCCGTACACCAAGCCGCGGGAAGAGAGCGAACGGTGGTTTGGTGAGGGTCTAGAACCGAGCAGTATTCCACGCTTGACGAACCCCTATGTTTTGCTATACTAGTTATGAAATTGCTCCCCGCTGGTCTAGCCGAGAGGCCCCAGCGGGGTTATTCATTTTCGGGGGCAGTTCTTGCCTCTGATTGAACCCCCATCAAAACGGATTACGGCCTTCATCGACGGTCAAAACCTCTACCGCTCGGTCATGGAGTGTTTTGGCTACACGTATCCGAACTATGATGTCCTGGCGCTCTCGAATGCGGTGTGCCTGGAGAGCTTCGGATGCAACTGCAATCAGACGCGTTTCTACACGGGAGTGCCGCCCGCGTCAGAAGACGAGCGTTGGCACGGGTTTTGGACCGCCAAGCTTAGAGCCATGCGCACGCAGGGCATTGAAACGTATCACCGATTAACGCGTAACGGCAAGGAAAAGGGAATTGATGTGCGGCTTGCCCTGGATGTCATTGGGCTCGCACACCGCAATCAGTACGATGTTGCGATCATCTTCAGTCAAGACCAGGATCTTTCTGAAATCATGCAGGAGATCACAACCATCGCTCGTGAACAGGATCGATGGATAAAGATCGCATGCGCCTATCCGCTTGCGGCGCATATCAGTAAGCGGGGAACAGATCGGACCGAGTGGATACGTATTCCTCGATCCTTATACGATGCCTGCATCGATCCTCGCGACTATCGACCGAGGCCGAGAACTGAGCCCGCCGCCGAATAGTTCGAGCGCCGGCAGCACCGGCGACTCTTAGCCGCGATTTCTCACCAGCGTGCGGCGGACGGGCGCTGATGGGCAAAAGAGGCGGGGTGGCTGGGGCTTTCTCGGCGCAGCGAAAAATAGTGGTCAGTTGCGGCCT